>JAZQDS010000070.1:0-11274 GCA_045546895.1 Eubacteriales bacterium | reverse complement strand
AATATGAATAGAGGTATAGAGATCTTCCTTTACCAGACGCTCATTCAGCAAAACAGCGTCTTCGTAGTTATAGCCTTCCCAAGTCATAAAGCCGATCAGCATATTACGGCCGAGCGCGATCTCACCATTCTGGGTAGAGGGACCATCGGCAATGATCTGATCCGCCTCAATCTTTTCGCCAACATCAACGATGGGCTTCTGATTGATGCAGGTGCCCTGATTGGAGCGCAGGAACTTGGTCAGCTCATAAACATCCTTTTCGCCGCCGCCAACATTGATAACGATCTTATCGGCGGAAACGGATTCAACCGTACCGGCGCGCTTGGAAACGATGCAGACGCCACTATCATGGGCGATCTTATATTCCATACCGGTACCGACAACCGGCGCTTCGGGACGCAGCAGGGGCACAGCCTGACGCTGCATGTTTGCACCCATCAAGGCACGGTTTGCGTCGTCGTTCTCCAGGAAGGGGATCATCGCGGTAGCGGAAGATACCATCATACGGGGAGAAACGTCAACATAATCAATAAACTTACCCTCAACCTCGATGATCTCATCACGGCGGCGGGCGGTAACACGCTCGCGAACAAAGCGGCCGTTTTCATCCAGCGGCTCATTCGCCTGCGCAATGGTATAGGCATCCTCAACATCGGCGGTCATATAAACAATTTCATCGGTAACCTTGCCGGTTTCCTTATCCACCTTACGATAGGGCGCCTCGATAAAACCATACTCATTGATGCGGGCATAGGATGCCAGATAAGAAATCAAGCCGATATTGGGGCCTTCAGGGGTCTCGATGGGGCACATTCTGCCATAATGAGTATAATGAATATCACGCACTTCAAAGCCTGCGCGATCACGGCTCAAGCCGCCGGGACCCAGCGCAGAAAGACGGCGCTTATGGGTCAGCTCCGCCAAGGGGTTGTTCTGATCCATAAACTGAGAGAGCGGAGAGGAGCCAAAGAATTCCTTAATGGCTGCAACAACCGGCCGGACATTAATCAACGCCTGCGGCGTTACCGATTCGGTATCCTGCAGCGACATCCGCTCTTTAATGGTACGCTCCATGCGGGCAAAGCCGATACGGAACTGATTTTGCAAAAGCTCGCCTACCCCACGAATGCGGCGATTGCCCAGATGATCGATATCATCAAAAAGGCCAACGCCGTAGGTCAGGCCGATCAAATAGCTTACGGTAGCCAGCATATCGTCAACAATGATATGCTTGGGAATCAGCTCATTGATCCGCAGAGCGCATTGCTCCTTGATCTGATCCTCATTCTCGCAGCTTTCAAGAATTTCCTTCAAAACAGCGAAACGAACCCATTCATTGATACCGCATTCAGCAGGATCAAAGGAAAGGAACTTAGAAGCATCTACCATACCATTCGAGAATACATTAAGAACGGTATCGCCGATGCTGATCTTAACATTAAAGATACCGGAATCTTCGATCACCTGCGCCAAGGCGCGATCGATCTTAACGCCGGCATCCGCCAGAACCTCACCGGTCATCGGCGCAACCACCGGCTCGGCGGTTACCTGATGAACGATACGCTCTGCCAGCGCCATCTTGGAATTATACTTATGAATACCAACGCGGGATTGATCATAGCGCTTATCATCAAAGAACAGATTGGTAAGATGGGTAACGGCACTCTCTACCGCAGCAGGCTCGCCGGGACGCAGCTTCTTATAAACCTCAATCAGGCCATCGTTGCTGTTATGCGCGGTATCCTTCTCCAGCGTTTTGGTAATGAAGGGGCCTGCACCGAAAAGATCGGTGATGGTCTCATTCTTGCCCAAATCCAGATGATTGAAGGGGCTATAAGCATCGCGGCTCGCGAAATAGCCCAGCGCACGAACAAAGGTCGTAATCGGCAGCTTGCGATTCTTATCGATGCGGGTATAGATCACATCAAAGGAATCGGTTTCATATTCCAGCCAAGCGCCGCGATTGGGAATTACCTGCGTTTTATAAAGCGGATTGCCGCCCTTATCCAATTCCTTGGCATAATAAATACCGGGGGAACGAACCAGCTGGGAAACGACAACACGCTCCGCACCATTGATAACAAAGGTGCCGCTCTCGGTCATCAGCGGGAAATCGCCCATATAGATTTCCTGCTCCTTGAGCTCGCCGGTTTCATTATTGGTCAGGCGTACCAATGCCTGAATCGGCGCCGCATAGGTAGTATCGCGGGATTTGCATTCAATCACGCTATACTTCGGCTCCTCATTCATGGTGAAATCCAAAAAGTCCAGCACTAAATTACCGGAATAGTCCGTAATGGGCGAAACATCCCGAAAAACCTCGCGCAGACCATAATCCAAAAACCATTGATAGGAATTCTTTTGGATCTCGATCAGGTTCGGCATCTCCAAAATCTCATCGATTTTGTTGAAGCTCATTCTTGTGTTTTTACCCAAGACCTTTTCTCTCGGCATCAATAAATCACTCCGTTTCTTTTATAATAGAAGAAAATTTCTCTGTTTTGCACGATAAAATGGCGAAATTTCTTGGAAATTTCTACATATTAGCGGCATTTCAAGCGCTATTTTTCCATTATGATGCAGTTTATAATTGTAACACGGGTTTTGCAAGATGTCAAGCGCATTTTATAAAAAAATTCCGCAGGGCGATGCCGCCCTGCGGAAAATTCAGCGAAAGTAATCATTCGGCATCAAGAGGATAAATCAAATACTCTCCTGCATTGCAAAATGAATTATCCGGCTTTTGATAGCTTGGAAGAATAACTACTCGGCATTCGCCATCAATCTCTCGCAACGAATATTGAGCTTCTTTTAAAATAACATCATCGCCCCAGCTCTTTTTCCCCTCTGCCAATACCCATGCATCAACATCGGATTTTTCGAGATCGGCCAATTGCGTGGTATCGAATGAATCCAATTCTGCGCGGCGATAATAACGCATATATTTTATATTTCCGAAAAGATCCAATTGAACAATTATGCTTTCCCCTTTTATAAACTTATCCTTACCAAACAATTCAGCATAATAGACGGTCCATTGACTTCTGCCCTTGCAGCTGAGAAATTCATAGGTTTTCATTTGCTCCGGAAAAACGCGAAGAAGCTCTTTTTCAGCGATTTCTTTTGCCTGCGCTTCTGTAATTTCCACTTCTTCCAGTGGATTCTCATTTACGGGGTTATAATGCGTCAGCACCCCTTCGCTGTTAAAGCTATACTCATCCTGATTTTCCGCCTGATAAACGTCAAAGGTATCTTTATCGTTCTTAGGGCTTTTATCATATTCCAAGTCGATTTTTTTGCCGCTTAATTCCAGCTCTTTTTTTGCTTCAACATCGGTACGTTCTATAATCGGAGAAGGCTTTGCGGATTCCTCCTCCGTTTTTTTAGAAGCATTTGCAGCATAAACCCCACCCAAAACAGAGCCGCTGATCAAAACGACCGCTAACCAAAAAATAATAGCGGTTAAAACTTTTCTTTTCATCTTATTGCTCCTTTCTTTATTTTAACTTTCTAGGATTTCAAGAAACATCGGTGTTTCACCCCCTTTTTAGAAATATTATTTCTTATAAAATGCTCTTTTTCATTCTATAAAACAACTGCAAAGCGATTTTGTGACAAAAAAACATAAAAAATCGGCAGGGTATTACTACCCTGCCGATTTTCTTCTGATTAATCTATCAGACATTTAAATTCCTCGTTCCATACTTCTTCGCCTGTTTGATAAATTCCGGCGACCACAATGAAATATTGTTTATCGATTTTTTGCAAATAATACCGTGCCTCTTTCAATATGGTTTCTTGCCCTTTCTTTGCCCTGCCGCAATCCAAAGCCCAGCTCTCCATATAAGCCTTATTATATCGATTCAATCGAGTCAAATCAAAAAGCTGCAATTCGGGGCGGCGATCGTATTGGCAATATTTTATATCGCCATCAAGCCTGATTTCAACACCGATTCCTTCCCTTTCAATAAAGCCTTCTTTTCCGATGAATTCCGCATAATAAAGCTTCCATTGATCTTCACGCTCACAGCTTATAAGCTCAAAACATTTCATTTGATTTGGAAACAGCCGCTGCAATTCTTTTTCGGCAATGGCTCTTACTTGCGTTTTTATAAGCTTCGCATCGCCGGAATAGGCATCAAGCTTCGGGGTATAACAAATCAATTCTCCTTTTTTATCAAAGGCATATTCATCCCCGTTTTCATCCAAATATATATCTTTATATGCTGCATTATGTTTAGTTGTTTTATTATATTGCAATGTCAAGGCATACCTACCGAGCAGAAGCTCCTTTTGCCTCTCGATATCCGGATAATTAAAAACTCCGGAAATATGAATAATGCTCCAAAATAAGCTGCCGATCAATAAAAAAGCACCAATAAAGCATGCAACGCGATTGGACGCAGATGACCAAAAAGAGACCCATCGTTGTCCGCGGCCATTGACCAATCTTGCAAGGCGAGCATCCAGCTTTTCAGAAATTGGCTCCACCATCCAAACACTTTCCTCCGGAAGCGCCGTTTCTGCTTCCTTCCTCAAATTGCAAAAGGCTTGTTTTAAAATCTCAATTTCACTATATTCCAACGGTATGCTCCTCCTTATTCATTGCTTCCTTTACCAATTTCCGCGCTCGCTCCAGCCGCTTACGCGCTGCGCCCTCTGAAATACCAAGCGCTTTGGCAATTTCGCGAGGTGAAAGATCATAAACGATTTTAAGCTCTAAAACATCGCGATAGCGGGGATTCATTTCAAAAATAAATTGCATTATTTCCTTGCAAGCAAGCTGATCATAAAGGTCTGAGCGCGAGGCAAGATGCAGCTCATCCGCGCTTTGGGCAAAATAACGCTGTTCCTTTTTCAGGCGATTGATAATCATATTGCGCGTAACAATATAGATAAAACGCTTGATTTCCTCCTCGCTGCAACCGGAAATACGATCAAAGCGCTCTATTATTACCAGCATAACATCGCCCAGAATTTCTTCTGCTATGCTTTCGCTTTTCAAGCGATCCCTTGCAAGATAAAGGATCAGGCGCTTATAGCGATGATAAATCTCAGCCATTCGCATCCGATCGGCCTCTTTATCCATTGCGGAAATACTGATTATAATCATTCTCCTCCCCCCTCTTTTATAAAACAACTGCAAAGCGATTTTGTGACAAAAAATTTTGAAGTATAAAAAGAAAAAGCTGCATCTTTCGATGCAGCTTTCGCTTTTCTTGAAATTAAACCTTCTGCTTAACGCGGGCAGCCTTACCAACGCGATCACGCAGATAATAGAGCTTTGCACGGCGAACTTTACCGCTACGCACAATTTCAACCTTTGCAACATTGGGGGAATGAACCAGGAAGGTTCTCTCAACGCCGCAACCGTAAGCAACACGGCGAACGGTGAAGCTGGAAGAGATGCCATTATTATGCTTTGCAATAATGGTACCCTCAAAGGCCTGAATACGCTCTTTGTTTCCCTCTTTGATCTTTACGCTGACACGAACGGTATCACCAACGTTAAGAACGGGAACTTCATTTTTCAATTGCTCATTTGTAACTGCTTTTAACAAATCCATTTTACAGTTCCTCCTTCATAATCGGACATTCGTGCGAGCAATCTGCAGAGGACTATCCGTTTTCATGCTGAAATAGTATAACACATCATTTTCTATTTTTCAAGTGGTTTTTTTGATTTTATTGAAATTTCCAAAATTTCAGGCGCATTAAAGAGGCGAAGCGGCAGGCGGGTATTGCCAAGCCCGCCGCCAACAATCAATTTTACGCCGTTTTTTTCATAAAGCCCCTGAGGATATTTAGGAAAAAAGCCTTCATCCGGCGCAAAGAAGGGGCCCAAAAACGGGATATGAACCACCCCACCATGGGTATGGCCGGAAAGCTGGAGATCCACCTTGCGCCTGCAGATGCAAAGCCCCCGCCAAAAGCCCATCGGCCGATGGAGGGCAACAATCTTATACCCCTCTTCCCGCGCAAAGGCGCGAAGCTGCTTTTTGGCGCTGTTTTTATAAAGAATGCATCGATCGGAAAGGCCCAGCAGCTTTACGCCGCAGATTTCCACCCATTCATCCCGCAACACCCTTACCTTTTGGAGCTGCGCGCAGATCTCTTCGAAATTTTCCCGCTCCCGCTCATGATTTCCGCAGATATAGAACGTAGGCGCGATGGCGGCGCAGCCCTCCGCAAAGGAAACACCGATCGGGATATTGGGGCGCCGCTTATCCACAAGATCGCCCGCAATAACAATAAAATCGGGCGCGCAGGCAGCAACCGCCGAAAGCAGCGGCGCATTCTCCTTTCCGTATACCTTATTATGAAGGTCCGAAAGCAGAACGATCTGCAGATCCCGCTCCACCTTTTCTGTTTCAAGCGTATAGCGGCGAACAACAAAGCGGCTATTATAATAATAAAGAAGCAACAGGAGCAGCAGCAAAGCCGCCGCTCCCGCAATCAGCCATCCGATCATTACATTTTTTCCGGCGCTTCAATGCCCATAACCGCCAACGCATTGGCGATGGTATTCTTCGCCGCAACGCAAAGGATCAGGCGGGAATTGATGATTTCCTCGCTCTCGCCCTTGATACGGCAGGCATTATAAAAGCTATGGAAGCAGGAAGCCACCTGCATCACATAATGGGTCAGGCGGGAGGTTTCCAGCGCATCGGCGCAGCCAACAATCTCCTCGGGGAAGCCGGCAATGGCGCGGATCAGCGCCCGCTCCTCGGCGGTCTGATAAGCGCCCGCCGCAAGAGCTTCTGCCCGATAGCCGATGCCAAGCTCTTCCATCGTACGCAGGATGCTGCAGATACGAGCATGGGCATATTGAACATAATAAAGCGGATTCTCATTATCCTGCTTCAATGCCAGATCCAGATCAAAATCCATTGCGCTATCGCAACGATTCAAATTGAAGAAGAATCGGGCGGCATCGGCAGGGATCTCATCCAGCAGATCGGAGAGGGTAATGCTCTTGCCGGTGCGCTTCGACATCCGGAAGGGCTCGCCATCCTTCATCAATCTTACCAGCTGCATCAAAACGAACTGCAGCTTTTCCTGATCCTGCCCAATCGCGGCCATAGCCGCCTTAAAGCGCAGAGTATGACCATGATGATCGGCACCGAAAACATCGATACAGCGATCAAATTTGCGCTTTTCAAATTTATTGCGATGGTAGGCAATATCAACCGCATAATAGGTGTAGAAGCCATTGGCCTTTACCAAAACCTCATCCTTTTCGCAGCCGAATTCTGTGGCACGGAACCATTTTGCGCCTTCCTTTTCATACATCCAACCCCGATCCTCCAGCAGCTTGACTGTTTCGGCAACATAGCCGCTTTCATGCAGGGTGGATTCCAAAAACCATTCGTTATAATGGATCTTATATTTACCGAGATCCTCCTTCATCCGCGCAATATTATGCTCCAGACCGAAGGCGATCATCTTGGGGGTCAGCTCCTCCTCGCCCTCCTCGGCGGCCTCGGGATGCTGATCCAGATAGGTCTTGGCCAAGACCTTAATATCATCGCCATGATAACCGTTTTCGGGAAATTCAATGGCATCCTCACCCTTCAGCAGCTGCTGCAGGCGAATATAAAGAGAAAGGCCGAAAAGAGAAACCTGATTGCCCGCGTTATTAACATAAAATTCCTTATGCACATCCGCGCCCGCCCAGGCCAGAACATTGGCCAGGCTATCGCCGACAATACCGCCGCGGGCATTGCCCATATGCATCGGGCCGGTAGGATTTGCGGAAACGAATTCAACCATAATCCGCTCGCCGCCCAGCCGATCGGTCTTACCGTAATCGGCGCCGAGCGTTGCGGCAGTTTTGGCAACCTCGGCAAAATAGGCTTCGCCCAGATAAAAATTCAAAAAGCCGGGGCCTGCAACCTCCGCTCGCTCAATTTCGGGGCAAGCGGGCAGATGATCCAGCAGCATCTGACCGATCATTTGGGGCGCCTTTTTCAAAACGCGCACATTCTTCATCGCAAAGTTGCTGGAAAAATCGCCGTTTTGCACCTCGCGCGGCTGCTCAATATCAAAAGGCATCAGCTCCGCCTCAGGTAAAAGCCCCTCCGCAACGCAGGCAGAATAGCTTTGGAGCAAAAGCGCCTTGATTTTTTCGTTCATTTCATTCACAGGATTTTTCATGCTTTTTCTACTTCCTCCATTTTGATGGTGATCTCATTCAGGCTGATCCGCTGATCACCGCTGAGAATATTATATCGGATATAAAGCCGCAGGCCTTTGGGATCCCAATCGATCCGATGGGTATCGATCGTTAAAATCATGCGGCCATAGGGGGTTTCATAGCGAGTATCCCGCTGATCCCCCGCAACAAACCAAAGATCGCCCGAAAGCTCGCCCAACCGATGGATATGCACCATTTCTTCGCTGATGCGGATATGGGTTTTGGTTTGGTTTTCCTGATAAAGAATATGATGGGAGCCTTCTTTTTCATAAAGGGTTGCATCTACCGCAATTTGATCCCTCTCCCTTTGATCCTCGATCTTTTGCGCGGTTTCAAGGGTAAGCCTTACCGCCTTATTCTTCAAATTTTCCGGCATCGCAGCGCTCTACCTTTCCGCCCAGATCGCAGCCCAAAAAGGCGCCGCCGTTACGGGCAAATTCCGCGGGATCACCGCTTACAAAATAGCGGGTTTCCCCCGCGCCGCTGCCCAGCAGATCCTGCTCTGCCAAAACAGCCTCCAGCCGCCGAACGCTTTCGCTGCCCGAATTGATCAGCGCAAGCGCCTCGCCCGCCTCCGCGCGAATGGCCTTTTCCAGCAGCGGATAATGGGTGCAGCCCAAAATCAAGGTGTCCACCCCCGCCGCGCGGATCGGCGCAAGATATTCCCGCAGCGCGGCGCGAACCTCGGGATCCTCCGGATCGGTCTTTCCGCCCTCAATCAACGGGACTAATTTGGGGCAGGCTACCGCTGCGGTTTCGATTCCCTTTTGCGCCAGCAGCCTTGCATAGGCGCCGGAGCGGATGGAGCCTTCTGTTCCCCAGATGCCGACCTTTTGATTACGGCTTGCGATCGCCGCAGCTTCTACCGCGCTTTCAATCACGCCGATCAGCGGGATGGGATATTCCCCCCGAATCTCCTCCAGCAGCACCGAAGAAACAGTACCGCAGGCAACAAGGATTGCCTTAACATCCATAGAGCGCAGCAGCGCAATATCGCTTTTGGCAAAGCGCAATAGGGTTTCCTTATCCCGCCCGCCATAGGGCACTCTTGCCGTATCGCCGAAATAAATCAGCCGTTCCTGCGGCAAAGCCTGCTGCAGGCGGCCAAGGGCGGTAAGCCCGCCGAGCCCGCTATCAAAAATACCTATAGGCGCATTTTTATTCTTTTTCAGAGCAGCGCCGCTCATTGCGCGCGCTCCATCGCCAGCGCAATCAGGCGCTCCATCAGCGCTTCGCCCTCAACGCCGCTTGCCGCCATCAGCTTGGGATACATGCTGATATTGGTAAAGCCGGGGATGGTATTGAGCTCATTAAAAATAATCCGCCCCTCTTTGGTAACAAAGAAATCTACTCTTGCAAAGCCATTGCATTCCATCGCCTGAAAAACCTTGATCGCCTCCGCCTTCAGCGCATCCATCCGATCCGCATCCAGCCGCGCCGGAATAAAGAGCAGGGAATCTGCGTCATTATATTTTGCATCATAGGTATAGAATTCAACCGCAGGGCAGATCTCGCCCGGAACAGAGGCCATCGGCTCTTCATTGCCCAATACCGCAACCTCGACCTCCTGACCGATGATGGTCTCCTCGCATACGATTTTGAAATCATGCTGCGCAGCAAGGCGCAGTCCTTCCTCCAGCGCGGCGCGATCGGCACATTTACTGATGCCTACGCTGCTGCCTGCGCTGGCGGGCTTAACAAAGATGGGATATTCCAGCACCGCCTCAACCTTGGCTACCGCCTCATTCATATCCGCCAATTCCCGCGCATATACCTGCACCCAAGCAGCTTGAGAAATGCCTGCCCGATCGCAGATCAGCTTGGTCAGCGCCTTATCCATTGAATTGGCAGCGCTGGTCATAGAAGTTGTTACCTGCGGGATTTCCGCCAGCTGAAAGAGCGCAGCAATGGCGCCGTCTTCCCCGTTTTTTCCATGAAAAACCGGAAAAGCTACATCAATTTTAATAACTTCACCCGAGGCAGTGCGCAAGCCGCCTACCTTCGGATCGGGCAAAATCCATGCCGCTTCGTTATCGGCGCGCTCTTCCCAAGCGCCGCTTTTAATTTCCTCCGCAGAGGCTTGCGTCAAAAACCAAGCACCCTGCTTGGTTACGCCGATTTTATAAACATTATATTTTTTATCTTTCAAAAGATTTAAAACGTTACATACCGAATTGCGGGAAACCTCATGCTCCGAGGATTTTCCGCCAAACAAAACTGCAATATTCATCATTCAGCCTCCTTACGAAAAAATAAGTGGAAAGCACCGAAATATCCTGCCTTGAGGCAGGTTCGAGTTTTAGGACAACAGGATTTGAGCCAGTTACCCAACTATCTATAAATAATAACAAATTTAAAACACAAAGTAAAGCATTTTATAAAATTTACTTTACAAACCCTTTGAGTATAGATTATTATATTCTCAGGAGATGATAGTTATGGATCAAAAATATATGAAAGCCGCCCTGCGGCTGGCGGAAAAAGCAGCCGCTTTGGGGGAAGTCCCCGTTGGAGCGGTGGTAGTTTATCAGGATCGTATTATCGGGCGGGGCTATAACCGCCGCGAAATCGATCAAAGCAGCCTTGCCCATGCCGAGCTGATTGCAATCCGCAAGGCCTGCAAAAAAATCGGTTCCTGGCGGCTGGAGGATTGCACCCTTTATGTAACCCTGGAGCCCTGCCCTATGTGTTGCGGCGCGATTATCAACAGCCGCATACCGCAGGTTATTTTCGGGGCCAAGGATCCCAAGGGCGGCGCTATGGGCGGCGTTACCGATCTTACCGATCATCCCTGGAACCATCATCCCGAGATTTTGGGCGGAATAATGGAGCAGGAATGCAGCGCGCTTTTAAAGGATTTTTTTAAAAATCTGCGGGCGCAAAAGAAGGCAAAAAAAGAGCTCTGATGGCGCCCCAAACACGTTTTCATATTTTTTTCTTTTTATTGAAAATTCGTTCATAGTTTCCTAACATATTTTGATTTAAAATGTGTTATACTACAAGCGAGATGAGGGAAACCTCATCTTATCCCCCTCCTATTTTTAATGCAAAACGGAAACGGCCGCTGCGAAAGCAGC
>JAZQDS010000069.1:0-22455 GCA_045546895.1 Eubacteriales bacterium | reverse complement strand
TTTTAATGATGCTGTTTAATTTTCAAAGTCCGCTGCTTTCCCGCTTCTTTCCTCGGGTTCCGACCCTATCGGATCGACCCCCTTTTTTGCGGGTGCCTGAATATAATATCAAATCTATCCCCGTTTGTCAACACTTTTTTTCTTAAATTTGCAACTTTTTTCAATGCCGCAAATCCAAGGAAAAACCAAGCGGATCAGAAACGGATGCGGCGGGCAATTCTTCTCCGCCTGCGATTATTATTTTGCCAGATCATAAAGATAATATAAGCAATAATTGCCAAAACCAAAATAATTGCAATAATTTTTACAATGGTGTTGCTGAAGAAGGTCCGAATCAGATGCAGATAATAGAGAATGGTGCTGCGCTCCAGCGCGGAGCTTGCCACCAGATCGACCGTACCGTATTCAATCCCATCCTTTTTGAGGGTGACACTACCCAAAACATCTCCCACAGCGATTGGCGCATAGGCGACCTCTTCGGTTTTAATAATCCGCTCAAAGGAGGCAACATCAACATCATCGGCTACCACCGCCTCGATATGCTTAGCGGGAACCAAAACAACATAATCGCTCTTGGCGCAAAGGGCAACCTTTACCTCGCAGATAGATTCATTATCCTCCAGCAGGGTTTGCATACTAAAGTTATTAATTGCCCATTTATAAAGCTCGGCGCTATCCTCGAAAACAGGATTGGCGGGCAAGGAAAAGCTGGCGTTCATCATAACGCAGATATATTCCATCCCCTTATAGCGCGCAAGGGAGATCAGATTATAGCCTGCGGCGGTGGTGCTGCCGGTCTTACCCGCAACGCAATATTTATAATAGTTGCCCGAATTCATACGGATCAGCTGATTGGTGCTGACCAAAACGCGGGAAGGGTTCATATTGGTGGCGGAGAGGGTATAGCTGGGAGCGGAAAGATAAGGCAACAGCCGCTCATCCGCAAAAATCTTACGACCGAGAATGCCCATATCCGCCGCGGTAGTATAATGATTTTCATCGGTCAGGCCATGGGTATTAACAAAATGGGTATTCTTCATCCCCCATTTCTTGGCGGTTTCATTCATCTTGGCAACAAACGCTTCAATGCTACCGCAAAGATGGATCGCCAGCGCATTGGTTCCCTCGTTGGCGCTGGAGATGGCAATGCCGTAAAGCAATTCCTCCAGCGAAATAACCTCGCCGTCCTTCAGCCCCATATTGGAGCTGCCGATTACAAGATCGGCATAGGAGGCCTCTTTATCAAAGGTGATGGTTTCCTGCAAATCCTCGATCATATCAATTGCCACCGCCATGGTCATCAGCTTGGTGGTGGAGGCAGGATAAATCTTTTCATCGCCGTTTTTTTCATAGATGGTGGCGCCTGTATTATTGCTGATCAGCAAAACATTATTGGCGGCAACCTCCGGCGCATCCTCGATCGCCGAAGCGCAGGGCACACAAACCAGCATCAGCATTGCTGCGCAGATGCCGCAAATCCATTTGATCCATCCTCTTTTTTGCATATATCATCTCTCCTAAAATATCAGTATTTTTCAGTATACTATAATCCGACAAAAAAAGCAATCGCGAAATTTCAGGAAATCCTTGGGCTTGATACGGTTCTATATTTATATTAGGAAGAAAATTACCTTTTTTCTTCTTAAAATTCGCCAAAAACCTTTAAGGTTGCTCTTGATTTCAAGCAAACATAGTGATATAATGGATCGAAGTGTGTGATATTAAATATTATAAAAAGGAGAAAATGTACTTATGAGTTTGTTTAATGGTGTAATCTCCATCAGCAACATCAGCACCCTTCTGATGGTTGTTTTCGGCGTGTTGCTGCTGGGCTATGCGCTGGGCAGAATTACCATCAAGGGCATCTCTTTGGGGGATGCGGGCGTATTTATCATTGCCCTGCTTGTAGGCGCCCTGTTTTTCGGGGTGGACGATGCGGGCCAGCTGCTCTTTGATGCCTCCGCAAAGGCCTATGATTTTTCCGGCGGCCTTTCCATCATCGAAAGCCTTGGCCTGATCCTCTTTGTTACCTCGGTCGGCTATATCGCAGGCCCCAAATTCTTCGGTAACTTCAAAAAGAACTTCAAATCCTATGTTTTGCTGGGCGCGATTATCATTATCGCGGGCGGCCTTACTGCAGCAGCCTGCATCTATGCGGGCGAATGGATCGGCTACGGCGCCACCATCAAGGAGCAGGATGGCTTTGTTGCTATGATTGTCGGCCTGCTTTCCGGCTCGCTGACCTCTACCCCCGCCTTCTCCGCGGCAAAAGCAACCGTTGCACCCGAATTTACCGGTCTGGTATCCGTTGGCCATGGTATTGCCTATATCTTCGGCGTTGTTGGCGTTGTTTTGTTCGTTCAGATCATCCCCAAGCTGACCAAAGCCAATATGGATGAAGAGCGCGCCAAGCTGGTAATCAAAGCAGATAACGAAAAGAAAAAGAAGGCGATTAAGCTCTTTGAGCTGGATCATATGGGCATCGCCGGCTTCTCGCTGGCCGCCATTTTGGGTGCCTTGATCGGCCAGATCAAAATCCCTCTGACCTCTGCCGGCCTGAACGGCACCTGCTTCTCGCTGACTACCACCGGCGGCTGCCTGCTGATGAGCTTGATTTTGGGTCATTTCGGCAGAATCGGCCGTGTTAGCATTATGCCCAATCAAAATACCCTGAAGCTGTTCCGCGAGCTGGGTCTGGTTCTGTTCCTGGTCGGCGCGGGTGTTCCCGGCGGCGCAGAGTTTGTTGCAAACTTCGATCCGATGTATTTTGTTTACGGCATTGTTATGACCATCGTTCCGATGATCATTGGCTTCCTCTTTGCCAAGTATGTGCTGAAGCCCAGCCTGCTGAACAATCTGGGCTCCATTACCGGCGGCATGACCAGCACCCCCGCGCTGGGTACCCTGATCGGCGTTGCCGGCTCTGAGGATGTTGCTGCCGCCTATGCAGCTACCTATCCGATCGCTTTGATTGCGGTGGTTCTCGTTTCGCAATTCCTGATCATCTTGTTCTGATTGTGAAATAAAATGGAATTAAAAAGAGAGATGCAAAGGCATCTCTCTTTTTTAGTAGCAGCCTTCTGCCAAAGGGCAGCGCTTCGCAGTCGCGACCCGAGCCAATTTGCCCGAGGCAAATTGGTTCGGAAACAGAGGTCGAGCGTTTGGGCCGCCGAACGCAGAAAATTAAAAAGAGAGATGCAAGAGCATCTCTCTTTTTTAAACGGCGACCGCTACGCCCCTGCCTGTCTTTGGGGCTTCTTCCCCTTCGAATGCCTTGATCAACTGCCCCTTTGCAACATCGATAAATCCTTCGCGCATAGCGCTCGGCATTTCTCTTGTTGCGGCACCCGCTACAACAACTGCTCAATTAGATCCCAGTTGGCACTAGTATTTTTTGTATACATTTTCGATTGTCTCCCACAATTATAATTCCATCAACCAAAGGTTGTTCGGTTCAAGCGTAACGGTATATTTTCGATCCCCTTCCATATACATGGGGCAGTAGCCGGTGATGGTTTCGATTTTTTCGCATTCAACGCCGTAAATCGGCAAAGCAATCGTCGTTTCTCCCACCAGGGTTTCTCCGCATTTAATGGTTGCTTTGTATGTTCCGTCCACAACGATATGTGCACCTTCAACCTCCGATGACGGCATTTTATTTTTAAGTTTAACCCGTATCCGCAAAACGTTGTTTTCTTGTTTTTCTACATTCGTATCAAGAATGTCAAGGTTTTTCAAAACTTCTTCTTTAGTGAATTTTGTGAGAACGATTTTTTGATTCAATGCTGAAAGCTCGCCCTCCAAAAGCGTTACTGCACGCTCCAAATCGTATCTGCTGGCAGACGTTTTCATTCTTGAATCCTGAAGTGCAGAAATGGCGCCGGAAGCCATGGCGCGGTTATTGGCGGCGATTCTTTCGTTTTCAGCCATAACGCTGAGTGCAACTGCTGCACCGGCCCCCGGTCCTGCAATGCCATCTGCAATTCCGCCCAGAAAAGCCCAATCGCCCTTGGGCGTGCTGGTGGAATTATTCAACATTACGGCTAACTGGAGGGCGGCCTCTTCGGCTTCCTTTTTCTTCCGGATTTCAATTTTCGATTTATTGATGTTTGAGGTTAAAATGTGTTTTCTTTTTTGGAGTCCTTTTAATGCCTGAACTTCGTTGGCTTCTTTGATAATCTGCGCTTCCGTTTCAGTGGGATTTCCACGATGAGGAGTTGCATTCCAGCGATTTGTATTTTCTAAATGTTCGGTTTGGCCTTCCTCAAAAAGCACCGCTATATCATGGCTTAAAAAGGTCTTTCGGAAAGCCGGCGGAAGCATAAAATTCGCAATTTCTTGCTGGATAAGCTGTGCTTTTTTTGTAGAAAACTCGCCCTTGATCTCTTTAATTCCTTCGTTTGCGCAAAGCTCGTAAAAAAGTTCTTTGGGGAAATTCTTTTGATTTTTGAAAAGCTCATTTTGTTCTTTTCTGGCTGTAACTAAGCGTTTTTTAGCAACGGATACCTCTGCTATTTCTTCTTCAAATGGACGGGTTGTTTTTTTGAAGGACTTTTTCATAATCGGCAGAACAATAAGAGGTATTAATGCACAAACGAGCATCATAATTATTGAGATTCCCTCCCAGTCCTCAAAACCATATTCTATTGCGGATGGAAGTATAAATAATACCATACCAACGAAAAGACATGCGATAAAAATAAGCATTATTGCGCATATATTTCTCAATGTATTATACTTTTTAACCTCAGCTTGTTTTTCTTGGATATATGCATCAATTCGTTGGATGTAATCTTCTATATGCATTGCACTTTTTTGGCGAAGTTCTTGTGAACTTAGATGTACAATATCTTCATATTCGAAGGCATAACGATCTTTCCAGTTTTTTTGTGTGTTTTGATTAGACATAGTTTTTCTCCTTCTCTTTAGATAAGGGTTAGCATCAACAAATTCAACATGATTGAATACCTTAGTGACATTATAATTCATAAAATGACTTGTGTCAACAACATCTCGCTGTTTTGACAAGGTTTAATGCAACGCTCCCATCCTCTAAAATATTATTGAGGTGATCATATGCGCAAAGAATATAAAGGTCTTTATGAAAAATTTGGTTTGAACGTGGTGTACTATCGAAAAAGAAAGAAGTTGACCCAATTGCAGTTGGCGGAATTGGTCGATATTGACCGTAGCCATATCAGCGCTATTGAGTTGGGAAACGTTGGCGTTTCTTTTGATGTTGTTTTCAAAATGTGTGAAGTCTTGGAAATTACGCCAAAAGAACTATTCGATTTTAGGGATTAAGATATGCGTGGAGAAAACGATAAAAACAAAGGTAAACGCAACAACCAAAAACTCAAGCCGTATTTGGTATTGCAGATTTTGCTCAAAAAAACCGATGAAACGAATTGTATGGATTCATATGATATCGTCACAGAATTGGCTAAAAGGTATGGGGTGGCAGCGGAAAATCGGTCGATATATCGTGATATTGCTGACATCAATAAAGCGTTGTGTGCCGAAGAGTATGGTTGCGATCTCGATGAAGCCGCAGAAGCAATCCTAGAGGATGAAGAGAACAAAGCGATTCGTTATAACGCAAAGTACAAAGGATTTCACATTGTTCACCGAAAAATCAATCTGAATGATGCACGCTTTTCGGCGAAAGGGCAGCGCTTCGCAGTCGCGACCCGAGCCAATTTGCCCGAGGCAAATTGGTTCGGAAACAGAGGTCGAGCGTTTGGGCCGCCGAACGCAGAAAATTAAAAAGAGAGATGCAAGAGCATCTCTCTTTTTAATGGTCGGAGTGAGGCGACTCGAACGCCCGGCCTCTTGGTCCCGAACCAAGCACGCTACCAACTGCGCTACACCCCGAATTTTTTTGCCGCCACAACTGCCGGCACATATCTATTATATATATTTTTTTGATTTTGGCAAGTCCTTTTTGAAAGTTTTTGCGAATTTGCTGCAAAACTTTGAAAAATCCTTGCAAAAGTCTATGAAGTATGCTAAAATCATATTTTATAATAGGAAGAAAGGGGGGCTATCGCTTTGCACCCGCTGATTCAATATATCATTCGCCTGCTGCTGGCAACGGTCTGCGGAGCGCTGATCGGAATGGAACGCCGCGCGCGCCATAAAAAGGCCGGCATTCGCACCCACGCCATTCTTGCGCTGGCAGTCGCCCTCTTTATGATCCTCTCTAAATATGCCTTTTTCGGAGCGCAGGGCGGCGCAGATCCCACCATGATCGCCTGCCAGGTGGTTATGGGCATCAACTTCCTCGGCGCAGGCATCATCCTGCGCAGCAAATATGTTGCAACCCACGGCCTTACCACCGCCGCAGGCTTTTGGTCTACCAGCGCGGTAGGGCTCGCCATTGGCGCAGGGCAGCTGCTTTTGGGAATTCTTTTTACAGGGCTGATCATTGGATTCCTGATTCTCCTGAGGCGCTTCAACATTCGCCCGCCGCAAGAGCTGCGGATTACGGTAAAAAATGTTGATTCCGCCTTTGATTTTTTGGAGGATTTCAAAAAGCAATATATCATTCGTATCCTCTCCTCCCGCCGAAAGCTCAATCGCGGCGAGAATACCGTTACCCTGATTCTGCAGGCGCAGATGAAAGATAAAATCACCCTCGATACGCTGATGACGCTGATGGATCAGCATCCGGAAGTCATCGAAATCAAAGCTTGATTGATAAAGGAGTACATACCATGGAATTTATTCGTTCGATATATGAAACCATCTCTTCTTCGATTCTCTTATCCTCGCTGCTGCGTATTCTTGCGGCTGTTATTTTAGGCGCGCTGGTCGGCTTGGAGCGTACTAAACGCTCCAAAGAGGCAGGCATTCGTACCCATTGCATCATTGCTTGCGCCTCGGCACTGATTATGATTGTTTCCAAATACGGCTTTGGCGATATGATCGATGCCGCAGGCAACGCGCTGGCGGGCACCCGCGGCGTTGATCCCTCCCGTATTGCGGCGCAGGCGGTCAGCGGCATCTCCTTCCTCGGCGCGGGTGTTATCTTCAAAAACGGAAACACCGTTAAGGGCCTTACAACCGCCGCCGGCATCTGGGCCACCTCCGGCGTTGGCCTCGCCTGCGGCGCAGGAATGTATGGCATTGCGGGCTTTACAACCCTGATCATTCTCGGCATCCAGCTGATCATGCATAAATTCAGCATCGGCAACGATGCCTATTCCAACAGCGAAATCCGCATTACTCTGGTAGATACCCCCGAAATTCGCAAGGTTTTAAAGGAAAAGCAGCGCGAGCTTGGCATTACCATTACCAGCTCCCGCATTACGGTATGCCCCGATAATACCCTCAATCTGATCCTGCAGGTACGGCTGAAGGATTCTATCCCCTTCGGCGAGGTCATCAGCTTTATGGACCAGCATCCCGAGATTAAATCCCTGAGCGTATAATTCAATGAAAATCTTTGATTTCCATCTGCCTCCCGGCTACAATCCGAAGGTTTTTGGATTTTATCCGCTCCGATGGGCTGAAAGAGGCGGAAATTGAAAACATATTGTATAATAACGCCGCGAAACTACTCAATGTTAACTAAAATAGCGAGAGCCTAATGCTCTCGCTATTTTGTTTTCAAACCTTATTTGACATTATTCTAAAATACGGTTAAAATAAGAGAGAGCCTGCCGCGCGGCGGGCAGAATTTTGATTGGAGAATGTATGAACTATATTGTTTTTGATATGGAATGGAATCAGCCCTATTCCAAGGAATCAGCGGTGCAGACCCCTATCTATCTTTCGGGCGAGATCATCCAGATCGGCGCCATCAAGCTGAATGGCAAGATGGAAGCGGTCGATTGCATTGATCTTTTGATCGCCCCCACCTTTTACCGCAGGCTGCACCACCGCATCCGCAAGATGACCGGCATCGATCAGGAAATGCTGCGGGGTAAGCCCCGCTTTCGGGAGGCAATTGCGGAATTCCGCAGCTGGTGCGGCGAGGATTGCCTGCTTTTAAGCTGGGGCTACGATGATATTCAGATATTAAAAGATAATCTTTTAATGCACGATCTCAGCGATGAATGGCTGCCCCCTTGCCTGAATTTGCAGGGCATCTTTAATCGCCAGATCAGCCATGAAAACCGCCAATTTTCGCTGGAATATGCGATGGAGCAATTAAAGATCGATTCGGCGCTGCAGGCGCATAACGCCTTCAACGACGCCATCTATACCGCGCGGGTTGCCAAAGCGCTCAACCTCAAAGACGGAGTTAAGCGGTATCAGGAATATAACGGCGTGCTTTGGCACAGCATGCATAGCGCCAAGGAATTTTTTTCGCCCTATCGGCTGCGGGATCGGGCGCTGGCGGATCCCCGCCTCAAGCGGCTGATCTGCCCTGTTTGCGGCAAAGAGCTGAAAATCCGCCGTTATCAGCAGCTGGATGAAAAGAACTTTGAGGCCATCTTGCGCACCAAGCATGGGCCCCTTTCCGTTAAATTAAAGGTGATGCAAAATCAACGGCGCGCCTATTACATCCGCCGCACGGTTCGCTTCTGCGAAACCGATCCGCGCCATAAATAAGGAGAGAAAGATGCAATCCTGCGATACTATGGGTGTTAAGGCGGCCCATTCCGCCTACCATCAAAATCTTTTTGCAAAAAACAGCGATCGGCCCACTGCCGAGGCGCAGCCGCTTCGCTTTTTTCCCGCTCGCGAGAATGCGCCGGATGCGGCGGTTAAAATGACCGATCTTGAGATTCCCGATGTGGCCCGAACCTATGCCATGATCGGCAGCCAGCCCTATTGGATCTGGGGCTTTGAAATGGGCATCAACGAATGCGGGGTGATGATCGGCAATGAAGCAGAGGGCTCCCGCTGCCCCGCCGAGACCGAAACCGGCATATTGGGAATGGATTTGCTGCGGCTGGGGCTGGAGCGCGCTGCCACCGCCCGCGAAGCCATCGAGATCATTACCGCTCTTTTGGAGCAATACGGCCAAAACGCCAATACCAGCGCGCTGATGGACCGCCGTTATGAAAATTCTTATCTTTTGGTGGATCCTCAAGAGATTTGGATCTTGGAAACGGCAGGTCGGCAATGGGCGGCTAAGCAAATAACCGATCGGATCGGCATTTCCAATTGCTATACCATCGGCGAAAGCTACGATCTTGCCTCCCGCGAGCTGGAGGCTTTTGCGCGCCAAAATCATTGGCTGGCGCCCGATCAGCCCCTTCATTTTGCCAAAGCCTATACCAAAATTACCAATCGTCAGACCCTTGCCATCCCCCGTATGCGCCGCCTCAATCAGCAATTAAATGCGCAAGACCTCCATTCCTTTGATTCCCTGAAGTCCATCCTGCGGGATCATTTTGATGGCGAAATTACCCAGGAGCGATTCGGAATTGCCTGCGGCAATTTTTTCACCATTTGTATGCATATGCGGGAGTGGAGCGAGCCGGAAACGGTAGCTTCCCTGATCTCCCGCTACGACCCTGTTTTGGGTCCTGTTTCCCGCTTTGCGCCCGCCCAGACCTGCGAATCGGTTTATCTGCCGATCTATTTTACAGGCTACCTGCCGCCCGCACTATCAATCGGCGGGGTTGCCTTCTCTTCCTCCTCCCTTTGGTGGAAAATGAAGCGGCTCTCCCTTGCCGCCGCGGTAGACAAGCGCTTCCATCTGCCGCTCACCGCCAAGGCGCAAGCGCTGGAGGCGGAGCTGGAGCAGCTGGCCGCCGATGCCGAGCAGCAGGCTTCCGCCCTGATCAAGGCCGATCAGAAAGAGAGCGCCTTTACCCTGCTCAATCAGCTGATGGATCGGGCGGTGGCGATGCTGGATGCCCTCTGCGATGCGGAATATGCCCGCATTCGCCAAGAGATCGAAAAGGCAGGCGGCATCTACGGCCCCCAACGGGAAAATATTCTTCAATATCTCGCCTACGCAAAAATTCCTTTTTAAAAAACAATCCCGCAATGCAATGCATTGCGGGATTTTTATTATTTCAATTTCGGCGCTTTTTCCAAAAGGACTTTTTCCGCCTCGGGCGACCAGCGACCGCCGTTTTGGGCTACCAGCTCCGCCAATTCGCGATAAAGAGGATCGGTTTTCCCCAGCTCCGCCAGATCCTCCAGCGCAATGCAGGGAATATCCAGCTCATTATAGCAGACCTTCTTGGCGCCGGAGGGCGTTTTCATTCCAAAGAGGGCATCCGGCACCGCCTTCAGGCCCATAATATGCGAAATCATGCCGGAGGGATCCAGAATCCCCTCCTCCATCAGCTTGATGGTATCAACGGTATCCTCGGGGATACTGCCGGCGGTACCCAAAAGATGGATGCCGTCATAATGCACCCGATAAAGATTGATGGCGCCGGGCATTTCATGGATGGGCGGACCTGCAAAAAAATTCAGGCAGCCATCCTCCCGCAGCAGCTCCTCCGCCTGCGTTACCAGCGCAGGAACCGGCACCATAACAAACGCATCGTCAAAACCCTCGCCGCCGATCAACGCCTTTAATTCGGCTACCGCATCGACCATGCCGGAGGTGTTCACAAAATGAAGCTCCGCGCCCTTTTCCGCCGCCCGCTCAGGGGAGCAGACCCGCTTGGCATAATCCAGCCGCTGCTGATCCAGATCGGTAACAACAACCCTTTTGCATTTCCCATAGGAAACCGCCAGCTCGGCAGCCGCCAGCCCCATGGGGCCCGCACCGCCCATAATGATGCAATTGCCGCCCGCAAGGCAGCCATCGGTTCTCTTATAATTGGTATAATCGGTATGATACATTCCTTTAAAGGCGCGCAAAACGCAGCCGATCGCCTCAACCAACGAACCTTTATAATAGCCCTCGCCGTCATAGGGCACAAGGCAGCCCTTTTCCAAAACAATCTCGGGCACAATCGCATAAAGAGAATTTCCGCCGATATAGCGGAAGGAATAGCCGGGATCATGGCCATCGGGGGTTTTCAGCGCCGGCTGAACCACCACCTTTTGCCCCACCTTCCATTGGCCCTTCAGGTTTTCTCCCACCGCTAAAAGCTCACCACACATCTCATGGCCAACAATGACGGGATTTTCAGCAACATCCTCCGGCACCCGCTTATGATCAGCCCCCTGCAAAACCGCTTTATAGGTGGATGCGCATACCGTATCCGAAACGACCCGCATCAGGCATTCTCCCGCGCCGATTTCGGGCAGCTCAAAGCTCTCGATCCGCAGATCGTTTTTGCCATACAGCCGTACCGCTGTTGTTTCCATTTCAAAAACCTCCTTGCCAATGGCAATTCTTTATGTTAAAATCATACTAAATTGATCATACTTCGTCAAGTTTTGGCGGCAACTTTGAAAATAAATCATTCAAATCTGCAAAGTTGATCAATAATGCTCAAGGAGAATCAAAATGTTAATTGCCGAACGACAGCAAAAAATATTGGAAATTTTAGAGCAACGGGGCAGAGCCACGGTAGAGGACTTGGTAGGCGCGCTCTATTGCAGCGCCCCCACCATCCGCCGCGATCTGACGGCGATGGCGCAAAACGGGCTGATCAAAAAGGTTTACGGAGGGGCCCTGCCGCTGACCGCCGGCAATCGGGAGATCCCGCTGGTGCTGCGAGAGCAGGCGCAAAGCTCTCCCAAGGAGCAGATCGCCCAGCAGGCGGCGGCGCGGGTAAGGGACGGAATGGTCATCTTTATGGATGCGGGCTCAACTGTCGGGCGGATGGTTCCCTATCTGGAGGGAATCAAGGACCTGCTGGTGATTACCAGCGGCGCCAAGACCGCCCTTGCGCTGGCGGAGCGCAATGTCAATACCCTCTGCACCGGCGGGCAGCTGCTCAATCATTCCCTTTCCTATGTCGGCCATCATGCGGAGGAATTTATCCGCCGATTTAATGCCGATATCGCCTTCTTTTCCTGCCATGGGCTGAGCGAGGAGGGGCTGCTGACCGAGCCCGCCATGGAGGAGGCGCAGATCCGGCAGGTAATGCTTTCCCGCGCCAAACGCAAAATCCTCCTTTGCGACCGAAGCAAATACGGCAAAACCTATTTTTATACCCTCTGCCACCGCGATGAGATCGATGAAATCATCAGCGAATAATTCCTTGCTTTTTATATATTATAATGCTAAAATAATAATCAAGAAAATGATAAAGGAGCGTCCCCACTATGGATCTGAATTATTTTTTGAAAAAGCTTGAAAATTGCCCCTGCGGCAAAAAGCATACTTTTGATACAGAAATTGTTGAAATCGAAAGCGGCCTTGTGCATCGGGTTGGCGAAATTCTGGCCAAGGCCGAATTTCCCCGCAAAGTCTTGCTGGTGGCGGATGAAAATACCCTTGCCGCCTCCGCGGGCATTCTTGAAAGCCTGAATGATGCAGGCTTTGAGCTCAAGCAGCTGATCTATAAGGATATGAAATATGCCAAGGTAGAGCAGGTGCGGGAGGTAGAGGCGCTGGCAGCGGATGTCGGCGGCATCATCTCGGTCGGTACCGGCTCCCTCAATGATATCTGCCGCGTTGTTACCTATCAGCATCAAAAGCAATATTGCATCTTTGCCACCGCCCCCTCGATGGACGGTTTTGCCTCCGATACCGCGCCGATTATTGAAAACAGTTTTAAATCCTCCTGGCAGGCGGCCCAGCCCCGCATCATCCTTGCGGATACCGCTATTTTAGCCAAGGCGCCCGCGATTTTGAAATCCTCGGGCTTTGGCGATATGATTGCCAAATATGTCGGCCTGGTAGATTGGCGGGTTGCCAATCTGCTGATTGATGAATATTATTGCGATCAGATCGCGGCCATGACCCGCGATGCTACCAATCGCATTTATGCTCTTGCCGATCGCATCAATGAGGATAGTGAGGAGGCTGCAGGCGCGGTAATGGAAGCGCTGATCATGACCGGCCTTGCCATGAAGCTGGCCGGCAGCTCCCGCCCTGCCAGCGGCGCCGAGCATGTAATCTCTCATTATCTGGAATGCCATAAGGTTATCCGCGGCATCTGGCCCGATTTCCATGGCCGCAAGGTCAGCGTTGGCACTGTATGGTGCACTAAGCTCTATCAAAATCTTGCCGATCGCTTTGAGACCATCTCCTGCACCGAGGATCAAACCGATTGGGATGCCGTTTATGCCCATTATGATGAAAAGCTTCATCCCGATGTGCAAAAGCTGAATAACCCCACCATCACCGATCTTGTGGATCCCGCCAAATTGGAAAAATGCTGGCCCGAAATCCGTGCCATCATCCGCGAGGAGCTGCCCGCCATCAAGGATATGCTGCAGGCAATGAAAACCGCCGGCGCGCCCACCGAACCCTCTGAGGTCGGGGTAGACGATCAATTTATGGCCGATGCCATGCGCTATCATTCCTATATGCGCTATCGCCTGCTGATCCCCCGCCTTTTGCCGATGATGGGCATCGATCCCATGGATCATATTAACTAAAAGGAGATTTTTCCATGCTAAAGGATAAAAAAGGCTTTATTTGCGATATGGACGGCGTGATCTATTATCAAAATCAGCTGCTGCCCGGCGTAAAAGAATTTGTGGAATGGCTTTATGCCGAAAATAAAAAATTCTTGTTTCTTACCAATAGCTCCGAGCGCTCCCCCAAGGAGCTTTCGCTGAAGATGAAGCGGCTGGGGCTGGATATCGATGAAAGCCATTTCTATACCTCCGCCCTCTCCACCGCCGCCTTTCTTGCCAAGCAGAAAAGTGGCTGCACCGCCTATGTCATCGGAGAGCCGGGGCTGATGAACGCCCTTTATGAGGCGGGGATTGCCATGAATGATGTAAATCCCGATTATGTCGTTGTAGGCGAAACGCAAAATTATAGCTATGCCACCATCAGCCACGCGGTTTCGCTGGTGCAAAAGGGCGCTCAGCTGATCGGCACAAATTCCGATCTTACCGGCCCCGGCAAGGATGGGGTTATTGTGCCCGCCTGCCGCGCGATGGTTGCGCCCATCGAGCTGGTTACCGGCAAGCAGGCCTATTATCTCGGCAAGCCCAATCCGCTGATGATGCGCTGCGGGCTGGATATTTTGGGCTGCAACGAAGAGGATATCGCCATCATCGGCGATCGGATGGATACCGATATTGTTGCGGGCGTGGAATCGGATATCGATACCGTTTTGGTGATGAGCGGTGTTACCGAAAAAGAGGATCTGGAGCGTTTCCCCTATCGGCCCCGCTATATTTTGAAAAATGTTTATGAGGTGATGAACCATTGAGCGATCACATTCATCAGCATCATCGCGAGCGGCTGCGGGAGCGCTATCTCAGCGCCGGCCTGGATGGCTTTGCCGATCATGAGATTTTGGAAATGCTGCTGGGCTATACCATCCTGCAAAAGGATACCAATCCCATCGCCCATGCGCTGATCGATCGCTTTGGCAGCCTGCGCAATGTTTTGGAGGCGGATCCCCGGCTGCTTACAGAGATTCCCCAGCTGGGCGAGGCCTCCGCCTTCTTTTTAAAATTATTGCCTGATGTTACCCGCCGCTACTATGAAGAGCTGACCGAAGAATTCAATCGCTTTATCGGCACCGAGCAGATGATCGATTTCTTTGCCGCCCGCTTTGCGGGGCGGATCGATGAATGCTGCTATGCGGCATTTTTGGATGAAAATAAGCGCATTATTCAATGCACCATGCAATACGAAGGCTCTATCAGCGCGGTAGAAATTCATACCGAAAAGTTGCTGCGCGCTGCCGCGGCGATCAAGAGCCCCTTTATTATCGTTGCCCATAATCATTTCAAGGATTCCGATCCCTCCGATTCGGATTTGGAGGCCACCGCCCTGCTTTATCAGGAGCTGGCGGCGCAGGGGATCGAGCTTTTAGACCATGTTGTTATCTGCGGCAACAGCGGCACCTCCATGAAGGAGAGCGGCCATTTCAAAAAAGCGCTGGAACTTCTGGAGGCGCTGGAGGAAAGGAGCCTATAATATGGCTGAGCGTAAAATCTGGGCAACCCTTTTGCATCTGGGCTGCAATATGTGGCGCAAGGATGATCCGGTCTACGGCGCAAATAAGGACGAAGAAGAAAATATCTACCGCCATTATCTCTATACCGATAAAGAAACCTGGAAAAAGGTGATTGATTTTCTCCCCTCCTGCGGCATCAATACCGTTCTCATCGATATGGGCGAGGGCGTTCGGCTGGATTGCCATCCCGAGCTTGCGGTAGAGGGCTCCTGGAGCAAGGAGGAATTTCGGGCGGAGCTGGCGCGGATCCGCAGCCTTGGGCTGACCCCGTTGCCCAAATTCAATTTTTCCGCAGGCCATAATGCCTGGATGCAGGATTATGCCTATACCATCGGTTCCCCTTTCTATAATCAGATCTGCAAGGAGCTGATCGAGGAGGTTATCGAGCTTTTTGATACCCCCGAATTTTTCCATCTGGGGCTGGAGGAAGAGGATTATACTGCCCAAAAAAATCAGGGCATTGCCTTTATCCGCAATCAAAAAAGAAAAACCGAAGACAGCCTCTTCCTTTTCGATGTCTGCCGCCAAAAGGGCGTTCGCCCCTGGATCTGGATCGATCTTCATACCATCGAAAGCTTTGGCGGCAAGGCGGCCTTTTGCGCCAATGTCCCCAAGGATGTTTTGGTCTCCAATTGGTATTACGGCGCCATCAAAAACCATCCTGCCATTCTGGAGCAAAATGCCAATGCCGCTCTTTATAAGGAGGTCGGCGAATGGGGCTATGAGCAGATCCCTACCGGCTCCACCTGGAGCTGGCATCTCAACGATAAGCAAACCATGCGCTTTTGCAAGGAATATGTTGCTCCCGAAAGCCTGCGCGGCTTTATGACCGCAAGCTGGCTGTTTTGCGTTCCCAATGAATACTACGGCCTGCTCAATGATGCCTTTACCTTCGGCAACGCCAAAAAAGATATCTATGGGGAGGATGCATAAATGAACAACGAAATGATGTTTGCTACCCTTTTGCATCTCGGCTCCAATATGTGGCAAAAAAAGGATCATTGGAGCGAAACTGTCTATGATGAAGAGGAATCCATCTATCGGGATTCCCTCGCCTGCGATAAGGAAATCTGGCGCAAGGTTACCGATTTTCTCCCCTCCTGCGGCATTAATACCGTTCTCATCGATATGGGCGAGGGCGTTCGGCTGGATTGCCATCCCGAGCTTGCGGTGGAGGGCTCCTGGAGCAAGGAGGAATTTCGGGCGGAGCTGGCAAGGCTGCGCAGCCTCGGGCTGACCCCGCTGCCCAAATTCAATATGTCCTGCGGGCATAATGCCTGGCTCAAGGATTATGCCTATATGGTGGGTACCAAGACCTATTATCAGGTTTTGAAGGATATTATCGAGGAAACCATCGCGCTTTTCGATACCCCCGCATTTTTCCATTTGGGGCTGGAGGAAGAGGATTATCAAAATCAAAAGCATCAGCCGGTGGCGGTCATCCGCTCGCCCGAAAAGCGTATTCGGGATGCTGAATTCCTCTTTGAGATCTGCCGCGCCCATGGGGTTCGCCCCTGGATCTGGCTCAATCCCGCCTGCGTTGAAAGCTATGGCGGCGAGGAAGCCTTCAAGGCGGCCTTCCCCAAGGATGTGCTGATCTCCAATTGGCGCTATGGCCCCATCAAGGATGAGCCCATCGGCGAAAATAGCCTGCCCGCCCTGCAGCTTTATAAAAAACTGGCGGATTGGGGCTATGAGCAGATGCCTACCTGCTCCACCTGGGATTTTCATCTTAACCCCAAAATGACGATGAAGCTTTTCCGAGATCATATTGATATGGCCCATGTTCGCGGCTTCCTTACCGCCCCATGGCATATAATGGTACCGAAAAAATATTATGCCCATCTCAACGATGCCTTTGTTTTCGGCAACGCAAAGAAAAAGATTTTCAGCGAATAAAAAAAGGGAAGAACACATACCAATGTGTTCTTCCCTTTTGTTTTCAATTTCGCTCTGTATGATCAGCTATTATTTCCAGAAAAGTCGAAATTACAAAGAGAATTGCGGGAATCAATATCAAAAGCCAATATCGATCTAAAAGCTCCCGAACAGAGCTGCTTTCCAGCTGCTGATCCCGCAAAAGCGGCCAAAGGCTCATCATATAATAGCAATCCTGCGGCTGTACTGCCCTCCCAAAAATGGAAAATGAAAAAATAGTATTGCAGCAGCCGTAAAAAGCGGAAATGCAAAAAAGCCCTTTGCTGATCAGCATCCCGATCCAAAGCCCCTTTTGGAGTGTTTTTCGTCTTTTCAAAAAGTGCAGCAACGAAAAAATCCAATCCGCCAGCAGCAAAAAATAGGTTCCGCCCGCAATGGCCGCGCCAAACAAAAACCAGCCGCCGGTCAATCCGGGCTCTACCAGCTGATTATAAAGGATCAATCCTAAGCAACAAAGAAGGCAGCCCCATAAAAATATTTTTCGGAAACAAACTCTTCTTTTCATTATTTTATCTCCTTTTCAAAAATGGATTCTGCTATTTTTATAAGTTCTTTGGGCGGCAAATCGGCGGTTATGCCATACATATATTCCCCATCGTTAAACACCAGCTGGCAATGGGTATTATGAGCATAAACCACCCCTTCATATTTGCCCAAAATATCAACGCGCCGCTGCTTTCCACGCTCTATTGAAATCCAAATACTCGCGCCTTTCGCCAATTGCTGAAAAACGATGCGGCTTTGATTTTTTTGATAAACAATTTTCAGCTCCGCCTCGCCATAATCATTCTCATACCGCTCGCCACCACCGACCTGCTCAAAACCACTTGGAATATATGACGGTGTTTTGGGAATGATTTTTTGCGAAGAATCGGTCGGGCTTCCGAACGTTATAACATTTTCATAGCGAAAATGAACCAAAATAAAATGGGCAAAGCCCTCTCGCAAGCCATCCACACTCAACACCATTACCGAAACAATCATCAAAATTGCCGCAGCGAAGGAAGCCACCCGCTTTATCGTTCTGCTTCCCCATTTATTATGAACACGCTTCCGCCCGCTAAAAATGCGCATCATTTTTTGCTCCAGCCCTGAGGAAATTTGCATTTCTTCAAAATTACAAGGCAGCTCTGCATAATATTTTTCAAAGGTCTCTTTTAAAACCCGTTCATTCATCTTTTTCCCCCCAATCTGCCCGCAAAATACCTCTCGCGCGCTCCAATCGCTTGCGCACCGTTACCTCCGATATTTTCAGCATTTTTGCGATTTCTTTGGTAGAAAATCCATAATAAGCCGAAAGACCCAAAACATCCCGATAAATATCGGGCAACGCCACCAGCGCCTCCATCAACGCGCGGTGTTCTGCAAAGCTCTGTGGATCGGCTTCTCGGGGGTGGAAAAGGGCCGCTTGATTTTTGGCAAATCGAAGCTCATTTCTTCTTTTTTTACAAGCGCAGTTGCGAGCGAGGACATAAATCAAGCCTCTCAGCTCCTCCATTTCTTTCTCTTGCAATTGATCAAGATGATCAAGAATTGCCAGCATTACATCCTGAACAACCTCTTCTGCCAGCGCTTCGTTTTCCAATATGGAAATGGCGATATATTTAATTGTTTTTTTATAATAATGATAAATTTCTTCCGCTTGAAGCTTTTCAACGGAAGAATCCATCATCGCCATAAATAATGCCATCACGCCATTCTCCTTTTTAAAGCAATACCATGCATTTTCAGTATAGCACATTCCCCCAGGCCACTACAATATCCCCCATATAATAAATACCGCAAGCACCCATAAATGTGACATTTTTTATAAAACAAACCGCCCCGCAGGCAAACCCTGCGGGGCGGTATTTATAATAAAACTTAAAGCTCGCCGATGCGAATCAGCTCGTTTTTGATCTCTTCGATATATTTCTCCTCAATGGGGGATACATAATCGGGCGCAAAATTGCCCTCATAGCCCAGCAGGTTCATGGCGGTGCTGAAAGAAGGCCAGAGATTTCTGGGAATAAAGAAATCCCGCAGGCCAACAATGTTGTCAAGATAGCCGGCCGCCGCATCATAATCGCCCGCCGCCATCGCCGCAAAGAGCTTTTCGGTGTTTACGGGTGTGCAGGAAAGCATTCCATCGAGGCATTTATCGATGCCCCATTTATAGGCAATATCAAAATGATCCAGACCGGAATAAACCATAATGAAATCCTCGGGCACCTCGGGATCCAGCTTCAGCTTACGAAACAGATTGATATCCCCCGATTTGATCCCCGCCAGATTGGGGGCCGAGCGAAGCACCTCTTTCACAATCTCATAAGTAATCTTGGATTGGGTAACGGGCGGCAGATCATACATCAGCACCTTATGCTTGGTGGCGGCGCAAACGCCCTGATAAAAATTGATGATCATCTGAGGAGTGCAGGCGGAATAATAGGGCGTTGTGAACACAAAGCCGCCGATCTCCAGCTCCTCCATGGCCGCCATCCGATCGCGGGCGCGGGCGATGGAGCAATCCATTGCGCCAACAAACACGGGGACTCTCCCTGCGGCAGCCTCTACCGCCGCCTTGGCAACCTCTGGATAAACGCTGTTGCGAAGGAAGGCCTGAATGCCCATAGAGCCCATGCAAAGGACGCCGATCGCGCCGCGGCGGATCTGATCATCGATCTGTTTCTTATAGCTTTCAACGCAAAGATTGCCCTGCTCATCCAACGGCGTTCCCAATGCGGGAACAAAACCTGCTTTCTTCATTTGATTTTCTCCTTATTTTTTCTTCTTTGATTCATATTAACATATTTTCTGCGGGTCCATCAATAGAATAAGGCGACACCTTCTGAAAAGGATGTCCTGAAATTATAGAAAACGCCCGCTGTTCGATCGGTACAGCGTGCGTTTTTTCATTCTTCTTTCGCGTTCTTTTTGCGCAGATGGCCCAGAATCGGGAAGGCAACCGCCCCGCCCAGCAGAGCGATGCTGATGATCCAAAAGATCCAGCTTATCTCCCCCGCCTTGAGGGCATAAATCAGGCTGCAGCTGCCGCCGATCAGGCAGGAGAGCGCCAAAACCGGAAAGGCGCTGGCGCCAAAGGAAAGCCGCTGCAATTCCCGCTCCCCATGCTGCGGCAGCAGGCCGCTTTTGGCGCAAAAGGGGATCAGCAGGGCGAAAAGCCCGCAAAGCACCATCACCTCCAGCGGCAAAAACAGCGCATTTTTCAAAAGCCTGCTCCAAAGATCAAGGATATAGGCCGCATCGTAAAGAAGATAGCTCCAAAAGGCGCCCAGCGCAACATTGATAGGGAAATTCACCAACACCTTTGCAGCAAACAGCCGCCAAACATTGATCTTGCGCCGATAGAGAAACAGCCCGAAGATGACCGCCGCCAAAAGCTCGCTGATCATATAGCCGGGGAAATAGGGAAAGCCCTGATTGAAGATGAAAAAGGATAATGTATCGGTAAGGATCGCGACCACCCCGCCTAAAACAGGGCCATAGACCGCAACCCCCACCGCCATGGGAATAAAGGCAAATTTAATCTGCATGGTTTGATTCAAGGGGATGGTCAGCAGCCCATCCACAACAACGCAAAGGGCGCAGACCAGCGCCGCCAGCGCCAGCTTTTTGATCTGCTTCAGCTCGCCGACCGCTGCCTTCCAATATTCAGCGGAAAAAATACTGTTTTTCATAAAAAAAATCCTCCTTTTTCGGGCGTTGCCACATAATAAAGGAAGATTCTATTATGCAGCAGCGGGATGCGAGGCCCATACGGCAAGGATTTCTCCTTTTCGTTTCGGAAACAACTCCCCGTTTTCCAAACACTTAACCCATGGATCTCTACTCTGCCGATATTAATTTGCTCTTATTTTAACATAGTTTTCTGTCTATTGCAACTAATTCTGCCAAAAAATCCGCTGTTCCTGCTGCAGGGGATAGCGCAAAAGCCGCTCCCCCTCGAAATCGGCGCCGCCCAACGCAAGGGCGGTAACGGCGCGGTTTTGGCGGGTGGTATAAAACATTCTGCCCGCCGCAAGATCATAAACAGAAGTATAGAGGGTGGCCCGATCCCCCGCGCAGCCCTGCGGCACCTCCGCCCCGCCGAGGATCCGAAAAAGCCCCTCCATCCCCCGCTCCTTGCGATGGCGGCGGATAAAGGCCGCTCTGGCAAAGCGCCCCGCCGATGAAAAATCCCCCGGCAGCCCGATCGCGCCCAGCCCCGCGGAATATTGCTGCTCCGGCGCATTATGGGGCGATAAGCGCGCGTAATCCTGCTGCCGCAGCAGCTGCTGGGGAAAGGGCGGATTATTGGTTAAAACGCCGATTGGATTTTCATAAATAAAAAGGCCCGCCGCGGTGGATTCCAATATCAGGCTGCCCTCCGCCGAGGCGATGATCCAATGGAGCGGGGTAGCAGGCAGGGCGGCGCTGAAATGAAGATCGCAGATGCAAAGCCGCTCCAGCCGCGCCCTTACCTCCTGCAGCTCGGCGCATTGCCCCAAAATCCAAGGGATCAGCTCAAAGGAGCCAACATTTTCCGCCCCCGCGCGGGGCGGCGGATAAAAAGCATTTCCCGCGAAAAGCAAGCCGGCCATCCCCAGCCCCCGCTCATTGATTGCCTCATAAAACAGCGGATAGCCCTCCTCCACCGCCGCCATTCCCAAAAGCGCATAATGCTCGCCCAGCGGCGGCAGCCGCCGAAACCGCAGCGGAAAGCGGCGGGGCGCAATGATCGGCTGCTCTCCGAAGCTGCGCCCATAATCCAAGGTCCTGCCGAAAAAATTGCCATCGGCAACTGCTGTACACATTTTGGATCATCCCCTTTTGTAAACTTTTTTTCTTTTTTAGCCTGCCCCATTGAAAAACAATTATTTTTATGATATGCTGAATATAGATAAATAGGGCGAATTTTTGCCTTTTTAAGATTACCAAGGAGGATTTTTTATGAAATATTGTATGAACTGCGGCAAGGAGCTTGCCGATGGGATTCATTTTTGCGATAGCTGTGGCGCCGCTGTTGATACCCATTCCCTGGAGCAGGAATATCTGAATAATACCCATCGCTTCCTGCGCTATGAACGCCTTGCCTGGAAAATTTACGGCATTGTTTGGATCTGCATTGTTGCCCTTTTGGCGCTGGCAACCGGCATTCTGTTTATCGCCCTTGCGGCGGCGGTAGCATCGGGCAGCGAGCCGGAAATTTTGCTCATTCCCATGGTCTATCTTATCATGTATCTGATCATTTTCGTACCGGTAGCAATCGCCAATCTGGTAATGCCCAAAAAGCTGGATTACTATCTCAAAACCCTTTATACCGATATCCGCCCGGCGCAAAAGAGAATCAGCGAGGTCGGTATGATCGTATATGCGGCTTTTTTCAATGAGATTGCGCTAATCTTTGTTATCATTAATTTCGCCCGCGCCAAGTCCAATCGCGCGCTGGCTGACCGCATTGCCCAAAATCAGCTGGCCGCCTCCGCTCCCGCTGCGGAAGCATAAAAAATCAAATTAAAAATGGCTGAAGGATTCCCCTTCAGCCATTTTTTTATTTATTGATCAAAATTGCTCT
>JAZQDS010000068.1:0-66306 GCA_045546895.1 Eubacteriales bacterium | reverse complement strand
GTGGTTCGATTCCGCCCGGAGGCACCATAATTCAGAAAAGGTATATCTTGTATATGCCTTTTCTTATATGGTGCCATAGCCAAGTGGTAAGGCAAAGGTCTGCAAAACCTTTATTCATCGGTTCAAATCCGATTGGCACCTCCAAAAAAGACAAGTCGAAAGACTTGTCTTTTTTTAACTAAAAAGGAGGGATTTTTTTGATCCATCGAATTAAAAAAATTCAAGCGGCGCTGAAGAACGGGGAAGCCTTCATGATCGAGAGTAAGCCTAATCGGCTTTATCTTACCGGTTTTTCATCTTCAGCAGGAACGCTATTAATCACAAAGGAAACTGCAGAATTCTTTATAGATTTTCGCTACTTTGAGAAAGCGGCTAAAACTATTTCTCATTGTAAAACAACCCTTCAAACCAATCGAATGGCTCAAATTCAAAATTTCATTGATACGAATGAAATTAAAAATTTTTATGTTGAATCTTCAAGCATCACGCTTGATGCATTCATAAGTCTTAAACACTGCCTGAAAAATGCCGAAATTATTGAAAAATCCAGTCTGTCCGACTTACTTCTCAAAATGCGGGCAGAAAAATCGCTAAAAGAATTATCTGCAATTAAGGAAGCGCAACGCATTACTGATGAAACCTTTTCTTATATATTGAACCGCATTCGCCCCGGTATTTCCGAACGTGAAATCATGCTTGACATGGAATTCTTTCTTCGTAAGCAGGGGAGCGATGGAATTGCTTTTGATTTCATTGTTGTTGGTGGGAAGAATTCTTCTTTGCCCCATGGCTCACCCGGGGATTATAACATCCAAAAGGGTGATTTTGTAACAATGGACTTCGGCGCAGTTTATAAAGGATATTGCTCGGACATGACGCGTACAATTGCTGTTGGTAGTGCAAGCGATAGAATGCGAGAAGTATATTATACGGTTCTGGAGGCTCAAAATAAAGCATTTGAAGCGATTAAACCCGGAGCAGTTTGTAAATCAATTGACGCTGCGGCGCGAAATTATATCTACGATAAAGGCTTCAACGGTTGTTTTGGGCACGGATTGGGGCATAGTCTTGGCATTGAGGTCCATGAATCCCCTTCGTTTAATACGCGAGACGAAACTTTATTGGAGCCGGGAATGGTATTAAGTGTTGAGCCCGGTATCTATCTGGAGAACCAATTCGGTGTTCGAATTGAGGATATTGTTGCCATTACAGAAAGTTCTTTTGATAATTTGACTCATTCTCCAAAAGAATTAATTATTCTTTAATAAAAAAAGAGTGTTGCAGAGCAACACTCTTTTATTCGTTTTCTTGATTAGATCGCTTAATTTTTGATAGGGGATTATTCATAGAGGCTTCTTTAATGGTTTCGCTGTCGATATGGGTATAAATTTGCGTTGTACCGAGATTTTCGTGCCCCAGAATCTCCTGAAGCACACGAATATCAACATGGCCATGGCGATGCATTAAAGTGGCTGCAGTATGGCGAAGCTTATGGGTTGAAAGTTCCTTACCATCAAGTCCTGCCAGCTTAATATATTTTTCCACAATATTTTGAACGGCTCGCCTGGAAATTCTGGTTCGATTTCGGCTAATAAATAATGCTTGAGGATCAATCAAATTTTCATTAGGGCGCTCAAATTGAAGATAATCATCAATCGCAGAGCGGCAAGCAGGGTTAAGATGAATGGTTCTTTGCTTATTACCCTTACCGGTAATTACAACATATTCATTTTTAATATCAGAAAGATCAAGGGAAACCAATTCTGCTAAGCGCATTCCGCAATTCAAGAACAGGGTTAATATTGCATAATCCCTTCGATTTTTCTTAACAGCCGCCAGCAATTCCTCGCTTTCCTCAAGCGTAAGGTATTTTGGGAGGGTTTTGGGTAGGGAAGGGGTCTGTATACCATCCATAGGATTGCTTTCGAGCTGATGGGTTTTGATCGTTAAATATCGAAAAAACACCCGCAAGGTTGACATTTTTCGCGCAATACTTCGTGAATTATTATTGCGCTTTTCACGACAGTAATAAAAAAATTCATAAATATCCTCAACTGTAAGGGAAGCAATGAACGAAATATCCACATCATTAATGGGGATATCATGCAGCTTAGTATCACTTGACAAGCGATTTTTTTTGAATTTCATATACCGTAAGAAATTTTCAAGATCTAACACATATTCATATGTAGTGGATTTGGATTTACCGCAAACAATTTCAAGATAAAAAATGAAATCCTTGGCAATCTGGGGAAGCCTCTCGTAATTAATCATAAAAATTCTCCTAAAAATCAAAAAATAGATTGCGGGGAGGATATCTCACGCTTTGATTATACTATATTAAATCAGAAATGTCAACTGCACAAAATGGATATTTTGTGCAGTTGAGGGGAGTACTAATATAAATATAATAAAAGAAAACCGCCCAATTGGCGGTTTTCTTTGTTTTTCAGCCTTATTCTTGAATTGCATTAAGGAATGCTCTGATATTATCGAAAATATATGTAGGAGCTTTTCCTTCAAAGGTTTTTACATCCTCCATTGTTGATTCACCGCTCAGCATTAATGCGGTATCGATTCCTGCATTACTGCCGCTTGCAATATCAGTATAAAGACGATCCCCCAAAATGATTGCCTGCTCTTTTGCAAATCCCGTTTCTTCGATTGCAAGTTCAATCATAGTGGGCTCCGGTTTTCCTATAAATTTGGGGCGTCTTTTGGTAGCATTATAAAGCATTGCAGCAACAGAGCCGCAATCCGGTACCGAACCATACCATGTCGGGCAAACCCAATCAGGATTAGTTGCAATGTAATCTACACCTCTATTTAGCAAGATACATGCATCTTCCAGCTTCTGGAAGCACAATTCTGTATCAAAACCCATTACCAGACATTTAATTTCATCTTCCAATTTATCGGTTATATTCAAACCGTAAAGCTTTAATTCATCCTTCAATGCCTGCGTTCCGAATACATATAAACGGTCGTTTTTATGCGTTTTTTGCAGATATAATGCAGTTGCCTGCGCGGATGTTGTAAAATCCTTTTTTTCCGCAACAATGCCCATGGAACCCAGCTTTTCGATATACTTATTCACACTTTTAGAACTATTGTTCGTTAAATACATTGCTCTGCCGCCAATGGATTTAACATATTCCAAAAAATCCAATGTGCCATCAAAAAGCTCTTGATCCAAATAAATGGTACCATCCATATCCAATAAAAACAATTTTTTCTCTTTTAATCCCATTTTTAAGCTCCTTTTTATTTACCACAGCCGCATCCGCAGCTGAAAAATCCCTCTAAATTTAAGAAAAAAGCATCATTTTTAAGCGAAAACCCAATTTTTTTAGCAATTTTTTCATATTTTAACGGCAAGTAGATTTCCTTTACACCGTTAATATCCATAATATTGAGAATCGAACGGCATAAACCGTCTAAATAATCGAGGTTTCCGTCAAATCCCTCGAGCAAACGTATTTTTCCGCATTCATTTTCATAGCAGAAAACAGCACATTGCAGTATTTCATCCCCATCAAATGTAGCAATTAATTTATCCTCTGCCTGAAGTTCTATGGAAAATGTTTCGGCTATAATGTTTCGTTGCTTAAGATCCTCTACTTTTTTAATGGCTATCAAAATAAACGCCTCCAATTCAATTATTAATATCTTATCAATTATAGCGTTTTTTGTCAACCGTTAAGCAATTATTTTGCAACTGACAAGCCGCCAAAGCATAAATATGCAAAGAGGTGATTTTATGCTTTTTCCTTTTCAGGAATTTTTGGATAGAACTATTTTTCTGATGCTTTATCTTTCCGGCGGTGCTACCTTTCCAAAACCATTGACCGCGGCGGAAGAACGTTATTATTTAGAGCAATACAAAAAAGGTGATATTGAGGCACGCAATATCCTTATAGAACGAAATTTAAGACTTGTTGCTCATATTATAAAAAAGTATTATTCCACCAATAAAGATCAAGACGACCTTATTTCAATCGGAACAATCGGCCTAATCAAGGGAGTATCTACATTTAATCATAAAAACGGCGCCAGATTGGCAACATATGCAGCCCGCTGCATTGAAAATGAAATTTTAATGTATTTCAGAAATCAAAAAAAGCGCCAAAATGATGTTAATATCGATGATCCGATCGATACCGACGGTGATGGCAACGCCTTAACTTTTATGGATATTGTTTATGAAGAGGAACAATATGCCGAGGATCTTGATTTAAAAATGAAATGCGAAAAACTATATGAATATCTTGATAAAATCCCCTCGCGTGAAAAACAAATTCTCATCATGCGATATGGCCTTTTCAATACCATCCCGATGACCCAAAAAAAAATCGCCGAAAAGTTAGGAATTTCGAGAAGCTATGTATCAAGAATTGAAACAAAAGCGATCCGACACCTGCGAGAATACTACAAATAAAAACAAGCTTACCAATTTCGGTAAGCTTGTCCTTGATATCAGTTCCTGATAATGGTTCCGCTTGTTTTTTGAAAGCTTGAAAGAATATGGAGCGTTAATCCATGTTCTTGCGCAAGCTCAATGCTTCTCCGTTGCAAAACACCGGAGCCCGCATCCGCCAATTCAAGCATCTGTTCATAGCTCATCAAATCGATTTTCTTAGCATCGGAGTAAATACGCGGATCAGCAGTATAAATCCCATCAACGTCTTTATAAATACGGCATTCATCGGCATTTAAGGCGATTGCCAAGGCAACGGCAGACGTATCAGAACCTCCCCTTCCAAGGGTTGTTATCTCCCCTTCCGCGTCAACACCTTGAAATCCTGTAACAATAACTGCAGTTCCTCGTTTTAGATACATATTAATCCTCAAGGGATCGATGGATTGAATGGACGCATTACCAAATTCGGAATTTGTTTTAATTCCGGCCTGCAAACCATTCAAGGACACCGCAGAAACACCAAAACTTTTTAAGGCGATCGCAAGAAGAGCGGCCGAGGCTTGCTCGCCGGTAGAAATTAAGGCATCAAGCTCTCGTAAATCGGGAGAATTTGAAAGTTCATTGGCTTTTGCCAAAAGATGATCGGTTGTATCTCCCTGCGCCGAAACAACTGTTACAACGCGATTTCCTTCCCGCATTCGCCTGCTTATAATATTGGCAACATTATTGATGCAAATTCGATCGGCCAAAGATGTACCGCCGAATTTTTGAACAATAAGGCTCATAATACCTCCAAAGAGTCATTCAGGCATGAATTTTTAAACTCAATATATTATATTGTCAGCCCCGTTCTTTTGCTACCGGCTTCACACTAATAACACCTTTTAACGCTTCCATATCTTCCAAAAGCTGATCAAGAGAAAGATCCATGCTTAGGGTATCAAAAGAGATCGATACCGGAGCAATTCCGTTGATCGGAATGCTCTGATTAATGGTTAGAATACTGGCTCCTACCGATGATATCAGCGATAATACGCGCGATAAGGCACCAACTTCATCCGAAAGATATAAGATGATTGTGATTATATTTTGCTGATCCTTTTCAACAAATACTTGAACACTATCTTTATATTTATAAAATACACTCCTGGAAATTCCGGCCAGCTTGGTTGCATCATTAATTGTTTTGCATTCACCCGATTGCAGATAGCGCTTGGCCTCAATGACCTTCGAAAATACTTCCGGTAAAACATTTTTATCAATAATATAGAATTCTTGTTTCATTGTTTTTCTCCCAAAATCAATTGTTGTTCCAACAAAAACAATATAACATTTTTATAATTAAATTTCAAGAAAATATTAAATTTTTAAAATATACTTTATTTTTTAAAATATGATGTGTTATAATTACATTATCAAAATATATGGAGTGTCATAATGCTTTCAAATCGTGATTATAAAAGACTTCACTTTTTAATTCAGATCGCCTTTATTGCGGTCTTCATTTTCCTCGCTTATCTTGCGGTTCGCTATGTATTTGGAGCGGTTGCTCCGTTTATTATCGCAATTGTTGCGGCATCGCTTGCGGAACCTTTAGTGCGCTTGCTGACTGGTAAACTTCGCTTTCCGCGCCCGCTTGCCAGCGCTATTTCTGTTGTTTTGCTCTTAATTATTGTAATTGCGGCAAGCATTTTTCTTTCAACAACAATTTGGGCGGAAGGAAAAGCGCTCCTCTCTTCCCTGCCCAAATATATTATCGGGTTATTTACCTCAGTTAAAGATATGGTCAATAACTCCAGCGGAGTTTTTTCTTATATTCCTGATGATTTATTGAACGAAGCGGTTGAGTATGCTACGAATTATGATTATAGCTCTTTGCTGACCGGTTCTTTGGGGAGTCTTCTTGTTGGTTATGCGGGCAGCGTTGTTTCTTATATTCCGAATATCATTGTTTTCTTTATTGTTACGGTTGTTTCCAGCATTTTTATGTCATCTGCTTTTCCGATTATTAAAAAATTCGTTCTTGCGCAATTTTCTCCCGCAAATCAGGAATTGCTGATCTATATTAAGCACAATCTATTTTCTACCCTTTGGAAATATATCCGTTCCTATTCCCTGCTGATGCTCATTACATTTACAGAGCTGCTGATCTTTTTCTTAATCTTCGGATTTAAGCCTGCATTATCTCTGGCATTTTTCATCTCGTTGATTGATATTTTGCCTGTTTTGGGAGTCGGCACCGTATTAATCCCTTGGGCGGCTTTTTCTCTTTTAAGCGGCGATCCATGGCGCGCCTTGATCATTATCAGTATGTATATTGTAGTTACGATTGTTCGCCAAATTCTTGAGCCTAAAATCATTGGAGATCATGTGGGTATGCTTCCTATTGTTACCCTTTTCTGCATTTGGGTTGGCTTGAAATTATTTGGTTTCGGCGGTATGTTCTTGGTACCTGTTACTGTTGTTATCTTAAAAAATCTTCAAAAAGACGGAAAAATTAAAATTTGGAAAAATATTACCAAAGAAAATGAGGGTTAATCATGGAAATTAACGTATTAAAAGAAAAATATTGTTCCATCTATCGCGCCGCCATCAAGCGTGAGGGCGCAGCTGAGCTTTTGGATTATCTTTGCGGAAGCGGATCGGATTTCTTTTCCGCCCCCGCAAGTACACGTTTCCATGGGAATTACCCCGGTGGGCTTTGCGAACACAGCATGAATGTTTATAATAATTTAAAAGAGTATCTCGCGCGCCCGTATACCAAAAAGCTATTTTCAAATGAATATAGCGAGGAAAGCATAGCAATTGTTGCTCTCCTGCATGATATTTGCAAGGTGAATGTTTATAAAACCTCGATGCGTAATGTCAAGAATGATGCCGGTGTCTGGGAAAAGGTCCCCTATTACGAATTTGATGATAATCTTCCCTACGGCCACGGAGAAAAAAGCGTTTATATCATTGGTGGCTTTATGAAATTAACTCGCGAAGAGGCGTTTGCCATTCGATATCATATGGGCTTTTCGGAAGAAAAAGATATCAGAAATTGCTCTAAAGCTTTCGAAATGTATCCGCTGGCCTTTGCGCTTGCAACCGCCGATATGGAAGCCTCGCTCTATCTTGAAGAAAAAAGATAAAAAGTAACTCCGCAATGCTTTGCATTGCGGAGTTTTTTATGAATTCCTAATTTTATAGATTGCTTGAGAAACCGAGGAAACCTTAATGACCTCAATCCCATCAAAGCTTTGGTTAAGGCGGTTTCTGGAAGGAACCATAATCTTTTTGAAGCCGAGCTTTTTAGCCTCTTGTATTCGTTTTTCCAGAAAGGAGACCGCGCGAATCTCGCCCGAAAGCCCAATTTCGCCTACCGCGATCAAATCTCCGGGCATCTCAAAATCCGAGAAGCCGGAAGCAATTGAAAGAACGATCGCAAGATCAGCAGCTGTTTCAATTACTCGAAATCCGCCAACAACATTAATATAAGCATCCTGATTATAAAGAACAAAATTTGCTCTTTTTTCCAAAACAGCAATCAGCAGGGCCATCCTGTTATAATCAATACCGCTTGCCATTCTTTTTGGAACAGGATAGCCTGTTTTGGATACCAGAGCTTGAATTTCCGCCAAAACCGGCCTTGTCCCCTCCAGAATACAGGTGACGCAGGTACCGGGCACATTTTCGGGTCGGCCATCAAGAAACATCTTCGAAGGATTATCAACCTCCACCAAGCCACTGTTTTGCATATCAAAAACGCCGATTTCGTTGGTTGCACCGAAGCGATTTTTCACCGTGCGTAGAATGCGATGATTTAAATTCTTATCGCCCTCAAAATATAGAACGGTATCTACCATATGCTCTAAAATTTTGGGACCTGCCAGGGAGCCTTCTTTTGTAACATGCCCGATAACAAATACTGTTATCCCAACCTCTTTTGCAATATGCATAAACGCTGCAGTCGCCTCTTTAATCTGAGTTACGCTGCCCGGCGTACTGTTTACGCGATCGCAAACCATTGTTTGGATCGAATCCACAATCAAAATATCAGGCTTTTCAGTATAGCAAGAATTCAAAACAGAATCCACATTGGTTTCGCAGGCTAAAAACAAATTCGGCGATGTTACCTTCAGGCGTTCTGCACGCAGCTTGATTTGGCTCATTGATTCTTCGCCGGAAACATATAGAATTTTCCGATCTGCCCCCAATGATTGGCAGATCTGCAAAAGCAATGTCGATTTACCGATGCCGGGATCTCCACCTACCAAAATAAGAGAGCCATGAACCAATCCGCCACCCAAAACACGATCAAGCTCCTTCATACCGGTAGAAAAGCGAATTTCATCGCCACCGCTGACTTCATTGATTTGCTTAATCGCGGTAGGTCTTCCCCCCGAGGAGTTTCCGCTTTTAGCGTTTTCTTGAAGAGTCATTTCCTCCATAACATTCCAAGCCTTGCATTGGGGGCATTGACCGTTCCATTTGGGACTTTCGTATCCGCATTCTGTGCAAAAATAAATTTGTTTACTTTTGGCCATATTTTTAAACAACCGCCTTTTAATATCTTGTTATAATTTTACTTTATTTTGCACTCAAAGTCAACCGTCCTTCTCAATTGCTTCAATAATTACAGTAGCTAAATTATTGCGATATTCCTCTTGTTTCAATTTTGATAATTCCTCCTGATTTGAAATAAAACCACATTCGATCAAGATTGCCGGATTTTCAATATGTGAAAAGAGATAAACATTTTGAGGTATGGGTTTTGCACTCTTGGTATGCTCCGGCTGCATTTTTTGATTAATTTCATTTTGAAGGTTTATCGCCATTGCTTTGGTTTTTTCAGAATAGAATACTTGAATGCCATACACAGAAGGTTCCGAAAAAGTATTCATATGAATACTCAAAAAGCAAGCCTCCGAATAATTATTTGCCATAATAATTCGATTGCGAATATCGGACACCTTCTTTTCGTGAATACTCTCCCCTTCGCTGAAGATACTGTTTTCATCTTCTCTTGTTAAGATATGATTAATTTTATTCGCCTTTAATCGCCTTGAAAGGGCCTGTGCCAAAGCGAGATTCAATTCCTGCTCTGTTGTGCCGTCCGATCCTACCGCACCGCCATCCGGTAAGCCATGGCCGGCATCAATAATATATTTTGGTTTTATTGCTGAGGTTGCGCGGATATTAGAAATCTGCCCCATAGCAAACGAAATCAAGGTAAATACCGCAGAAATAAAAAATACAACAGTAACTCCAACTATTTTATGCTTTATCAATATAACCACCTCAAAAAACTATATGAACAAGCCTCCATAAATATGAAAAAAGAGCCCGGTGGGCTCTTTTTTATTCACTTTTATCAGTGATTTTTTTATAAAACTTCATCGCGACATCAGAAAGTAAAAAGTTTTTGTATCCCGCAATATAGCCGATCCAGGGAATTACAATTATCGGCAGGAATGCAAGGCACATTACAAGCAAGCGGTGGTTAGGAAAAATATTTGAAAGCGGCCATGTCCAATACATATCACAGATCATAAAATAAACCGCAACAATCCCTGCTCCGGAAATCAAAAACCAAATAAAAAATCCCAAGAGAGGAATCGCAGATATCAAACCCGCCAAAGCGCCGTTATACCAATAAGCTTTATAAGAAGGATCATGCTGAATGCGATTTACATTGCGAAATCCTGCTTTAAAAGAAGAATTATAAGTAATATAAGCATAGAATGCAAATGCAATAACAAATGCAAGAACAAAGCCGAGTAGGCTTTGCTTAAATAACACCGCAACACACACCACAAGCATACATGCAGCAATGGAACCGATAAACTGATCTAATAATAATGAACCCGCTGTTTTTAAAATATGTTTCATTTTTTACACCTCATAACGAAGATTTTTCAAATAATTAATATAATGACGGAATGCGCTCGGAACCGCTTTATCAAAAAGAATATTATCAATGGAAAACCATTCATAACCATCAATTTTTTGAGGAATCAGCAGTTCATATCCTTCCATGTGCCATTCAATATGCGTAAAAATATGGTTGGATTTTCCCAGCGCAGTAACAGAATCAAAATCTATTCCTCTAAACCGAGAGTGAAGAAGCTCATCAATTGAGAGATCCTTAAAATTAGGAAATTCCCATAATCCCGCAAGTAACCCGCTGCTTGGGCGCTTTTGAAGCGCGATCATATTGCTATGTCGCAGAATTAAAACAGTTCTCACTTCGATTTTTCGTTCTTTCTTTTTTGCCTTAACAGGAATCTGATCAATAAGCCCCTCTCGATATGCTGCGCAAAGGTCTGCAAGCGGGCATGATGAGCAAAGAGGTTTGCCGTTTGGTATGCAGATCATTGCACCTAATTCCATCAGTGCTTGCGTAAAATCAGAGGTTGCATCATGCGGATAAATATCGCGTAAAACAGCAGTAAATCGCTTTTTGGTTTCAATATCCGCAATGTCATCAAAAGAACCCGCAACGCGCGAAATCACGCGCAAAACATTTCCGTCAACAGCGGGTGTCGGCAGCCCGAGCGCAATGGAGCAGATTGCACCGGCTGTGTATTCCCCGATTCCCGGTAAGGAAAGCCATTCTTTAAAGGTTGCAGGAAAAGCGCCCCGCTCTGCAATTATTTTTGCAGCCTTATGCAGATTTCTGGCGCGACTATAATAACCAAGCCCTTCCCAGAGCTTCATCAACTGATCCTCCGGCATATCAGCTAATGTTTCAACGCTTGGAGCAGACTCCATGAAACGATTATAATATGGGATCACAGGCTCTACACGTGTTTGCTGAAGCATAATCTCAGAAATCCAAACTCGATACGGAGTAGGATTGTGGCGCCAAGGCAGATCACGTTTATTTTTTCGATACCAATCCAAAAGAGGATCAACAATTTTTTTCGGTTGATTAAACATTTTTATTCCAATCGTTTTGTTTTTTTATAATTATAACGGATATTAATCTAAATATCTATGTATTTTTTGAAAATTTTATGATACATCAGTTTTTTTGACAAATTAATATAGAGTAAATCGGTATAATGGGTTAAAAACATCCCAAAGGAGATCCCCATGATAAAGGTAGAAAATCACATTCAAAAGATACAATCCGTTATGACAACGGGGTTTTATTTAGTTTTACGTTATTGTTTATCTGCTCTTCTCGGTTTTATCACGGGAAGATGCAGATTTTTAGACGATTTATCACCATTTTCATTAATATTGCTATCCTCATCTTCTTCGCTTCGCCTCTCCCCTACCTTTTGTTATCTCGGTAGCACATTAGGGCTGTTAACCGCACCTTTTCGCCTCACGTTATTCAAATACATAACAGCTCTTACAATGCTTTATACCGTATATATGGTTTTTCAAAAATCAACCCATGTTATTAAAGGCGACACATCAATTATTACGGCGGCATCTAATTTTACCGCCGGTTTTATATTCTTATTGGTTGATGAAATCAGCATTTTTCATGTTTTAGTCCTTATAGTCGAAAGCCTTTTGATTTGTTGCTGCATCTATTTTGTTAATTATGCTGCCAAGGCATTTAAAAAAGGCTGTTTTCTAACATCGCGCGAATTAATTGCCGCAATGATTACGGTCATTCTATTTTTAGCTACTCTGCACAACACTGTAATCTTCCAAATGAATCTCTCGCGCATCGCAGCAATTATTCTTTATTTTTTAAGTCTATCCTGCTTAAAAATAAGCCATACCGCCGTTTTGGGATGCTTTTTAGGTATTGTTATGGCAGCAATCGGAAACGGCGGAGATTTGATTTTTTCGGCAATGACAATCGGCACCCTCACGGGATGCGTTTTTTCAGTTCTCTCGGATCGATTAGGGATGACTGCATTTATTTTAGTTTATGATGTTGTACTAATATTTATGGGAAAATTTCCTTGGAATTACTATTGGTTTGCCGAACCGTTAATTGCGTTTACAATTGTATTTTTTATCCCCAAGCGTCCGTTACGAAAGCTACTTTCTGATTTTTTTATTTTACGCAATCCGGCGCAGGAAAATAAAAGAAATATAAAGTCTTCAACGCTTATCCATGTGTGTAAAAGAAACTGTGAAGCGATCTGCCCCAAATCAGCCGATTGCTACCATGCCAGCTTGGCAGAAATCAAGAGCGGATTGGAACAGCTCAAGGATGAATTTCGAGAAAATAATCATATAAAAAGTATTGAGGCAGCCATTCCCTTTTGCGTAAAACCCTCGGCAATGAAAAATATCGTTGAAGAATGTTTATATTCTGAAACAGCCGGAAGCTTTGAGGAACTTGCGGAGCAATTGGAGCGAATTTCAAAGCAAATGGAATATAAAATCAATTCAGCCACAAAGCCAATTCGTTTTTTTGAAAAGGAAGAAAAGGAATTGCGCTGCGCCCTTGAAAAAAGAAGATTGGCCATTCAAGAGATCGCAATCGCTACCGATGAAAAAGGAATTAAGACCGCCAAAATAACCTTCGAAAAGAATGAACAGCTCCTCTATGAAAAAATCATAATTGAAACCGCCGAATCCATTTTTAATCACAGTTTCAGCTGCCGTCTTCTCCGAAATGAAGAATATATTACCGCATTTCTGCGGGAAACTGATCAATTCAGAGCCGATTGCGCCGCTCTTTGCAAAACAAAGAAGGAAGAGCAATTTTGCGGCGACAGCGCCTTAGGATTTTCAATCGGCAATAGCAAATATATATTAATTCTATCCGATGGAATGGGAAGCGGAAAAGAAGCAAGCCTAAAAAGTAAGCAAACAATCAATATCTTAAAAAGATTAATCGGAGGAGGATTGAGTATTCCCTGCGCAATTAATGCTTATCGATCTGTTTCGCGCTTTGATGATCAGGAATATTTCTCAACGCTTGATATTTGCTGCATTGATTTGAACAGCGGCGTTGCAGCCTTTTATAAAGCAGGAGCATTTGATAGCTATATCATTCATAAAGATGAGATTATTACAATTAAAGGCGGCGGAATTCCGCCGGAGCTTTGCGATCAAGAAAAAATGAAGCATACGTCTTATTCCGTGAGCGAAAATGATATTTTATTAATGGTCACCGATGGAATCTGCGTTCATCCCGATATTGAGGCTTTAATTCTAAATTCTTATGATCCGGATCCAAAGATTTTTTGCAAAAAAATGCTTCGAACAATCAGCGAATACGAGAATAATGAAGATGATATAACCGTTATTGCCTGTAAAATCCAGAAAAATACAGAATAATCCCTTGAAGCATACATCATACTATCCAAAGAGGTGTAGGAATGATTAAGGGTGTTGGAAAGCAAATTGTTTTATTAAATAATCCGGAAAGCGAGATCTTTGAGCAAGCTATATTTATTTTAAAGACCGGATCAAAGGTTTCGCATACCAATATGGTAAAAGAATGTGAAAAAATGATCAATGCTAATATAAGAGTGCGCAGTAAGAATAAAAATCGATGGAAAATCAGTTTTTTTCTACTACTTGCCGCGTTCATTGCGTTGTTGGCGTATTGCATTATAAAATAGACGGTAGCTTTTGCTACCGTCTATTTTTTAAACATTAAAGCGGAATAAAACAACATCTCCGTCTTTCATAACATATTCTTTTCCTTCGCTGCGTACCAAGCCCTTTTCCTTTGCGGCAACCATAGACCCGCATTCAATAAGATCGGTATAAGCAACCACCTCTGCACGGATAAAACCACGCTCAAAATCAGTATGAATCTTTCCGGCAGCCTGAGGCGCCTTGGTCCCCTCGGTAATGGTCCAAGCTTTTGTTTCCATCTCGCCGCTGGTAATATAGCTTATCAAACCAAGCAGATTATAGCAGGTGGATATCATCCGATCAAGGCCGCTATGCTCAAAGCCGAGTTCTGCAAGAAAAAGCTCCTTTTCTTCTTCGCTCAGCTCGCTGATTTCTTCCTCAAGACGCGCACAAATAACCAGTACTTCTGCATTTTCATTGGCCGCACGCTCTTCCACTGCTGAAATATATGCATTGCTCAGCTTGCCATTTTTAAAGTCTTCCTCGCAAACATTCGCGGCATAGATAACGGGTTTGTTGGTAAGAAATGAAACGGTTTTCAAAATTTCCATCTCATCATCATTGAATTCCATTGTTCCAACAAACTTTTCAGCCTCCAAGGTTTCCTTAATACGCTCAAAAAGCGCAACCTCGTTTAAATGCTTTTTATCGCCCTTAGCAAGCTTTGCTGCGCGATCCCGCATCTTATCGGCAAGCTCCATATCGGCAAAAATCAGTTCAAGATTAATGGTATCAATATCGCGAATGGGATCCACCGAGCCATCAACATGAACAATGTTTGTATCCTCGAAGCAGCGAACAACATGAACAATGGCATCTACTTCGCGGATATTGCCCAAAAACTTATTACCAAGCCCTTCCCCTTTGGAAGCACCCTTAACCAAGCCTGCAATATCAACAAATTCAATAACCGCAGGAACAATCTTTTTAGAGGCATTCATTTCAGCCAAAACATCCAGCCGTTTATCGGGAACACAAACAACACCAACATTAGGATCGATTGTGCAAAAAGGATAATTTGCAGATTGCGCCTTTGCATTGGTAATTGCATTAAATAATGTACTTTTTCCAACATTGGGTAAACCAACAATACCTAATTTCATTTTTTACCTCACTTATATCTTGAAAACTTCGGTTTCTTGACCCGCTCTTCGATTAAAGCAATTGCGCGATTGCGCAATGCAAACAAACGCTCGGGATCATCCGGATATTTCTTGAAAGAAATACCAAGCTCTTTATCGACCATCATTGTCATCTGCCTTCTGGTTGTAAACCGTTCAGCAAAATCGAAAACCGCCATATCTTGCAACGCATAATAAAGTTGCTTCAAACGAACAGATTCCAAAGGACCATCGCGACCGGGATAAATCCAGGATCTGCTTCCCGAAGGATAGGAAAGTTCGCCATCATTGTCCAAATAAGGATTCAGACGATTGCGATCCAGCCGACCGTTACAACTATTAAAACCGCGATTATGCAACCCGATAATATCGTAGCGATAACATAATGCACCGATGCAGCGAAGGCGCAAAGAAGGCGCCGCGATCAAAGGATTAATAATATCATCAGGCGAATAAATATCAAAGGATGCGATCAGACGATCGTTATCAACCGAAATAAAAGGCTCCATATTTTTGAATGGAATTACATTAGAAACGCTGATCCCCAGCTTATGATATTCGATATCAACATTCAAATCCATCAAACGTACTGTTTTGATCGCACCTTGGATAATATCACGGCAGCGTTGATAATTATATATTGTCTCCCGCGAAACATCATTGGTTAATTGAAAAGTAATTCTCAAGTTGTTTTTAATTTTTTTCAAATGGCGCAGAAGGCTGCGGGAAAATTTCAAAACAAATTGAGTATATTCATGGCTGAAAATAGTTTGATTTTCGTCAAACAACGGCACATTTTTATAGCCGCGTTTAGTTTCAACATAAAGACAGCGTAAGGTTTTGAGCGAAGGAAAAAGCGGCGGAATCGTAATCGCCTCAATTCCTGCGCTCATTGCAAGAGAAACCCAGCAATCCAGCAAATCGTAGTTGATTGTAAAATCATAAATATTGGGCTTATCCGAAGTGAATCGCACCAACTGAACGATGGGATTTTTGTTAGGTTCATCAAAATCGGGCGTAAATACCGGCGTAATCAAATCGGTAACCCCATTTTTAGCAGCCACCTCAAAATACTTCTTTAATAAATCCCAATGTTCAGAGGAATACATCGGAACATTATGCGCATCGGCAATCGTCCATGGATCAATATATTCCCCGATAGTGAACCAATATTTCGGCATTCTTGCATAAATAATATGCAAATAAAAATGCGTTGTATAGCTTTCCCTATCGTTATAAAAGCAAAGATCCAGATCAAAATCGCAAGCGCCAAGCGGGCGAACAACCACCCATAAAACGGTTGCAATTTTCGAAACAGTAATGGTTCTGCGATCACCGAGAGGAACAAGGCAATCCGGCAGCAGACCCGGCTCATCCAATAGATAATCGTTATGGGGATCATTGCTGTAGTGGGGCCAAGTAACGGGAACTTGCTTTACCAAATAGAATTCCGGCCGCAAACCCAAGCCGCCTTTGAAGGAAAATTCCTCCGGCTGATCGGAATCGGTATAAAGCACAATTTGATAAGCAAATTCTTCACCCGCCAAAACGCTTGCCGATTCATAATTCGGTTTAAACTCCCGGCAGCCGGGCTTTATTTTTTCTAATGACGATTGTTGAATAATATGTAGCATTTTAAGCCCAAAGTCCTTGATTCTTTAAAGATTGAATAGTTTGATTATGCCCGGATAAATTTTTATTGAAATAAAATTTCCCGTTAATATCGGTAACAAAATAAAAATAATCCGTATCCAAGGGAGCAACAACAGAATTTAATGCATCCATCCCCGGACAATTAATTGCACCAACAGGAATTCCGGAGCATCGATAGGTATCATACGCCTCGGAAATAGCGGCAGTATACTTGGGATGCCCTTTCAAGAAATCGTTGCAATAATTGGTTGTAGGATCAGATTGCAGACGCGGAAATGCAGAAGAATTCAAGCGATTCCAAAAAACTGAGGATACACCGGTCATCGTTTCGGTATTATAGGCCTCGCCCTGAATAACAGCCGCAAGAGAAACAAATTCATTAACGCTCAGCCCCATTTTTTTTGCCTTTTCAATCAGTTCAGCAGAAACATATTCCTCGAAGGTTGCCAGCATTTTTGCAACAATATCGTGTGCATCGGTAGTATCTGCACGAAATTCATAGGTTGCCGGAAAAAGAAAACCCTCAAGCTTATAAATGATCAAAGATTGATCCCGTTTTTTGAGCTCATCCATATATATAAAATCATAATCATAAGAATCTGCAGCATCTAAAAACTCCGCGGAGGAGCAAAGACCGCTTTGGGCAACAATCTTCGCAATCTCTGCAACATTTTTGCCCTCCGGAATCGTAAATTTGATATAACTGAGTAAATCATCAGGCTTAGTAAGTGCTTCACAAAGCTCGGCATAAGACATATTAGCATTCAGATGATATACTCCGTTATACCAAACAAAATCGGGATGCTTGGAATGAATATAATTCAAAAAGCGAACAGAGGAGCAAATAACATCATTTTCAGCAAGCTTTTTGGCAACCTCGTTTTCATAGTCATTTTTATCAATGATCAAAGTATAAGAAATGTCCTGCTGGTTCTTCCCTGTTTTATCATAATAATACGGCATATACGCCCGAATTTTAGGCAGCAAGATGATGCCGCAAACAATAACGATCAGGATTAAAGCAACCAAAATCACAGGAATAATCAATTTCTTTTTCATCGCAGAACACCTCCGCATAATATATATAATATTATACTTTAATTATAATAATTGTCAATAGCAATACCATCGAATGAAAAAACGCGCAGCATCTTGCTGCGCGTTATATTATTTATCATCGAAGCCTTCATATTTTTCAGGCTCAATACGTTCACCGGTTGCGGGATCATAGCCATCAATCATATGCTTTTTGATCATAGGGTTTACCATGAAATTAATAAAATAATTGCAAAAAGTAGGATAAATCAAAATGCAGAGAGCCAATAAGACGATCAAATCAACATTAAAGATCAGCAGCAGAGTCAGGGCGGCTAAAATCAAAGTGATAAACAAATTGCGAAAAAATCCCGCCCAGCAGAAGATAAAAGCATTTTTAATCAGTTGCTTAAAGGTCAGCCGGAAGGTGATCATCATATTATAGATATAATACCGCATGAAGGTCCATACCGTGAAGGTGAGAAAGATCGCAGCCATTGAAAGCGCAATCATAACGAAGTTCATTTGCTTTGTCTGCTGAAGTAAGACATAAGAATCAAACAAAAGAAAGGCTGTTACAAAAAAATCAACAACAGAATAAATGAATGCCTGTTTAAAGTTTTTCCTAAAGGTTTCAAAGAAATCGCCCCAAATGAATGCGTGCTCTTCACGCGCATAATTACGCATGATCTTTGTGTGCGCAGCGGTTGCAGGCCCAATGGTAACAATGGGAATGCAAAAAACAAGATAAAGCATATTAACAACAATCAAATTCCAAAACTTTCTAAAAAGAATTTGAAAAAACAAAAGAAACCGAGGCGTCTTTTGATCTTTACTGACGCCTCTTCCCTCTTTTTGATAATTATTAAATAAACCCATTTATTCGCCCACCTTTATTGCTCTGGGATGACAGTTCTCATATGTTGATAAATACTTGGTTTTAAGTAATTTTGCATATACCTTGGTAGATGCAATGGAAGAATGACCCATCATATCCTTAACCATATTAATATCGGCGCCATTTTCGAGCAGATGCGTTGCAAAAGAATGGCGTAAGGTCTTAGGTGTAATATCCTTTTCAATATCAGCAGCTGCAGTATAGCCCTTAACAAGCTTCCAAAATCCTTGGCGAGTCATAGCTTGTCCGCTGGTGTTTAAAAACAAAGTGTTTTCTCTCGGAGATGTAATAAGCTGCGGGCGGCTTTCGTTCACATAATGGCGAAGCGCCTGAACTGCAAGATTATAAATCGGAATGATCCGCTCATTTTCCTCATGATGATGCAACATTAAATAACCAACATCCAGATTAACATCCGATATTTTTAAGCTTAAAAGCTCGCTGACTCGAATGCCGGATGCATAAAGCGTTTCCAGCATCGCCTTATCGCGCAAGCCTTTCACAGTAGTCTGATCCGGCTGCCACAAAAGGGTTTCAACCTCTTCGCCGCTCAACACTTCGGGAAGCTTTGTCTCGCTTTTAAGACCCTTGATGCCGCTCATCGGATTAATGTCGACAATTTTTTTGGTCATCAAATATTTATAAAAGCAACGAATCGAAGACATCGAGCGAGAGATTGTTGCATCGCTTTTCTTTTGATTTTTCAAATAATCAAAATAATCGCGCAGATCCTGCTCTGAAATCTTACTCCAATCCGTTAATTGCTTTTCTTGCAAATAACCAATCAGCTGGCGCAAATCGCGTTGATAGGAGGATAATGTATTAGCAGATGTGTGCTTCTTGGTCATTAAATAATGGCAAAAATTAATATAAGTACGTTCCATACATTCTCCTCCTTTCTTCTAATATAAATTCATAATGAGCGGAACAATTTTATATTCCCCTAAAGCGCCAAGCGCCAGCAACGGAATAATACATAAAAAAACAAGAATGTGGCGAATCAATTCATCGCGAGTGGCGCTATGTCTGCCAACGCCTCTCGCAAGTGAAAACAAAGAGATTGAAACTCTTGCGGCAGAAGCGCAAAGGAGATATCCAGTCAAAGAATAAAAGCAATTTTGGGCGAAAAAGGCCAGCGTGCCTAAAATTAATCCACGCACGCCGGTAAATAACGTTGACATAGAAATTAATAGCCCAATCGAAAAACCTTTATATAAAGGATAGATTGGAAGCAGCGGAACACCCACAACTGTAAGACCAAGCAAAAATAATGCCGTAAAGAAAAGCAATTGTTGGATCCATAAAAAAAGGAAACTTCCGCAACTTTCGGGAGAAAACAATAGCGATGCTTGATCTGAAAAATCATTTCGCATCAACACCGCAGCTCCGCATCCGATAAAAACACCAATCAAATAAAACAAAAAATATAATTTGATTAGCGGCCGCTCTCGATTGTAATACTCTTTAATTTTAGACATAAAACGTTTCATATAATCACCTCATAAATAACTATGAAGGCTTGTACGAAACTATGCCGAAAAATTATGTAAAGAATAATAACACTCAGATTTCTGCCGAGTGTGTATATTTTACATTAAAAAACCATAAGAATCAAGGTAAAAAATCAAGAAATTTCTTTTTTGTAGAAGATGCCTAAATCAAATTATGTAAACCAATGTATAATTATTATGTAAACCAGAGCGATTGACGTTTTAACCCACAAGATGTAGATACTTTTCATTCCATTTAATCAAAATGATGTTATTTTAAAATGTCAATAGGTATTTACATTTTATTTTTTAAAAAACAACGGTTTATGCAAAATGACAATGTTTTGTTATTTTTTTATAGCGGATCCCACTACCCCGCCAACCAATGCAAATACCGCTGTAAACAGCAATCCGATTACGCCCTCAAAGGTAAAATATCCGCCAAAACCAAGTAATGCATTCCCAATTATTTTGACCAAGGCCATCATAAAAAACATAATCAAAGAAGCATATATTCCCTTAATTTTCCCTTTCTTGGTTAAAAAAGCGCATCCAATAATAACCCCGGCGCCGTTTCCTATAACACTTCCGATTTGCAAAAACGATTCCGGCAACGCTGTTTTCAGCACCAAAAGAGCTGTCAAAGCATCCAGCCCGAGTATAATAGCGAAAGCAACAGCAAGGGAAACAAAAGAAAAAATCACAACGCCAAGCGCTGTGATTTTTTTAGTATCATCATATTTCATTATTGCAGCACCTCCAGATGTTTTACAACATCCTATGCATAGCGCCGCGCATTTATGAGCATTACTCCTCGATTTTGGAAGCAATCGCCCATCTCTTGAAGCGAATTTTGGTTTTATCGGCACCTGTTTCAATAACAATTGTTTCCAGATCCTTGGTAGAAACAACCTTACCCACAATACCGCACTCCATTAATACAACATCGCCTACTTCAAGATTGTTTTGCAAATTTCTACGCTCTTGCTGACGCTTTTTATCCTTTCTGCTCATAAAGAAAGTAAAACCAAGCATAACAACAAGAATCAAAATCATACCGCCGTAGTTGGCCAAAAATCCCATAATCTGTTCCATTATTAAATCTCCTTTATTTATCGTTATTTTGAATTATAGCGGAAAATGAATCAAATGTCAATATCAAATCCGTTTTGAGATTCGTTTAACAGTTTCTTCTTTCCATTCATAAAAATCGCCCACTTCAAGATGCTCGCGAATATCAGCCATCAGCTGATTATAATAATACAAATTATGCATTACGCAAAGCCGCATTCCAAGCATCTCCCCCGCTTTAAACAGATGGCGAATATAAGCACGGCTGAAATTGCGGCAGGTAGGGCAGTCGCAACGCTCATCGATCGGGCGTTGATCCAGCTCATATTTTTTATTGAGCAGATTCATAACACCATCATGGGTAAACAGATGCGAATGGCGCGCATTGCGTGCCGGCATAACGCAATCAAAAAAATCCACCCCGCGCGCAACGCCCTCTAAAATATTTACCGGTGTACCAACCCCCATTAAATAGCGGGGCTTATCCTCGGGAGCGTACGGAATTACATCATCTAAAACACGATACATATCTTCGGCCGCTTCGCCAACCGCCAAACCGCCAATAGCATATCCATCCGCACCGATTTCAACAATTTTTTTCATATTATCGATTCGGAGATCACTATAGGTGCTCCCTTGATTAATCGCAAACAAAAGCTGATCCGGATTCACCGCATCGGGCTCTTGCTTCATTTTTTCATGCGCAGCTTTGCAACGTTTTAACCAACGCACTGTACGCTCCGCCGAGTCTTTTGCATATTTGTATGTTGCCGGATTTTCAACACATTCATCAAATGCCATAGCAATGGTAGAGCCGAGATTCGCTTGAATTCTCATACTTTCTTCGGGGCCCATAAAAATACGGTGGCCATCAATATGAGAGGCAAAGGTAACCCCATCTTCCGTTATATTCCGAAGCTTTGCGAGCGAAAAAACCTGAAATCCGCCGCTGTCTGTAAGGATCGGACCATCCCATCGGGTCATTTTATGCAATCCGCCCAGTTCTTTAACAATTTCATCGCCGGGACGAAGATGAAGATGATAGGTATTACATAATTGAACCTGACATTTCAAATTCTTCAGATCCAAAGCCGAAACCGCGCCTTTGATTGCACCGCAGGTAGCAACATTCATGAAAACAGGGGTTTGGACCGTTCCATGAACAGTTTCAAAACTACCGAGCCGCGCGCGATCAATTTTCTTTTTTAATTTAAACATTTTGATCTCCTAACAAATAAACATAGCATCGCCAAAGCTGAAAAAGCGATATTTTTCATCCACCGCCTCTTTATACGCTTCCATAATATGATCTCTCCCTGCCAAAGCGCTAACAAGCATCATCAAAGTACTTTTGGGTAGATGAAAATTAGTTATCAATGCATCAATCACTTTAAACTGATAGCCGGGGTAAATGAAGATGGAGGTATCCCCCTCCTTCATAGTGCAGTTGAGATTTTTATCAAATCCGCTTTCCAGCGTCCTTGTTGCCGTTGTTCCAACAGAAACAACCCTTCCGCCTGACGCCTTTGTGGCTTTTATCAATTCAATTGTTTCATTCGGAATAGAGAAATGTTCTGAATGCATAATATGCTTTGTGATTTCAGTTTCTTTTACAGGACGAAAGGTTCCAAGGCCAACATGAAGCGTAACTGTTGCAATCTTAACACCCTTCTTACGAATTTTATCAAGAAGTTCCTTGGTAAAATGCAGGCCGGCAGTTGGCGCAGCGGCAGATCCCAATTCCCTGGCATATACCGTCTGATAGCGATCCTGATCCTCTAATTGCTTGGTAATATAGGGCGGAAGCGGCATTTTACCGATCTGATCCAAAACCTCATAAATCGAAGAGGCATTATGAGCAAAACGAACCTTGCGCTTGCCATCTTCCATGATTTCCAAAACAGTTCCCGTCATCAGGCCTTGAAATTCCAAAACCTGGCCCGGCCGCGCTTTCTTGCCGGGTTTCACCAAAACCTCCCATACATTTTCCTCAAGCGCCTTAAGCATCAAAACTTCAACCACCCCGCCGGTCTCGGCTCGGGTAGCAAAAATGCGTGCAGGAATAACTTTGGAATCATTCAGAACAAGAAGGTCGCCCGCTTTTAAATAATCAAGAAGATCATAGAAGCAACGATGCTCCAAAGCAAAAGGCTCGCGATGCAAAACTAACAAACGAGAATGATCCCGCTGATCCAGCGGCGTTTGAGCTATCAATTCCTCAGGTAGGTAATAATCAAATTCATCAATCGTCATTTTCTTTTCCTTATCGTTATATAACTTTTCCTTCATTCATATTATTATAAATGGAAGTGGAAATTTTTTCAATATATTTTTATAATTCGGAGGTACATATGCCGGCAATTCCATTCTTTGGCTCCGCCACCGCCTTGATAACGCCATTTACCGAGGATGATCAGCTCGACGTTTATGGATTGAAATATTTAATCGATCGGCAAATCAAAAACGGAACGCAGGCTTTGGTCATTGCGGGCACAACCGGTGAAGCAAGCACTCTTGATTTTGAAGAATACAGTCTTTTAATCGCAAAATCCAACGAATTCATCAGCAACCGAGTACCGTTCATTGCAGGTTCAGGCAGCAATAATACAAATCACGCAATAAAGCTCAGCCTCGAGGCACAAAAACGCGGAGCAGATGCATTACTGATTGTTACCCCATATTATAATAAAACAACGCAAGCGGGATTAATTGCCCATTATAAATTTATTGCCGAGCGCGTACATTGTCCTATCATTCTTTATAATGTCCCATCAAGGACGGGGATGTCAATCAATACCGACACGCTCATCAAATTATCAGAAACTCCAAGCATTGTTGGCATAAAAGAAGCCGGCAGCAGCATTGCGCACATCAGCGAAATTACAGGAAAAGCAAAAAAATTATGCGTTTATAGCGGCAACGATGATCAAATCGTGCCCATAATGTCGCTCGGCGGTAAAGGTGTTATTTCCGTAATTGGTAACATCGACCCCAAAGCAATCAGACGACTCTGCGATTATGCTCTAAACGAAAAATTCACTGCCGCAACCGCAGAGCAGCATCGGCTTCTACCGTTAATTCAAGCCGTTTTTTCAACCGTAAACCCAATCGGCGTTAAGCACGCGCTGAATATCATGGGTCTACCCTCAGGAAAACCGCGGCTTCCTCTCATTGAAAGCGATGAAAAAACAAATACTAAAATCGAATCGGCAATCAGCGATCTCAACATTAATTATTAAAAAAACCTCTTCGCATCAGCGAAGAGGTTTTTTGGTGCCGGTGGTGGGACTTGAACCCACACGTCATTACTGACAACGGATTTTGAGTCCGTCTCGTCTGCCAATTCCAACACACCGGCATTTGTAACATTTGATATTATAAACGATATAAAAAGAAAAATCAAGTCTTTTTTAAAAATAACTCATTTATCAGATTGAATGGAAAAATTTTCAATGTTTTTACTTTTATTTGCAATTTACATCAAAAAAATATATGTTATAATGAAATCGAAAAAGGAGGGATTGAAATGATAGGTCTCTTAAATCAACATGTTCAATTCAAAGAAAACAGCATTAAAAAAGCAAATACACAAGAAACACCAAAAATTTTCAAATTCGGAAATCCTTTAAAGCAAGAACAATTAACGATTAAGATTGTTGATAAAATTTGCAGCAATATAGACATAGTTCTCGATTTTGATAATCGCTATTTTATCGACACCATTTTGGTCAATCTATCCTCTAAAAATTATTTAACCGATATCATCCTCTATGATGCTTGTAAAGCAAACATACTTTACAAGCATTCCGCCGAAACAAACGGGTATCTTCGCAATCAAACCATTTCTTTAACTGCCGATACCGAGGCAGACAAGCTTGTCGTTGAATTTGTCGGCGAATTTTCCTATGTAGACATCCTTGAAATGAATGTTTTTGGAGCCAATAATATTCAGCCTGCGCTTTTTCCCTCACCATATGAAGCAAGCTTTTCGGGCCCTTCCTTCCCGATTTCAAAATTCCAAACTATTACAGCAACAAAGCTAAGTGAAAATGCTGCATTGCTCTTGTGCGAAAAGCTCAACGAGAACTACGGAATTGTTCTCAAAAGCTCTGATAATGGTTCAATTATATTTAACGATGACGCTTCCATCCTAAAAAACGGCTATAAACTATCTGTTAATGAAGATAAGGTTTTAGTTTCTGCCTCCGATTTGCGCGGCTTTACATATGCTGCAGAAACCATCATCAAACTCATTCAAAATCAGAAAATTCCCGCTTGTGAGATTAAAGATCAGCCTGCCCACCCGTTCCGCGGCGTTCATTTAATGATACCAAGCCGAGAAAACATCCCGTATTATAAGCGGCTGGTTAAATACATCCTTTCCCCCATGGGATATAATTTAATCATTATGCAGGTTTCGGCCGGAATGGAATTTGATTCTCATCCTGAAATCAACAAAGCCTATGTTGAAGCAAATAAAATGGCGCGCAAGGGCCTCATCCCGCCCTTCCCTCATAATTCCATCGCCGATGGAGGAACCATTTCTAAAAAGGAAGTAGCAGATCTTGTTGCATACGCCCGCAAGTTTGGCATTGAAACCATCCCCGAAATCCAGAGCCTTGGTCATGTGCAATATATAACCTATGCGCATCCGGAGATTGCCGAAATTCCCGAAAAAGAATTGCTGTCCAAAAGCGTTGCTCGCGATGACGATAAGCGACCCGATGTTTTTTATCGCCATTGTTATTGTCCCTCTAATCCAAAATCCTATGAGATTTTATTTAATCTCATCGATGAAATTATCGAGGTATTTCAACCCAAGGAATATGTTCATATGGGTCATGACGAAGTATATGAAATCGGCCTTTGCCCCATATGCAAAAAAATATCCCCGGCCAAGCTTTTTGCCGATGATATCAATCGTATTCATAAGCACCTAGCCCAAAAAGGAATAAAGATGATGATCTGGGCCGATATGATCCAGCCCGTAACCAAATATGAGACCCCCGCCGCCATAGATATGATCCCCAAGGATATCTTAATGCTGGATTTCATTTGGTATTTTCATTTGGATCATAATATCGAGGATAATCTTTTGAAAAAAGGATTTAAGGTGGCAATCGGCAATCTCTATTCCAGCCATTTTCCGCGCTATGAGGAAAGAATTGCAAAAGAGAATATGTTTGGCGGGCAGGTTTCAGCTTGGGTAACAACTAATCATAAGGAATTAACACGCGAAGGGAAACTTTATGATTTCATTTATACCGCCGAAATGCTTTGGTCGGATCGTTATTCCTCCCATCTGCGCCATGTTTATGATCAAATTATCAAGCAAAAAATCCCTGCATTAAGAGAAAAAATAGAAGATCGGAAATATCCTTCATTAAATCCTGATGCCAAGAAAAAGGTTCTTGCAGAAAATGCAGCAAAATATCCCCTTTCTGCCCCGCCCGAGGCCAACGAGTATATCATCAACGATCATTTTGATAGCCTGATTTTCCATCATAATACCATCAATATGATTCACCGTATCCCCTGGGTCGATCTGGAAACTGCAGGATTTTATCAAATTGAATTTGAGAATGGTGAAATCATCGATATACCGCTGGAATACGGCGGCAACATCAGCCATTGGAAGCGCCGCCAAAATCAGCCCTTTCCTCAAGCTTATTATCGCCACAACGGTTATTCCGCCACCTTTGTTGTTGATAGCGAGGAGAGCAAAACCCGCAGCGGTGATCCGATTTCAACCTATGTTTACGAATGGATTAATCCCAAGAAGGAGCTGCTGATCAAGAAAATCCGCGTTGTTCAAAATCAAGAATGCAAAGCAATCGTTTATCTTCATAAAATCGTTGGCATTCAATAAAAAAAGCACCGTAGAGCTTCAGCTCTACGGTGCTTTTCAATTCAATTGTCAGATAGAAATAATGTTACTGATATTATAAAGATCCATCGGAAATTCCTTCTTCATAGAAAGGGCTTCCTGAATATCATAATTCACCAGCGTTTCTTTATGAATACCAACAACACGATTGCTCAGGCCTTCTGCAAGCAATTCGACCGCGTAAGCGCCAAATCTACTGGCAAGAATACGATCCTGGCCGGTAGGCGAACCGCCGCGCTGAACATGGCCAAGAATCGTTGCGCGGGTAACAACGCCGGTACGCTCCTGAATAAGCTTGGAAAGCTCCTCGGCATGCCCAACACCTTCTGCAACAATGATGATGAAATTGGATTTACCATGCTTTCTGCCGGATTCAATCTTGGCAATAACATCCTCAACTTTGCATTCGATCTCAGGAACCATTACATAGGTGGCGCCGATTGCAATGCCGGCATAAAGAGCAACATAGCCTGCATGACGCCCCATTACTTCAACAACCGAACAACGCTCATGAGAGCGCATAGTATCGCGGATACGATCCACCATATCAACAACACAGTTTACGCAGGTATCAAAGCCGATGGTATAATCGGTAGAAGTAATGTCGTTATCAATGGTTGCGGGAATTCCAACGCAAGGAACGCCATGTGCAGAAAGATCCGCGGCGCCGCGGAAGGAGCCATCGCCGCCAATAACAACAACGCCCTCAATACCAAATTTCTTGCAATTATCAACCGCTTTCTGCATTCCTTCTTCAGTACAGAATTCCTTGCTGCGAGCAGAAAAGAGCGTTGTACCGCCTTCTTGCAGGATATTAGATACATCCCGCATATCCAGATCGATAATATCGCCGTTAATCAGACCGGCATATCCTTTGCGAATACCAACAACCTCAATTCCTCTGGAGCGTGCGCTCCGAGTAACAGCGCGGATGGCAGCATTCATACCGGGCGCATCCCCGCCACTGGTTAAAACGCCTATTTTTTTAATCTTATTAGCCATAAACCTAACCTCTATACTATTGAATATACTGAATTATACAACAAGCAAAGAAAAAAATCAATGCTATTTTACAACAATTTCTGCATCCCCGAGCATTTTTTTGAGTTTTTCAACCAAATCAGGCTTAATCTCAATTCCGCTCTTATTCAACGTTGATACGCTCTTCTTGGTATCAGCAAAATAAAGAATACATTCATTGATGCCGGGATACTCTTTGAGCAGCTGCAAAACAGCATCCGCTTCCGGAGATTTTTGCGAAGGGAGCTTGATATAAAGTTTCTTTGTTTTTTCGGCCAGTTCCTTTTCGCTCGGAACACGCAATTCTTCCAATAGAATCTTGGTTCCTCGCGTTTCATCGCGCTGAATTTTTCCATGCAAAAATACCATCGCACCTTTGGAGATCATCGATCTCCATCGCGCATATACCTTCGGAAACATAATTCCTTCGATGGCGCCGGAAATATCCGAAAGAGCAAGATAACCCATCTCCTGCCCCGCCTTGGTTTTGACCGTTTTATAAGAATCGATCTGCGCAAAGCACCATATCATTTCCCCATCGTTGCTCTCATCCTTTAATAGATCGGCAATGCAGGTAATATCCTTACGCTCAAAAATATGGCGATAGGGTGCAAAAGGATTATCCGATAAATGAATACCGATCATTTCTTTCTCAAACGAAAGCTTTATCGCCTTATCAAATTCAGGCTGGGGAGTTTCAAAGAAGCGTCCGCCGATATCAGGCGGCTCATTCAGCATGGAAAACAGCCCGATCTGGCCATCAATTTGATTTTTCTTTTCTGCGGTAATGCTGCTTAAAAGCGGTTCGAAAACCATTGTAAGATGCCGCCGCGAATATTTAAAGCAATCAAAAACGCCGCATTTAATCATGCTTTCTATCGCGCGGTTATTGATATCAGCGCCCGCAATACGGGAGCAAAAATCAACAAAATCTTTATATTCTCCATTTTTTTGACGCTCGGAAACTATATCCTCGACCATCTTAACACCAACATTTTTGATCGCAAGCAGACCGTAAACAATCCCGTCCTGAGTCGGCTGAAAACGAAGGCCGCTTTTATTGATATGAGGCGGCATTACACGAATCCCAAGGCGACGGCATTCCTCAATATATTCCGCTGTTTTTTCCGTTTGCCCGATTACGCTTGTCATCAAAGCCGCCAGATACTCGGTTTGATAATGGGTTTTTAAATAGGCCGTTTGATAGGCAACCTTTGCATAGCAAGTTGCATGGGATTTATTGAATGCATATTTTGCAAAATCAATCATTTGGTCAAAGATTTTGTTTGCCGCTTGTTTTGAAATTCCACGCCGCAATGCACCTTCAACAATAACATTGCCATGATCATCGGTAAAACCATTCAGAAAAATCTCCCGCTCCCGCTCCATAACATCGCCCTTCTTTTTGCTCATGGCGCGGCGGACCAAATCGGCTCTCGCATAAGAATAACCGGCAAGGGAACGAACAATTTGCATAACCTGTTCCTGATAAACAATGCAGCCGTAAGTCACCTTCAAAATCGGCTCCAGTTCAGGGGTTAAATAACGGATTTTTTCGGGATGATTTTTATTATCGATATAGGTCGGGATAGAATCCATTGGGCCGGGTCGATAAAGAGAAATCACCGCAATGATATCTTCAAACTCAGAAGGCTTCAAGCGCGTAAGCACCTGCCGCATCCCTCCGCTTTCCATTTGAAAAACGCCAATGGTATTTCCGCTTGCAAGGGTACGATAAGTCGCCTCATCATCCAGCGGAATGGAATTAATAGAAAACTCGGGTTCACGCTCTGCAATTATCTTCTCGGTATCGCGAATAATTGTTAAATTTCGCAAGCCAAGAAAATCCATTTTAAGCAAACCCAGTTCTTCAAGGGTCGTCATTGTAAACTGCGTAACAAAGGATTCTCCGTTCAGCGAGATGGGGACAAAATCGCTCACCTCATTTTCTGTAATAACAACGCCTGCCGCATGGGTAGAGTTATGACGCGGAAAGCCCTCCAGGCTCATCGCTTGATTCAATAAGCGTCGAACTGTCTGGTTTGTTTCATAGAGTTCCTTTAATGCGGGAACGTCGTTAAGGGCATCCTGCAGCGTTACCCCAATGCGAAACGGAATCATTTTGGCAACAGCATCAACCTCACCGTAGGGAATTCCCATGGCACGCCCAACATCACGCACCACCTGCTTTGCCGCCATTGTACCAAAAGTCACAATCTGGGCAACATTATTCTCTCCGTATTTTTCAATAACATAATCGATCACTTTGCTGCGATTTTCATAGCAAAAATCGATATCGATATCGGGCATTGTTACCCGCTCCGGATTTAAAAATCGCTCAAAGAGAAGATCATAACGAATCGGGTCAATATCCGTAATATAAAGGCAATAGGATACCAAAGATCCGGCGGCGCTCCCTCTTCCGGGCCCAACAGGAATATCATGGTTTTTTGCGTATTCGATAAAATCGCCAACAATCAGGAAATAATCAACATAACCCATTGAACGAATAGTATCAAGCTCATAATCCAGCCGCGCTTTCAGCTGATCATTAGGTTCAGCATAACGCACTTTTAATCCTTCGTAGCATTTTTCCTTCAAATACGCAAAGCTATCGGAAACCCCTTGCGGAAGCTGAAATTTAGGCAAATGAAATTGACCGAATTCAAAATCATAATTGCAAGCATCCGCAATTTTAATCGTATTATCTATCGCGCCCTCATAGCCTGCAAAAAGCGCAGCCATCTCATCCCCGCTTTTAAGGTAAAATTCATCAGTATCAAAGCCGGGCGCATCTTCATCGCTTAAAACCTTGTTCATCTGAATACACATCAGAATTTTTTGGGTAAAGGATGCCTCTTTGTCAACATAGTGAACATCGTTAGTTGCCACCAAAGGAATTCCGGTTTCCTCATGGATCCGCATCAATCCGGGAAGAATAATTGCATCTTCCTTATATCCATGATTTTGAAGCTCCAAATAATAGTCTTCCCCAAAAATACTGCGATAACGCATTGCTTCTTCTTTTGCGCCGGAATAATTATCGGCAAGTAGCTTTTGCTGAACAGAGCCTGCAATGCAGCCGGATAAGCAGATCAGGCCCTCATGATATTGCTCAAGTAGCTCAAAATCAGCGCGAGGTTTAAAATAAAATCCTTCTGTAAAACCGCGGGAAACAATCTTAAGAAGATTATGATAGCCCGCCTTATTCTTCACCAATAAAATCAAATGGGAATAACGGCCATCCACCTCATATTGTTTATCCTTTCGGCTTCTGGGCGCAACATAGATCTCACATCCTATAATAGGCTTAATTCCCTCTTTTTGACACGCTTTATAAAAATCAACGGCTCCATACATTACACCATGATCTGTAATAGCCAGGGCGCGCTGCCCCAAAGCCTTTGCCGCGGCAACAACATCGCTGATTCGGCAGGCTCCATCTAAAAGGCTATATTCTGTGTGTAAGTGTAAATGAACAAAGTCCCTCATTTTTCAGCTTCAATTTCCTTGGAAAATTCAATAATTTTTTTGAGCTTACGGCTCAAACTCGGCTTACTCATGCGTCCATCGCATAAAGCCGTTAACTCATTCAGATTGCTTGTAGGGTTTTCCTGCCGCAGTATTGCAACATATAGCAAATCCTCAGGCAAAGCGGATAAGCCAATAGTATCTCGGATATGTTCAATCGCGCGAATTTGCTCCACAGCCTTATTCAAGGCCTTGTCCATATTATAAGCTGTGCAGTTATCAACGCGATTATTGTTGTTATTTGTTTCCTTTTCGATTTTAATATTCATCAAATCAAACGCAGCAGAACGAGCGCCCAGCATATAAAGGAGATCATAAATCTGCTGACTGTCTTTTAAGTAAATCACATAATTTGAGCGTCTAACAACCATTTTGCAAGGAATTCCGAAATGATTAATCTGCTCCAAAACAGATTTTGCGATCGAATAATATGAAGTGACCAATTCAAAATGGTATCCGCTGGCAGGGTCGCTAAAATATCCACCGCTCAAAACAGCCCCGCGTAAAAAAGAAAGAAACTGCTTTTTCCCTCGAATCAAGGTGTCTCGAAGCTGGAGTACAGGCTCGCCATCAGAAAGCATCCCAAAAGATTGATAAAGCTTTTTCAAAGATGCACCATGCATGGAAGCATAAAAGGTGATACCAACCTCCGACATTTCAAAAAAAGAATTCATATGCGCCGCAGTAAGGTTCTGGAGATGATTAATGACCAAGACATTCTCTGTTGAAATCTTTAATTGATTCGAATCCAAAGTCTGACCGAATAAAATCATTCCATAAAGTTCGGCAATACGATTGTTGCGTTCCTTTTCATCAATTTTGCATAATTCCTCTTTAACAATAAATGAAAACGAAAGGGCCATTATAAACACCTCCTCCCTTTAGCATCAATCCTCGCCCAAGCGGCGAACCTCGCATTCTAATTCAACGCCAAATCGAGCATAAACCTCTTTTTGAATATGAGCAATCAAGCGGCGAATGTCATCGCCTGAAGCATTATCATAATTGATAACAAAGCCGGCATGCTTTTCGCTCACCTGCGCACCACCAATGGAAAACCCTTTCAGACCGGAATCTTGAATCAATTTACCTGCAAAATAACCTTCCGGACGTTTAAATGTGCTTCCCGCACTTGGAAACTCCAAAGGCTGCTTTTCCTTTCTGCGCGCCTGAAAATCATTGATTTTCTCATTGATCTTTTCAATGTCGCCCAATCGAAGTTGTAGCTCGGTTTCAACGATCAAAAGCTCGGGATGGTCCATAAAAAAACTTTTTCGATAACCATAGCAATGGTCCTTCGCTTCTAATATACGAAGATTACCCGCGCGATCCAAATAATGAGTGCGCAAAACAACCTGTTCCATTGCCCCATCATAAGCGCCGGCATTCATAAATACAGCGCCTCCAATGCTCCCGGGAATTCCATGAGCAAATTCAAAGCCGGATCGTCCGTTTTTAGCCGCAAAGGAAGAAACCTTTACAAGCTTAACGCCTGCGCCAGCTCTCAGGATACCATTATTATCCAATTCAAGCTTTGAAAGTCGATCGGTTTTTAGAATCCAATCGCGGCAGCCGCGATCAGATCCTAAAATGTTCGATCCATTTCCCAAAAAAACAAGATTTTTCCCGAGGCGATCCGCAAGCTCTATAATATGCCTGCATTGCTCGATTGATTCCGGATATAGCACAAGATCTGCAGCTCCTCCCACCTTAAAGGTAGTAAGCTCTGCAAGCGTTTGCTCGGCGGAATAAGAAATGTTTAATTGTTTTAAGGTTTGATACAAGGAATCCATGGTTCCCCTTTCTTAGAAATCAAATAAACTGATTTGCGCGCTGGCAGGAATATCTCCGAATACTCCTTCCCTTTTCAAGAGATCAATAACAGTATTGGACACCCCTGCGCGAACGCGAAATTCCTCTTGAGAGAAAATATCGCCCTCATCACGCGCCTTAACAATATTATATGCCGCATTTTCGCCAACACCGCTTAAAACGCTAAACGGCATCCGAATTGCACCGTCCTCAATTGTAAAGCGAGTTGCATCCGATTTATAGAGATCGATCGGAAGAAAGCGAACACCGCGCGCCATCGCCTCAATAACTACCTGATAGGTATTGATGGTTTCATCGTCCTTGGCAGTCTTGGCTTTTCCAAGCCCTTCCAAGCTACGAATAATTCCTCTGAGATGTTCCATTCCCTTAGCAACATCAACAGCATTAAAGCCTTCGGGACGCACTGTAAAGGTGGCACAATAAAATTCAACAGGATAATGAATTTTATAATATCCCAGTCGCATCGCTCCCATAACATATGCTGCAGCATGGGCCTTTGGAAACATATATTTGATCTTCAAGCAGCTTTCAAGATACCAATCCGGCAAATCATGGGAGTTCATCGCTGCAATCATTTCATCCGTCAGTTGCTTTTTTGCCTTGCCCTTACGAACAATTTCCATAATTTTAAATGCCATGCCCGGCTCAAGACCTTTATGGATCAAATATACCATAATATTATCACGGGTACCGATAACGTCCTTAATTTCGCATTTTCCGTCTCGAATAAGATCCTGCGCATTGCCAATCCAAACGTCGGTACCATGTGAAAGACCGGAAATCTGAAGTAATTCCGAAAAATTCTTGGGTTTTGCCTCCATCAACATCTGCCGAACAAATTTTGTGCCCATTTCAGGCAAGGCAAGCGTACCGGTCTCGCAATCAATCTCCTCGGGCGTTACATTCAACGCCTTCGGGCTGGTGAGGAGGCTATAAACCTCGGGATCATTCATTGGGATGTCTGCAAACTTAAGCGGAGTTAAATCCTCCAGATGCTTCAGAAGTGTGGGAACATCATGACCCAGAATATCCAATTTAAGGATGGTATCATGAAGAGAATGGAAGTCAAAATGAGTGGTTAAAATATCCGATTCTTGATCATCAGCAGGATGCTGAATGGGGCAAAAATCGTAAACATCATATTTTTTGGGGATAACAACCATGCCCGCAGGATGCTGACCGGTTGTTCTTTTGATACCTACGCAGCCATCAACAAGCCGCTGCTCCTCGGCCTTATTGAGCTTCATTTCTTTGCCTTCAAGATATTTTTTCACATACCCATAGGCTGTTTTATCCGCCAAAGTGCCGATCGTGCCCGCCTTAAATACATATCCCTCCCCAAAAAGCTCTTCAACATACTTATGGGCAATGGACTGATATTCGCCGGAAAAGTTCAGATCAATATCAGGAACCTTGTCACCCTCAAAGCCAAGGAAGGTTTCAAAGGGAATATCATGCCCATCGGTACGCATAACAGTGCCGCATTTCGGGCAATCCTTATTCGGCAAGTCAAAACCGGAGCCAACAGAACCGTCATTGAAAAACTCGCTGTATTTACAAACGGGGCAAACGTAATGGGGCGGCAGGGGGTTTACCTCTGAAATCCCAACCATTGAAGCCGCAAAGGAGGAGCCGACAGAACCACGAGAACCAACAGAATATCCCGCATCATTCGACTTTTTAACAAGCTTCTGCGCAATCATATACATAACAGCATAGCCATTGCCAATAATGGAATTCAGCTCTCTTTCCAGCCGTGCCTCAACCAAATCAGGAAGCTCTTCCCCGTAAATTTCATGAGCGGTTTTCCAGCAGATGGTGCGCAATTCTTCTTCGGCTCCATCCATTTCAGGGGCGTGCATTCCAAAAGGAATTGGGATCAATTCTTCTACCATATCCGCAATATTATTGGTATTTTCAACAACAATTTTATGCGCGGTTTCATAAGGCAAGTAATCAAATTCATCCAGCATTTCCTTTGTTGTACGGAAATAAAGCGGTGGCTGATGGTCAGCATCTGCAAATCCATTGCCCGCCATCAGGATGCGGCGAAAAACCTCATCGCGGGGATCAAGGAAATGAACATCGCAAGTTGCAACAACCATTTTTCCGAGTTCCTCGCCCAGCGAAACAATCGTCTTGTTGAATTCCTGTAATTTTTCCTCATTGGCAGCAGTACCGTTGCGCAGCATATATTCATTATTGCCCAGAGGCTGGATTTCGAGATAATCATAAAATGAGGCAATTTTAAGCAATTCCTCCCGCGGCGCTTCCTCTACAACTGCGCGAAAAAGCTCACCGGCTTCACAAGCACTGCCAATGATAAGACCTTCGCGCAATCTCTCAATCTCTGTGCGATACATCAGCGGGCGGCGATAGAAGTGATTAACATTAGAATAAGTAATCAACTCATATAAATGCTTCAAGCCAATTTTATTCTTTACCAAAAGAATAATATGATAACGCTTGGTTGTTTTGGCCTTAAAATCAAATCCCGGTTCAGTATCATCAACAAGATAACCTTCAACACCGTAGATCATCTTCAAACCGAATTTTTTAGCTGCTGCCTGCGCATCCGGATAGTTTTGAAGATTACCATGATCAGTAATCGCGATTGCTTTATGACCCCAATATGCCGCTCGCTCCACATAATCCCCAATGGTATTAACCGCATCCATTGCCGACATATTTGTATGCAGATGGAGTTCCACACGCTTGTCCATCTCATCGTCAGTGCGAATTACATACTTTGTTTCAAAAATACATTTTGCATTGATCACATAGTCTTCTTCATATTTATCATAATATGCCTGACCCGTGGCGCCGATGGATTTTCCCGCCTTTAACTTGCCTGAGAGTTCATCCGCCTTTTCAGCAGGGACCATAAATTTGACGATAATAGAGCCGGTATAATCCGTAATAAACACAGAAAAACGAACATTTTTATTATCCCAGGTCGCGCGATTTTCGCACTTAAAAATATTTCCCATAACTGAAACTGTGCCATCTACCTGGTTGGCCATATTCAGAGCATAGAAATTACGACCGACACGATCACCCCAGATCAAATTATCCGTTAATTTAAAGGGGATTTTTGGCATTTCAACAACCTGCGCCGGGCGCTTCCATTCCTTTTTGGGTGGTTCATTTTTCGGCGCGGGCGGAGGCGGAGGCGGAAGTTCTTCCTCAACAAACTCTATTTCGGGCGCGGTTGCTATATCACCGGCTTCAACAACCGTAACACCGGAATAACCAATTTTATAGCTTTCCTCATACCATTCGCGGAAAACAGTTTCAATCGTTCTTGTTACGCCGAGAGATTCCATAATCTCAAGCCCACCATGCTGCAAAACAACATTAATTTCAGAACCATTAAACTCTATAACCGCATCATTTAAAAAGCCATTGGCAGCATTATTACGATGCTTAATACAAAGAATCATATCCTGCCAATGAGCAGGTTCAAATTGAGTATTGGAAAAGCGGCAAAAGATCTCAACTGAATTTAATTCGTATGTATTTTTGATCTTTTCTTCCAGCTTTATAATATGGGAAAAAGGCACATATAACGGAAACTCCGTATGTGCCTTTATAAAACGCTTGCTTTGATTCACTTCAACGCGGGTAACCGCTCCGGCCAAAAGCGCTCGCTCCTGCTCCGAAAACGCGCACCGCTTAAAGAAACTCAGTAAGTTTTTACCTTCCATGTTAATGTTCCTTCAACATTTGATTTATTTCATCCATCAGAGCATCAAACAACTGCTCCTCCGGCACCTTTTTTACAATCTTACCTTTTTTAAAAATAAGGCCTTCCCCATCGCCGCCCGCAATGCCGATATCCGCCTCGCGCGCCTCACCGGGGCCGTTAACGGCGCAGCCCATTACCGCAACCTTCAGGCCGCAACGATTGCTCTCAAGCGCTTTTTCAACGCGCTCGGCAATATCGATAACGGGAATTCTTGTTCTCCCGCAGGTAGGGCAAGAAATCAAGCTGCACGCACCCTCAACAAGATTAAGCGCCTTTAAAATACGAAAACCCGCATAAATTTCTTCAACAGGATCAGCAGTCAGAGAAACCCGCAAGGTAGCACCGATGCCATCTGCCAAAAGACTTCCGATCCCTATCGCGTTTTTAACAATTCCCATCTCGCGCGTTCCCGCTTCGGTTACGCCAAGATGGAGCGGATAATCGCAAACCTTGGCAAGCAAGCGATATGCCGCGATCATTGTTTGAACATTCGAGCTTTTAATCGAAATCACAATCTCATGAAAATCCAAACGCTCCAAAATACGCACATGACGCATCGCGCTCTCAACCAGCGCTTCAGGGGTAGGAGATCCGTATTTTTTGAGCAAATCGCGCTCCAAAGAACCGCCATTGACCCCAATTCGGATCGGAATATTATTTGCCTTGCAGATGTCAACTACAGCCTTTACCTTTTCTTCCGAACCTATATTGCCCGGATTGATGCGAATCTTATCAGCCCCCGCCTTTACCGCAGCGATCGCCAAGCGATAATCAAAATGGATGTCGGCAACAATAGGCATTGAAACCTCTTTTTTTAATCTTCGAATGGTTTCAAGAGAAGCTTCATTTGGAACGCTGAGCCGCAAAATTTCGCAGCCTGCTTTTTCAAGCGCAATTGCCTGAGCAACTGCCGCATCATGGTCGCCCGCCAAAGTATTCAGCATAGACTGAACATAAATTCGGCCACTACCCAAAACCAAATTACCGATACGAACCTGCTTGCTCAAAGCGCTCCCCCCTTTTTAAAATAATTTAATAATATCTTTTAGGCTAACAATAATCATCAAGCCCATTAGTAACACAAGACCAATCCCGTTTAAAATAGTTTCAAATTTCGGATTAAGCGGCTTTCCTCGAACCGCTTCAATCAAAAGCATCAAAATTCGCCCACCATCCAGCGCAGGAAACGGAAGTAAATTCATAACGCCCAAATTAATCGAGATCATTGCAATCATCAGAAGCAAGGAGGATAATCCTATGCTCGCGCTTTTTCCGATTGCAGATGCTGTTCCTATTGGTCCGCTGACCTGATTCATATCTGCTTTCATAGTAAAAAGCGAGCCAATAAATGAATATATTGAGCGCGATACGGAAAGCGTGTAGCCAAATGAATATCGAAAAACGGTTAGAACATTTCGCTTTTCCCCATATACTTTAAAATCCGTGTCATAAAAGGAGCCGTAGTCCTCATCCTCAATTTTGGGAAAATGAACATCCTTAAGCGAAACATCTCTCCCATCACGGCGAACAACAAGATCAAAATCCTCAGCCTTACCGTTGCGCGTCAAAGCGTAAGAAATATCCATATAAGAAAAAATCTTATAGCCGTCAATAGATATAATCTTATCGTCCTCCCGCAAACCATAGGAAGAAGAGATAGCCTGATCGTTGAATCTTGCCACTGTCGTTGTTGGATAATGGCTGATGGATGCATTGATGCAACAAATCAAAATAAACCCCATCAAGATATTCATAGTTGCGCCCATAACCAAAACCAAAAAACGCTTCCACTTTGGCTTTTTTGAAAAGGAGTTCTCGTCATCACTGTCGCCATCCTCGCCTTCCATTTGAACATACCCGCCGATCGGAAACGCGCGAATAGAAAAGCGGCAGCGCTTAAAATCTTTTTTAAACAACGCCGGGCCCATGCCGATTGCAAACTCATGCACCTTAATGCCGGCCCAAATCGCTGTAAAGAAATGGCCGGCCTCATGAGAAAGTATCAAGAGGCCGAAAACCAATATTGTAATTAAAATATTAAAAACTGTTTGCATTAAAATTAATCCCTGCGGCAATGATCCAAAACGCATACTCGCGCCATGCGATCCGCCGCTATTACATTATCAAGAATTGTTGCGTCCCAATCGGGAGTTTGGTTCATCGCAGTTTCAACAAGCTCTGCAATTTCCAAAAAACCAATTTTATCCTCCAAAAACAAGGCAACCGCCTGTTCGTTTGCTCCGTTTAAAACAGCAGGATAAAGCCCTCCGTTGCGGCTGGCTTTTTTTGCAAGCGCAAGGCAGCGAAACACCTCTTCATCTGCCCGATCAAAATGAAGGGTGCGACCAAACAGCGAAAGATGATGTTCCCCACTCTCCACCCGCGAAGGATATGTCAGCGCATATTTAATCGGTAAATACATGGACGGTACTCCCATTTGACCAATAACAGAATGATCAGCAAATTCCACCGCCGAATGAAGAATACTTTCGCGATGAACAACAATCTCAATTTGATCATCATTGACATTAAAAAGCCATTTAGCCTCCATCCATTCAAGGCCTTTATTCATCAGCGTTGCGCTATCAACGGTAATCTTCGAGCCCATACTCCAATTGGGATGCTTCAGCGCATCTGCAGCCATCATGCCTTGTAATTCATCCCGTTTCTTTCCATAAAACGGGCCGCCGGAGGCAGTAAGCAAGATTTTATTGATTGGATTATCTCCTCGCCCCTGCAAGCATTGAAAGATAGCACTATGTTCGCTATCTACCGGCAAAATTTTCACCCCGTGCCGCGCGGCGGCGGGCATAACAATCTGGCCGGCGCAAACTAATGTTTCTTTATTGGCAAGGGCAATATCTTTTCCTGCCTCAATAGCAGCTATGGTCGGCTTCAGACCAATCATGCCCATCATCGCAGTAACAACGATTGTGCTATCCCTTGCTGTAGCAACTGCAATATTTCCGTCCTCACCGCTCAAAACTCTACAATCGATATCCTTAAGCCGCTCTTTAAGCTGCTCCGCTTTGGAGGAATCATAAACAGACGCCAACGGAATTTTAAACTCCCGAATCTGCTGCTCCAGCAAATCGATATTACTGCCTGCACTTACAGCAGCAACGCAAAGCCCCAAATCCCGACAAACCTGTAGAGTTTGGGTACCGATCGAGCCGGTAGAACCTAAAATAGAAATTGTTTTCATTATTTTCACCAAATAAAGGTCTGGGTATTCATCAAAGCATAAAACATCGGAGCAATAAAGATCAAGCTATCAAGGCGATCAAGAATGCCGCCATGCCCCGGTAAGATTTTTCCAAAATCCTTTATACCATAGGAACGCTTAATATAAGAGAACGAAAGATCGCCGATCTGACCGATTAATGTGCAGCAAAGGCTATAAACCATCACCAACGGCCAATGAATAGTGGCCCCCGTCATCTTTTGATAAACGATACAGAAGACAACATAGATTCCAATGGAAAAGAGCGACCCGCCGATGCAGCCTTCGATGGATTTTTTGGGACTGATAAGCTTAAAGGGCCGATGCTTGCCGATCAGAATACCGGTTAAATATGCAAAAATATCCGTACACCAAGCGCTGCATACAATACAAAGAACCATAAAGAAAAATCCATGAGGTTCCAGCCTGCGAATGAAGATAATGTTTGTAAGGAAGCAAGTAATAACAAAGGTTACAAACATCGCAACCGCCGCTTCATTAAACTTTGTTGAATCAAAATTGATCATCAAAATGATAAACAATGCAACAAGGTAAACAAAAGAAACCAAAACGATTCCAAAATATGGATTGCGGCTGGGATAAAGCCAATCCTTAAGTAGCACCGATAGAGGAACCGCCGCGCCATAGATCAAGCTCGGCAGCAAAAGCTTCTTTTTGGTTGCGCAACCTGCGCAGGTAAGCGCTTCGTAAATGCAAACACAGATCAGAATAGCAACTGCTATTTCAAAAAGCGGAGAGATGCCGGAGATCAAAAAAAGCAGCAAAAAAATCCCAAGAATGATCAACGATGTCCAAAGCCGCTGAAGAAAATCTTTTTTCATACTCCGCCAAACCTCCTGTTTCTTTTTTGAAAATCAATAATCGCTTGATCCAGATGCTCCGGCTTAAAATCGGGCCACAGAATATCTGAATACCAAAATTCCGCATAGGCAGATTGCCATAGCAAGAAATTAGAAAGACGTTTCTCCCCACTGGGGCGAATAACAAGATCCACCGCCTCGCAATCCTCAAAATAAAGACTTTTACCGAAAAGCGAGGGGGTAATCTCCTCCGGCTGAAGCTCGCCCTTGCAGCAACGTTCCGCCAGTTTTTTCGCGGCATAAGCAATCTCATGCTGCCCGCCGTAGTTCATTGCAATATTAAGGGTAAGACCCTTAAAATCTTTTGTTACCGCAACAATCCGATCCATCTTTTCTTTGAGTACCCCTGTAAAGGCAGAATCGTCTCCGAGAAAGCGAACACGAACCTTCTCCTTTTCAAAGGTATTCAGCGCATCATCAATAAATTCTTCCAAAACCTTCATTATTCTGGAAACTTCCTCTTGAGGACGCTGCCAATTTTCGGTAGAAAAGGCATATACTGTAAGATTTTTCAGACCGATATCGCGGGCATAATAAGCAATTTGCTTAAATACCTTTGCACCGGCAACATGACCTGCATAACGGGGTAATCCGCGCTTTTGCGCCCAGCGACCATTACCATCCATAATAATGCCAACATGGTTCGGTAACCGCTCGGGGTCGATGGATTCAGTTTTTTGAACAATCTTTTTCAAGCCGATCAACACAATATGGGGAATTAAACCGCCATAATCTCCTTTTCTTTCTCGCCAATCATTTTATCGATCTCGGCAATGTACTTATCTGTCAGTTTTTGAATATCGGTTTCAATGCCCTTCAAATCATCTTCGGTAATTTCATGGGCTTTTTCCTGCTTCTTGAATTTATCCAAAGCATCGCGGCGCACATTTCGGATCGCAACCTTAGCCTCCTCACCGAATTTCTTTGCATCCTTCGCAAGCTCGCGGCGACGCTCCTCTGTGGGCTGAGGGAAGGTCAAACGGATCACCTTGCCATCGCTGGTAGGAGTAATACCGATATCCGAAGCAAGAATCGCTTTTTCAATCTCTTTGAGAACGGTAACATCCCAGGGCTGAATCACCAGCATACGGGGCTCGGGTACGCTTACAGCCGCAACCTCATTGATTTTGCTGGATGCTCCGTAATATTCAACGCGAAGGCGATCCAAAATCGCAGGATTTGCGCGGCCGGCGCGCAAACCTGCATAATCGTTGCCCAGGGCGGCAAGGGTTTTCTTCATCTTTTCTTCAAATTCAACATAATTAGCCATTTTTTATTCTCCTTCATTATCAATTGTTGTACCAATATCTTCACCAATTACTGCGCGAACAATGTTTTCGGGGTTCGACATATCAAAAACATAGATCGGAATATTATTATCGTTGCAAAGAGCAGCAGCTGCGCTATCCATAACAGCAAGCTGATTCTTCAAAATATCCATATAGCGGATATGATGCATCTTGGTGGCATTAGGATCCTTTTTGGGATCGGCAGTGTAAACGCCATCAACATTAGTGGCCTTAAAGATAACATCCGCATTAATTTCAGCAGCTCGTAACGCAGCGCAGGTATCGGTAGAAAAATAAGGGTTTCCGGTCCCTGCCGCAAAGATTACAACACGCCCCTTTTCAAGATGGGTAATCGCACGGTTGCGAATAAAAGGTTCTGCAATTTGGCGCATTTCAATCGCGCTCATAACCCTGCATTCCAAGCCGTTCTGAATCAAAGCATCCTGAACTGTAAGGGCATTCATCGTTGTTGCAAGCATACCGATGTAATCCGCTCTGGTGCGATCCATTTGCTGATTGCTGCGGCCTCTCCAATAATTGCCGCCGCCAACAACAATAGCGACCTCAACACCCTTATCAACACATTCTTTAATATAGGAGCCAATCTTTAAAACATATTCGAAATCAATTCCGAATTTGCCTGCTCCCGCAAGCGCCTCGCCGCTTAATTTCAAGAGGATTCGTTTGTAAACCGTTCCACTCATAGTGCGTCTCCTTATATAAGTTTATATTTAATACTATTATAATATATTATACAAACATTTGTAAAGTAAAATCTAAAAAAAGAGGTGATCTTTCAAAAAAATCACCTCTTTTTACTCAATTACGCATTTCTGCTATTTTAGGAATTCTTGCAATCAGCAAGGCAACAATCGCTGTTATAATAATTTCGGGAACCATAAATAACCCATTATAAACAACGCTGTAAAGGAAGCCAAGCAAATTCGGCCCAACAGCACCAACAAGCTTTGCGCCCCATGCCGGAAATCCCTCCTGGGTAAAAAACCATTCTGCCCAGCCGGAAAAAAGGATGTAGCCGGAAAGGATGTGGAAAAGATATCTCGTGCCCAACGCAACAAGACTACCACACATTAAAGAAACGCCCGAATTTTTGATCGATTTTCTGAAGATTCCGCCCAAGCCAAGCGCAGTATAGGCCAAAACATAATCAAGAAGAATCATGATAATCGCACGGAACAACATCGCATCATCACCAAAATACCCCGGTTGAAATGCTGCAGTAACAACATCCATTCCCAAAGCCATTTGCACCAGCGAATAAACAAAGCCCGAGAATAGACCCCATTTCAGCCCATGTCGATAAGAAATTAATACCACCGGCAGCATCGATACCAGCGTCAGCTGGCCGCCAAAGGGCATTGGCGGAATTATAATGCGCCCCAATACTTCCAAAGCAATGCCAAGTGTAATCAGCATAGCGCTCTCCACAATCATATGTACTCTTTTGTTTTTCATAGTTACCTCCATAAAAAAACAGTTCTGCGTATCATACACAACGCAGAACTGCATAAAGGCATTTTATCATTCCTACGTCGGCATTACCCGCATCAGGTTCTTGGGTTAAGCGAAAACATTCGCTCTCTCAGCCGAGTTCAACTCAGCACCCCATTTTTATTTTTTCTAAAACGATCGTTTACAATAAAATAATATCACAAATCGGAAAGTTTTGTCAATACCTTTTTAAAATATTCGGGCAGTTCACTTTCAAAAACTAAATGTTCACCGCTAACCGGATGAATAAAGCCCAATTTTCTTGCGTGGAGGCATTGCCCCTCAAAATCGAATTTTATGTTTTGAAGATTTCGGCCATAAACAAGATCATTTAAAACAAAATGACCAATCGATGATAGATGAACGCGGATCTGATGGGTTCTCCCTGTTTCAAGCCTGCAAGCAAGATGCGTAAAGCCGCGAAATTGGTTCAAAGTGCGATAATGAGTAACAGCTCGCTTTCCGTTGCGGGCATGGATTGCCATTTTTTTACGATCCTTACTGCTTCTGCCGATCGGAGCATCAATTGTCCCTTCATCCTCGGGCATTTTTCCAAAGACAATCGTTTCATACTCCCGATCAATACTATGCTCTTCGAATTGCTTAGAGAGAGATTGATGCGCAATGTCATTTTTTGCAACAACCAAAAGGCCGCTGGTATCCTTATCAATACGATGCACAATTCCGGGGCGAATTTCGCCGTTAATGCCGGAAAGGCTATCACCGCAATAATACAACAGACCGTTTACCAAGGTATCTCCGCTATGCCCCGGTGCAGGGTGAACAACGAGACCTTTAGGCTTATTAACAACCAGCAAGTCCTTATCCTCGTAAACAATATCCAGCGCCATCTTGATCGGACGAGGCACAGATTCTTCGGCGGGCGGAACCGCAACAACAATATGGTCGCCCGCATTCAACTTATAGCTTTTGGCAACATTTTTATCATTCACCAATATTTGGCCCGATTGGATCAAAGATTCTATGCGTGAACGAGATAATTGAGAAATTTCTTGGGCAAGAAATGCATCTATACGGCAGCCGCTTTGCTCGGAAACAAGCTCAATTTTCTCCATTTTTCATTTCCCCTGTTTTTTTCTTGGAATCAAAATCTTTAGAGAAAAAGATATAGAATGCTAATAAAAAAGTACCGCAACAAACGAAAATATCCGCCACATTAAAAACAGCAAACTGATAACCCCAGAAATTAAAAGCAAAAAAATCTATCACTTCGCCGAGAAAGATCCGATCAATCATATTTCCGATGCCACCGCCGATAATCAGGGAAAACGCAAGAATCCCCCATGGATTAACAACTTTCTTTGAAATAAGGAGAGCAACAGAAACAATGATCACAATCGATGTAAAGACCATAAAGATCCAGCGCTGATTAGATAAAATACCAAAAGCGGCGCCTGTATTCCGAACATGGGTGAGAGAAAAAAAGTCGGGAACAACGATAATCGAATCATTGATTGGAATTGTTTTGACCACTACCCATTTTGAGAACTGATCCAAAACAACAAAGGCCAACGATAAAATCAGCCAATAAAAACGCTTGATAAATTTCAAGAAAAAAATCTCCTTAGTTGTCTTTATTTATATCATAGTCAACGCCGAATTTCAGATTTTCAAATTTCGGCGCCTTTACAACCGGCTCTTCGATTTTATCCTCTTTTTCTTCCTTTTCGTCTAATTTGAATTCAACGGTAATTCCTTCAGCCTTGGGGGATTCTTCCTCAGGAATCGGCTCGGCAATAGGCTCTTCTTCAATATTTTTTTCCTCAACAGCAGGGGCCTCTTCAATAGGAGCCGCCTCTTCCTTCTTCGGAGCAGGTGCAGCTTCTTCGGGTTTAAAATCGGGAAGCTTGGAAATAGAGGTGAGATGCGCCTTATAAATATCGATTATGGTATTTTTGAATTCAGCAACCTGCGCGCGAAGATGGTCTAATTTCATCTGCTCGGCAGCAACCTCTCCCTGAATTTTGGCAATCTCAGCTTCGGCATTCTTTTGCTCGATCTCAATTTCGTTCTTACAACGCTCGCGAGCAGCCTGAATTGCATCTGCGGATTCGCGCTCCGCCTTCTGCAGCATTTCCTCCGCCTTCCCCTCGGCCTCGGCAATGATTTCGGCAGCTTTTGCCTTACTTGTAACTTCCACTTCTTTTTCACGCAACTCAATCTCACGAAGCGTAGTTTCATTCAGCTTCTGCGCATTAATTATTGCATTTTTAAGAAATTCCTCATCTTTTTGATAAACATCAATCTTTGCAAGGCAAGCTTTGAGCTTTTCTAAAAGCTCATTATTCTCATTATAAAGCTTGCGATAATTTTCTTCCACCTGATCTAAAAAGGAATCTACTTCATCGCGGCGATAACCGCCCAAAACACTTTGCTCAAACTCTTTCTTTTGAATCGCATCAGGGGTCAACATCTTAAAATCCTCCTAAATATACTTTCTGCATAAGATTGCAACACGCCCTTTTCTTGTAAGCTCGCCGCATGAATCGATAATCCATTTTCCGCTGCCGCGAACAACTAGGCAATCTCCTGCATGAATTTCTTTTGTTTTTTTATCTAAAATGATATGATTGATTAATACGCGCTTTTCATCGATCAACCTGCTTGCATTTTCGCGGGACGTTTTTGCCAATGCGCCAACAACCGCATCGGCGCGCATAGAAGCCACCGTTATCCGAAGCGCCTCAAAATCTGCATCAGGAATATCGTAAGGGGGTTCGGCAACCGAGAGCTTTACTGCACACCGACCGATTGTACTGACATTTTGGAGCAAAAAATCCTTCATCTGCTCCGCGGCAAAAAACATCACCTTACCCTTGCGCGCAATAATATCGCCCAGCATTTCCCGCTTGATCCCCAACGCCATCAAAGCGCCAAGAACATCGCGATTACCAAGCGTCTCCACCCCATAACCATTGACCTGAATCAAGCACATCGGAAAGCAAAATCGAAAAACCTCTTTTTCCATTGAGGATAATCCAAGCTGACGCCGCTCCGCATCTTCATAACCGCCCCAAAGAAGATAATCCATATGACTGCGAAGGCAAATCGCCTCCCCTGCCAACGCTTCTTCGGCGGTAAGAAAAGGAGAAAAAAGCATTTCCTCCCCGCAGGATGCGCGCGCAACAAGCTCTTCAATTCTTGCACTTAAATAATTTCGCTCGTTCATACATAATAAGAAAGACGTCCGAGCAAGGATACCAAAACGCGCAAAATCAAAAACAAGACCAGCGGCGAAAAATCAACCGGAGATCTTCTAAAAAATTCGATCCGCCATAAAAGTTTCTTAATTGGCTTGAGCGCAGGCTCGGTAATCATCGCAAGAATCTGCATAAATTTATTGCTTGGATCACGAATCAGCCAGCTACACAGGCAATAAATCAGCATTATAGCACCATATAGACTGATCAACTGATTAACAACATATAATGCAATATCAAACAATTTTAAAATTCCTCTACTTGATATTCTTCCGTAAGCTCGCCCTGAAGGCCCACATTCCGCGGAGTTACGGCATAAGTACTATGAGCAACACGCTGCAAATCTCCGCCTTGGGCATAAACAACTCCGCTCAAAAAATCCAAAATTCTTTGAGCCATATCGCGATTACAGTTTTCAAGGTTTAAGAGCACGGCACGGCGCGCCAAAACATGATCTGCAACCGCGCGAGCATCGCTATAATCATTAGATTTAACAATGACCATATCCACCTGATTGCGAGATGCAGGCTGGGCAGCTTTAGAAGCGCGGTCTGCATCGCGGCGGAGCTTAGCAGGCTCTTTAACTTCTTCTGTTTCAACCTCATCCAGCTCGTTATCATTCCCAACAATATCGCTATCATCGGGAATACCGATAGCCGCCTTGATCTTATCCCATTTACCCATGAATTATACCTCCATTAATTTCTGGGGCCAAATATTCCGCGGCCAACTCTAATAAAAGAACTACCCGCTTTGATGGCATCGGAATAATCATCCGACATCCCCATTGATAGAATATCCATATTTATATTATCTATTTTTTTCTCCGTAATGTCAACCAACAATTGCTTCATTTTCAAAAAATATTTAAGATTTTGATGCTCTTCCGAGGCGATTGGCGGAATACACATCAAACCCCGAACCCTGATTCCGCCAAGAGAGGAAATATTTTTCAGGAAAATCGGCAATTCTGCAGGGTCAATCCCCCCCTTGCTTTCCTCATTGCCAATATTAACCTCAACAAGAACATCCATCATCTTCTCGGCGCGTAGTGCTCTTTTAGAAATTTCCTCAGCTAACCGCAGCGAATCGACCGAATGAATCATATCCACCTTATCGATGATATATTTCACCTTATTGGTCTGCAGCCTGCCGATCAAATGAACGGTAACACCTTCCAGCTCTAAATGATCATATTTTTCAAGCAATTCCTGCACTCTGTTTTCGCCAATATGGCGAACCCCGCAGCGAATGCAATAATTTATTTCATCAACACTCCGCGTTTTGGTAACCGCAATCAATTCGGTATTACTCCCCTCAAGGCAGCTTCTTATACGCTCAAGATTTTGGGAAATCAATTCATAGCTCATTTACGAAACCGCCTTTCCGTCATACAAACCGGAGCCCTTGTATACCACCTGATCATATAGCCGCAATCCATCATTTTGGGCAGCATCATATTTTACCAATGCGGTCGAACCGTCATTATAGATAACCTCTACTTCTTTATAGCGAAGCAATAAGCCCACCTTTACAAAAACACCGTCTTTACCATCAACCTTTCGAAGCGCAGATTGACGCACTTGAATACCATTATGAGTTTTAATAATCAGGCGAACATCTTCCATCCGTAAAGTAAGGATATTGTCATCAATTACAGAAGAGGATAAGACCAACACGGTCTCTTCCCCCTCTTTTCGAATATCATCAATAGTGCATTTAATTTTATCAGCGCCAAAGGAAGGAATGTTAATATAAACCGTATCCTTTAGTTCAAGCCGCATCACCGAATCAGAAGGGACTTTCACAGCCACATACCAGCAATTATCATATACCATCTTGCCCAAATGAGCGCCCGATTTGTTTTCTGCGTTCTTTTTACAGAGTTCCTTCGCCTGATCAAAATTTCCCGCATTCAGCTCTGCCAAATACTCCAAATTCAGCTCATCCTCAAGTTCATCGGTACCCAGCGAAAAATAGCCGCTTTTTTGCCCATAAATCGCTTTAACACTATCGCCGGCAGAACGCTTTAAATCCTGAAGCTCTGAGCGAAGTTCCGCAAGAACGCTATCATAATGAACCAAATCGCCGGATGCAATTTTCTTTTTCATAACATCAATATAGATTGTATCGACCACATTAAAAGTATCTACAGATTTCCCTTCTTGCGCAATCGCTGCAAGATTGGAAAGATTATCATAGATTGCTTTATTAATGCTGTCAATTGAGCTTTGATAGGAACCGCTGTAAGAAATCACTTCTTCATAGGTGTCTATTTTTTCTTGAATACGGCGAATTTCCTTTTGAGTCATTGCGGAGGCTTCATCACGATAAACGCGTGCTAAAATGCCGCCCGCCGCAACTCTCTCGCCCTCGGCGCGAACAACATCGAGATAATCATAGCCGCCGTCATCGATAATCGCTTCATTCCGAAAAAAGACACCAACGGCATCAACCGTTTCATCTAATTCCCCCATAATCGCATTTTCGGTCTTGATAGTAACAAAAGCATATTTATAAAGCTGATAGCCAACAACAACAATTGCAATCGTGGCAAGCAAACCAATAATTATCTTAATAAACGTCAAACTACCGTTCTTCACGCTTTGCTCCTTTCTCCAAAAATGCATCCACCAGAGCGAAGGCATTCTCTAACATCTGCTCATCGCTCATTTCATCCCTATAAAACCAATGAATCTTTTGATTTTTTCCAAACCATGTTATCTGCCGCTTGGCATAATTCCGCGATTTTTGTTTAATTAATTCAATCGCAGATGTAATCGGCTCCCCCGCTTCAATCGCATCCATCAGTTCCTTATAGCCAATCGCTGCGCGCGCGGTTGCGGAGAGATTATAATCCTTCATCAGAATTTCAATTTCATCCAAAAGACCATTTTGAATCATCAGATCAACCCGAAGATTAATTCGTTCATATAGTTTTTGCCGATCATGGTAATTCAAGCCGATATATAAGACCTCATAGGGGGATTCACGAATGCTTTCCTGCTGTAATTCCGATAATCGTTTCCCTGTTATTTCGAGAACCTCCAGCCCGCGAATAACTCTTTTACTGTCATTAGGATGAAGATGGGCAGCCAATTGGGGATCTCGCTCTTTTAAAAGGGCATAAACTGCGTCATTTCCTCTTTGATGAGCCATTTCTTGATAAGTCAATCGAATTTTTTCATCCAAAGGAATTTCAAAAAATTCGGTATTGCTCAGTAAATGGTCCATATAAAGGCCTGTCCCACCGCAAATAATGGGCAAGCATCCGCGCGCATCCATTTCATCCAAAATCAAGCGTGCCTCATTGGCGTATTCAGCAACGTTATAAACCGCTTCAACGCTGATATGGCCCATCAAATGATGCGGAATCCCCGCACGCTCCTCCAAGGAAGGCTTTGCGGTACCGATATTCATTTCGCGATAAATTTGCATTGAATCAGCCGATATTATTTCGCCACCGAATTTTTTTGCAATCGCGAGTGAAATCGCGGTTTTTCCGGAGGCAGTCGGTCCAACAATTGCAATAATCTTTTGCATAGCCCTCTCCTGAGTATTTAAATTCGTTTAAATGCCTTTTCGATTTCGTTTTTAGAATAAGCGATCATAATCGGTCTGCCATGGGGGCATTGATGAATTTCATCCTCGCGGATCAACTTTTCAATCAAAGTTTCCAATTCCCGCCGATCATTAATATTCCCGGCTTTAATAGCTGATTTGCAAGCCATAGTCTTTAATGCGAGGTTTTCCCGATCTGTAAAATCTTTTTTCCCGCCATTCATCCATTCCGAAAGAATTTCGGAAAAGGCCTCTGTAGCCGTTTCATTTGTAAGACAAAGAGGACGGCTTCTTAAAATAATTTTGCGGTCTCCGAACGCATCAATTTCGTAGCCGATTTTAGTGAATTCAGCCTGATGCTCTAAAGCAAAGAGACATTCCTCCTGCGATAAGCGCAAGGTTTCGGGCACCAGCATCTGTTGTTGCGCAGGTTTTTGGGCGTTGCGCTCTTTTAAAAGGCGTTCAAAAATCATACGTTCATGGGCTGCATGCTTATCAATCAGATATAAACTGCTGCCGCTTTCGATCAAAAGATATGTGCTGAAAAGCTCGCCGATAAAACGATATTGAACCATTGCTTCTTTCGGTTGCTTCTTCTCCTGATCCTTTGGTTTTTCTTCAACCAACGGCGCCTCTTTACGGATTATAGGCTTCATTATCGGCGGGTCTGCTGCAACATCGCGTTTTTCGGCTCGCTTTTCCATTAGATTTTGGGATATTTTTTTGAATTCGTCACTAAAAACCTCTTTTTCCTCGTGTAAAGTAAAATTACTTTTACGCGAGGCACTTAACGGTTTCGGCATTGAAACAATCGGAGAATTATCCTCTTGAATCTTCACGCTTGCCTTTTCCTTCGTTAAATTACTGATCAGCGAAACCGGTTGCTCCAAGACCTCAACAGCGCCAAAATCATGCGCTTTAGGGGCAGTTTTGGGGGCAACATTCCTCTTTTGATCCGAAACTGCAGGGGCAGAAACTTCCTTTTCTTCGCTGCCAAGAAGTGTTTGCTTATTCAGTGCATTCTTAATCGCATAATAAACAGCTTCAAAAACCAGCTTCTCATTGGAGAACTTAACCTCCATTTTGCCGGGATGAACATTAACGTCAACCAATCCATGCGGAATTACCAGTTTTAATACACATACCGCATGGCGGCCATGAAATAAATTATTACGATATGCCTGATCAATTGCCGCAAAAACAGTCTGGCTGCGTACCAATCGATCATTAATATAGCAAAGCTGAAAATTACGATTATTTTTGGTAACGGTAGGCTCCCCAACATAGCCATAAACACGCACCTGCTGAATTTCAGCATCTGCTTGAAGCATTCCTTTGGTAATCTCTTTGCCCCAAATGGAATAAATTACATCAAGCAATTTACCATTGCCATCCGTTGAAAGCGTCACCTTTTCATCTTGAATCAACCGAAAAGAAACATGCGGATGGGATAATGCAAGGCGATCCATCAGCGCAGCAACGAAACCACCTTCCGAGCGATCTGTTTTTAAAAACTTCATTCTGGCAGGGGTGTTAAAGAATAAATCCCTAACAACAATCGTTGTTCCCTTCGGGGCTCCAACCTCCTCAAATAAGGTTTCTTTCCCGCCATCTAAAACCAAATGGGAGCCGATACCTCCCGTTGAGGTATGAAGCTCAATGCGGGAAACGGAAGAAATCGCCGCCAACGCTTCGCCGCGAAAGCCCAGTGTTTGAATGGCATAAAGATCGGCTAAATCGCGAATCTTGCTGGTAGCATGGCGCAAAAAGCAGGTTTTTGCATCCTCCTTCTCCATGCCGCATCCGTCATCGGTAACGCGCATATAAGTAATCCCGCCGTTTTTAATTTCAACAGTAATATGCGTTGCACCCGCATCTAAGGAATTTTCAACCAACTCCTTGATTACGCTTCCCGGGCGCTCGACCACCTCACCGGCCGCTATTTTATTGGCAATATTCTGATCTAAAACCTGAATGATGGCCATTTTAAAGCTCCTTTGCTTTTTTAGAGATCTCATAGAGCAAGCTCATTGTTTCAATTGGTGTCAAGGTTGTCACATCCAGATTCTTCAACTGATCAATTATCGCTTGCTGCGCCATAAATTCCATGCTAACCTGCGGTTCCTCCGCAATTGGAACGCGGGCAGGCGCATTAATAACAATAGCGCCATTATCTATATCTTTTAAAATTTGCTTCGCTTTTTTTACAACCTCGGGGCGAACACCCGCAAGTGCCGCTACTTCAATACCATAGCTACGATCCGCGCCACCGGGAACAATTTTTCTCAAAAAGATAATATCATCCCCGCGCTTTTTAACAGCAATGTTATAGTTTACTATGCCTGTTCCGACATCGCCCAGCGCGCAAAGTTCGTGATAATGGGTAGCAAACAATGTCTTTGCCCCAATCTTTTTGGGATCATTAACATATTCCATTACTGCTCTGGCAATACTCATGCCGTCATAAGTAGAGGTGCCTCTTCCGATTTCATCAAAAATCAAAAGTGAAGAAGAGGTTGCATTGTCTAAGATATAAGCCACCTCGGTCATTTCAACCATAAAGGTAGATTGACCGGAGGAAAGATCATCCGATGCGCCAACCCGTGTAAAAATCTTATCAACAATGCCAATATGAGCACTCTTGGCAGGAACAAAGCAGCCAATCTGAGCCATCAAAACAATAACAGCCACCTGACGCATATAAGTTGATTTTCCCGCCATATTGGGGCCTGTAATCAAAGCGACCCGATGATCATTTTGGTTCAACGAGGTATTATTCGGAACAAATAATGTATCCCGCATAACATTCTCAACAACAGGATGACGCCCCTCGATGATCTCTATCTCATCGCTTTCATCAACAATGGGGTTGACATAATTATTTTCCTGCGCCACCTGCGCAAAGGAAGCCAAAACATCAAGAAGCGCCAGCGCCGATGCAGCCGCCTGAACATCCTTTAAGCGCTCGGCGACTGTTGCTCTGATTCCGCAAAACAGTTCATATTCCCTGCTTTGGCAGCGCTGATTTGCATATAAAATCTTTGTTTCAAGCTGCTTGAGTTCTTCCGTAATAAACCGCTCGCAGTTTACAAGTGTTTGTTTACGGATATAATGGGCAGGAACAAGATCATAATAAAGCTTGGTCACCTCAATATAATAACCAAAAACCTTATTATAGCTGATTTTCAAGGATTTAATTCCTGTTTCCTCCCGTTCCTTTGCCTCCCAATCACACATAATTTGCTCGGAATCCTCGGTCATCTTGCGGCAATCATCCACTTCCGCATCATAACCATCGCGAATAATATTCCCTTCACGAATGGTTAGAGGCAAATCATCCGCTATCGATCTTGAGATTAAATGATGGAGCTCCTCCATATCACCGAGGTTTTTATCAGCTTCCTTAATCAAACGACAATTAAATTGACTTAAAACATTCTTGATACTTGGAAACAGACCGAAGGTTTGCCCTAATGCACTGATATCCCTTGCGTTACATGTTCCAAGCATCACACGCGCCATTAAGCGCTCCATATCATAAGTTTGGTTCAATAGTTCGCGCAATTCATCGCGATGGATGGGATTATTCTTCAGTTCATCCACCGCCGCAAGGCGAAGATTGATTTCATCAATACTAACCAACGGACGCTCCAAAAACGAGCGCAAAAGCCGCGCACCGCAGGAGGTTTTTGTTTTATTCAAAACATGATAAAGCGTTCCCTTTTTATCACTGCGGCGAATACTTTCGGTCAATTCAAGATTACGCCGCGTTGCCGCATCCAGTTCCATATATTGGCTGGGGCGAAAAACCTTCAGCTTATCCAGATAGCTGATATCACATTTCTGCGTTTCGGAAATATAAGCCAAAAGATAATAGAGACAGGAAATGCTCTCATAACAATCAGGAATACCGAGAACATCCAAGGCTTTGATATGAAAATGCTCCAGCAAAGGCGCAATCCGATCCTGCTGCTCGGAAGGGGTAAGCTTGGTTACCAATGCACCGATCCGCTCTTTGGCATAATTCAAGACCTCCGGATATTCATAAGCCTGCTCACTGATCAGAAGTTCGCTGGGAGAAAAGCGGGAAAGCTCATTGATAACAACACCGCCATCAGCATGATCCAAAACAGTCATTTCTATATCACCGGTCGAAACATCGGCAAAAGCCAAAGCAACTCGATGATCACCGGCAAACATACAAGCAAGATAATTATTGCGGTTTTCATCCAACATGCTGGATTGGGTTACCGTACCGGGAGTAATTACCCGAACAACATCACGGCGTACCAACCCCTTTGCGCTTTTAGGATCCTCAACCTGCTCGCAAATTGCAACCTTAAAACCATTTGCCACCAACTTCGCGGCATAGTTTTCGTAGCTATGGAACGGTACGCCACACATCGGCGCACGCTCCTCAAGACCACACTCCTTGCCTGTCAATGTTAATTGAAGCGCTTTGGACGCTGCATGAGCATCATCAAAGAACATCTCATAAAAATCACCAACACGGTAAAATAAAATATAATCTTTATAGCGGTTCTTAATTTCAAAGAACTGCTCCATCATCGGAGAAAGTTTCCCCATTTTAATCCTCCCCTAATTCAGCGGTTTAATGGCAGCCGCCGCAAGTAGAACAGTCGTGAGTACAAGAGCTGGGCTCTTCACCGGTAACATAGAATGTTAAAACGCCGTTGATCTGACCCATCAATTCCTCAACTGCTTTGGTAGATTCCTGCATCTCATTCATCTTATCGTTTGCCATGATTTCAGCATAAATGCTCTTCATTCGCTCTTCCAGCTCAGTCATTCGCGCCTGATCGGGCTCGCTCTCATTGCCAAGAGACATCATCGACATTTTTTGCAAATTAAACTCATGAATTAGTTTTTGGATTTCTTCATCGTTTTCATATGCTGCCTTTGCAGCATTGAATTTTTGCACCTGCTCGCTCGCTTGTACCAAAGCGCCTAACTCTTTTGCTTTTTCAATAATTTCTGTCATTTTTGTTACTCCTTTATTTTACCGTCTAACGACCAAGATTTAGCTTTAATTACTTCTATCTCGCAAAATTGACCAATCAACGAAGCATCGCCGGGAAAATCAATTGCTTTTCCCCCCATGGTTCTGCCTGTAAGGGTATTGGGATTATTTTTGCTCAAGGATTCAACATAGACCCGATAGGTCTTGCCTTCCATTGCTTTATTTCTTTTCAGGCAATTCGCATGTTGCAGCTCAAGCAGGCGATTGAAGCGTTCTTTTTTTATACTTTCATCCACTTGATTTTTCGCAACTGCAGCTTTAGTTCCGCTTCTTTTTGAATAAAGAAAAGTGAAGAGATTATCAAATTCAACCTTGCGCACAAGATTAAGGGTTTCCTCAAAATCCTCCTCGGTCTCGCCGGGGAACCCAACGATAACATCGCTGGTAACAACAACGTCCGGCATTACCTTCCTTGCATATTCAATCAAGCTATAATAGGATTCCGCAGTATAATGACGATTCATATCCTCCAGAATCTTATTGCTGCCGGATTGAAACGGGAGCTGAAGCTGATGGCAAACCTTCTTGCAAGCCGCCATTGCATCTAAAAGCTTAATGCTGCAATCCTTCGGATGGCTGGTAGTAAAACGAATCCAGAAATCGCCTTCAATTTTATCAATAGCATAAAGAAGATCAGCAAAATCCATTTCGCCATCCAGATCCTTGCCATATGAATTAACGTTTTGGCCAAGTAGCGTAATATCGCGATATCCATCGCGAACCAATGCGCGAATTTCATCTAATATTTTATCAGATCGGCGGCTGCGCTCGCGTCCGCGAACATAAGGAACGATACAATAAGTGCAAAAATTATTACACCCATACATTACCGATACCCACGCTTTATGCTTTTCATCCCGAACAATCGGAAGATCTTCTGCAATTTCCGAAATTTCTTCGCGAGTAAATATCTTTATCTTGGATAGAATTGCTTCTTCTATCATCTGCGGGAGCATTGGAATCATAGAAGGCCCAAAAACAATATCTACATGCTTATATTTAGATTTCAGCTCTTTTTGTACCCGCTCCTGCTGCATCATACAACCGCAAAGTACAATCAGCATTTCAGGCTTCGCAGCCTTTAATGGTTTTAAAGCACCAATATTCCCAAAAACCTTTTTCTCCGCATGCTCGCGCACCGCGCAGGTATTAAACAATACAAGGTCTGCATTTTCAGGGTCATCTGTAAACAAAAAACCAATTTCGGCAAGCATTCCTTTCATACGCTCACTATCAGCAACATTTTGCTGACATCCGTATGTACGAACGCAGGCATATAAAGGAGCTCCTCTGCGCAAAAACATTTCTTTCAGCCTGCAAATTGCCTGATTTCTTTCGGCAGAATTTAACAATTCAATACTCACCCACTTTAAACCATATATAATTGTATTATACCATAAGATATAATAATTTGTCTATATAATAATAAAAAAAGCAGTACGAAAAGTTTCCTTTTCGCACTGCTCAATGCAATAATGAATTACTCAGCGTCTGCTTCCTCGGCAGCCTCTTCGGCAACCTCAACGGGAGCAGCTTCCTCAGCGGCGGCCTCCTCATCCAATAAAGCGCGGATGGAAAGACCAACCTTCTGAGTTTCCTCGTTGATATCAACGATCTTAACCTCGACCTCATCGCCGACCTTCAAAACATCTGCGGGCTTTGCAATGTGCTTGGTGCTGATCTGAGAAATATGGATCAAACCATCAACGCCATCGATAATACGCGCAAAAGCGCCGAAGGGCATCAGGTTCATAATCGTAACGGTAGCAGTATCGCCAACATTATACTGATTGGTGAAAAGTACAAAGGGATTATCCTCATCCTTCTTATAACCCAAGGAAATCTTCTTCTTTTCTTCGTCAATCGCTTTGATGTAAACATCGATCTCATCGCCAACATTCATAATATCGCTGGGATGCTTAATCTTCTTCCAAGACATCTCGGTAATATGAAGCAAGCCATCAACGCCGCCAAGATCAACGAAAGCGCCGAAAGTGGTCAGGGACTTAACAATACCGTTATAACGATTGCCAACAGCAGCATTATCCCAAAATTCCTTGCGGGCAGCCTTGCGCTTTTCCGCCTCAAGCGCGCGCATAGAGCCGATTACCTTCTTACGACCGCGAACCATGGAAATTTCAGCAATCTGAAGCTCGATGGTTTCATTCATCATGGTATCAAAATCAAAGTTGCGGGGCTTACCGGAAAGAGACTTGGGAACAAATACACGAGTCCCCTCAATCATAACAGTCAGGCCGCCATTGGTAACTTCAGCAACAGTGCCTTCCAAAGTAGCCTTTTCTTCACAAGCCTTTTCCAGTTTTTCAAAGCCGGCCATTGCATCAACCTTCTTTTTAGAAAGCGCAACGGTACCCTCAACATCATTAACTCTCAAAGCAATACATTCAATTTCATCGCCAACAGCAACATCAGCCATAAGATCCACATTGGGATCCGCCGAAAAATTATCTCTTGTGATGAAGCCGGAGTACTTCGCACCAAGATCAACCTTGACTTCAGAAGGATTAATTCCGACGACAATTCCTTTCACTCTATCTCCATTGTTAATTACTTTTAAGGAATTCTCAAGCATTTGCTCGAAGGTCATTTCTTCCTCAACCAAGTTGACATTTTGTTCCGACATAATACGTTTTACCTCCTCGATGATACAAACAGGGGTGGAAGCCCCGCCTGCAATACCAATCCTCTCTTTATATACTAATTTTATTGGTACCTCATTAACCTGCTCAATCAAAACTGTGCAGGGGCAAGCCGCCTTCGCAATTGAAAACAGCTTGGCCGTGTTCGAACTCTCTTTCCCGCCGATGATGATCATTGCATCACTTTCAGCGGCAAGTGCAGCCGTTTCTTGCTGCCTGATCTGAGTCGCTTTACATATTGTATCATAGATTTTCAAATTTTCAAAGTTTTTTTTGAGAAAATCCGAACATTTTTCAAATTCTTTTAAATTAAATGTAGTTTGCCAAACAACAACTATGTAATTTGACGAAAAGTTATCTGTTTTTTTAGATAATTCCGCCAATTCCTCTGCATTTCGGAAAACAAAAGTTTTTTCGTTACCATAGCTTTTAATTCCGATCACTTCGGGATGATCCGGATTTCCGCCGATCAAAACAATATTTTCCTTTTCCTGATCAACGATTTTCTGGATTTTCTCAACAAATGGGCAGGTAGCATCAACGAACCGAATTTTCCTCTCCTCTAGGTATTTTAAATCCTCTTTCGGAATTCCATGCGCTCGAATTACAGCGGTACTATCTCGCGGAATTTCGCGCACATCCTTTGCTATTTTTACCCCTTTCTTCCCCATTTCCTCAATAATTTGAGGATTATGAATGATGGGGCCCACAGTAAAAATACTACTACTCCCCTTTTCAATTTCGGCATTCAGCGCATCAACAGCGCGGGAAACCCCAAAGCAAAAGCCTGCATGCTCAATCGTTTTAACACTCATTTCAGCGGCTCAACCTTTCATTTACCGTATTATAAAGCAATAAAAGCGCCTCATCAAAAGAGCAGCCGGAAGTATCAAGAATTACGCTGTCATCAGCGGGCTTTAAAGGCGCAACAGGGCGATTCATATCCTGCTCATCCCGCCGAATAACATCCGCAAGAACCTGATCAAAATCAACGCTCTGCCCTCTTTGAATCAGTTCATCATAGCGGCGTTTAGCGCGCACCTCAGCGCTGGCGGTAAGAAAAATTTTGACATCGGCATTCGGCAAAACAACAGTTCCGATATCCCGACCGTCCATAATAACATTATTCTCAGCCGCAAGCTTTCTTTGTGTTTCAAAAAGATATTTACGAACAGGTGGATGCGCGCTAACCAAAGAAGCGTATTGACTCACCTCATGAATTCTAATATCCTTTGAAACATCCTCGCCATTAAGATAAACATGCTGCTCGCCACCGATAAAGCGCAACCCCACCTCAATTTGCGGTAGCGCAGCTTCAACCGCTGCGCAATTTGAAGGATCAATTTTATTTCTGAAAATAAATAATCCAATGGTACGATATAATGCGCCGGTGTCAACATAAATATAATCCAGTTTTTCAGCCAGCTTTCTGGAAAGCGTGCTCTTCCCGGCTCCGCTGGGACCATCAATTGCAATATTAATACCCATTTTTTCCTCCTCATTAGCCCTTATTGGCCAAGTATTTTCAAGATTATTTTGTAAAATGTTTAAAATATTATGTAAACCATATTTTAACACAAAATGAAATATAAAATTATTTTTGTGCCGCTGAAATCCCGGCAAGATAGCCGGTAGAATAGGCAATTTGCAGATTATATCCGCCGGTAAAGGCATCAACATCCAGAACCTCGCCCGCAAAATAAACATCAGGAACAAGCTTGGATTCCATTGTACGAGGATCAATTTGACCAATATCAACACCGCCGGCGGTAACAATCGCTTCATCAAATCCGCTCTTCCCGGCGATTAAAATCTCGAAATTTTTAATAATTAAAGCCAGCTTCTTTCGCTGCTCCTTGGTAATCTGGTGCACTTTGATGCGTGTATCAATCCCACTCCTCTCAATCACAATCGGAATCAACTTGCGCGGAAGCAGGCGATCCAAAGCATTGGCAAAATCCTTATTACTATTTAAATCAAAATCCTTTAAAAGACGCCTATCCAATGTTTCTTCGTCCAAAGCCGGCTTTAGGTCGATAATTGCCCTCGCAGGAAAATCCCCATCCCTCAGCAATGAGGAAACCGATAGTACCAACGGCCCCGAAATTCCGCAATGGGTAAAGAGCATTTCCCCAAAATTTTCGTAAAGTTTTTTTCCTTTACAGTTGCAAACCGAAAGACGAACGTTTTTCAAGGAAAGCCCCATCATTCTCTCGCAATTAAACCCCTTTTCAATCAGCGGAACTAAAGCAGGGCGCGGATTTATTACATTATGGCCCAGGCTTTTCGCAAATCGATATCCATCCCCTTTTGATCCGGTAAGCGGATAAGAGCAGCCTCCTGTTGCAATAATAATTGAATCAGCGCAATAATCCCCGTATTTCCCTTGTAGCATCAGCTTTTTGCCATCGATGCTTTTAATCTGATCACAAATGATTTTAACGCCGGCCTGAAGCATCGCATTTTTCATCGCATTTCGAACATCCGCAGCACGATCAGAAACCGGGAAAACGCGATTTCCTCGCTCCACTTTCAGCGGAACGCCGTTTTCCTCAAAAAAACCATAAGCATCGTAAGCGTTAAATGCGTTAAAAGCGGAATATAAAAATTTTCGATTATTCACAATCTGCCCGATCAGCTCTTCTTCGGAGGAAAAGTTTGTAACATTGCATCTTCCTTTCCCGGTTATCAAGAGCTTTCGGCCCAATATTTCATTTTGTTCAATTAACAGCGTTTCTGCACCGTTTGATGCCGCGGTATATGCAGCCATCATTCCGGCAGGTCCCCCGCCCAAAACAATGATTTTCTTCATGCTCTCATCCTTATGTAAAATATGTTTTTATTTTAGTATTTTTAGACAAAAAAAGCAAGTATAAGTTGCAATGAAAATTAATTAATGATAAAATAAACATAAATTATAGAAAGGAAATGTTTCAATATGAAGATTTGTTTGAAAAATATTCCTCCTGAACTTGAGGCACCTCTCAAAGAAATTGCCCCGTCACTTCAATTCTCTCTCTCTAATGATGGATTGCAAGTAACGATCCGCCAAAATGATACCGGTCCCGCAATTGTTTTTGAAGATGATGCTTGCTTTTTGGAATATCATAAAAAGAATGAATTTTTCAGGGCGCTTTCTTTACTTCCCGAGCGAATCAAAGAGCAAAACACTTATTGTGAAACCCCTGCTCATAATGATCTTTGCCTGATGTCGGATTGCTCACGCAATGCCGTATATAATGTTCCCGCGGCAAAGCGTATGATTCGTTATCTTGCTCTAATGGGCTTTAATTCCTTTATGCTCTATACCGAGGATACCTATGAGGTTCCCGAATATCCCTATTTCGGCTATATGAGAGGGCGTTTTTCTCAGCAAGAGCTGAAAGACATAGACGATTATGCTTTCTCCTTCGGCATCGAAATGATCCCCTGCATACAGGTTTTGGCTCATTTAGAGGGCAGTCTGCGCTGGCCGGATTTCCAATCCGTCATTGACAACACCAACATCCTTTTGGTCGGAGAAGAAAAAACCTATGCATTAATTGAGGCGATGATTCAAAGTTGTCGCGCTTGCTTCCGCTCCAACCGTATCCATGTTGGTATGGACGAAGCTCACCTTTTGGGTTCCGGTAAATATCTTGATATTAACGGTTATCGTGATCGCTCCTCCATCATTTTGGAACATCTTGATAAAATTGTTAAGATCTGCGAAAAATATCAGTTTAATCCGATGATCTGGTCCGATATGTTTTTCCGCATCCAGTTTCACACTTACTATGTGGATAAGGGTGAAATTTCCAATGATGTTATCAATATGGTACCCGAAAACCTCTCACTTGTTTATTGGGACTATTATTCCGATAATGAAAAGCGTTTCCGCCATATGATGCATTGCCATCAACAATTCCGCAACCCCACCATCTTTGCAGGCGGTGCTTGGAAATGGTATGGCATGTCCCCCATGAACTTTTATTCTCTTTATGTAAACGACATTCATTTGAGAATTGCGCGAGAAGAAAAGGTATCGACCGTTATTGCAACCGCCTGGGGCGATAACGGCGCCGAGGCTTCTAATTTTTCCATCCTCCCCACTCTTCAGCAATATGCTGAATACTGCTATGCGAAAGGAGAAGATTTAAATTGGGTTAAGGCGCGGTTCTTTGAAACCTTCGGCGTTAAATTCGATGATTTTCTCTTATTGGATAGCCCCAATCTTCTTTCTGATACCGATCCCCATAACTATAGTAAAGTACTTCTTTCAAAATACATATTCTATAATGACCCCCTCGGCGGCTGGATTGATTGCAAGATAAAGCCTCAATATGCAGATGAATTTGCTCAAAAAGCGGAAATCATTGCCGCTGTTCCCGAAAATCCCTTTTCCTATATGCTGCACAGCGCTGAAGCTCTTTGCCGTTTCTTGGCTTTGAAGGCAACCCTTTCGACCGATATCCGAACAGCATATCTGGAAAAGAATATCGAAACTTTAAGAGCAATAGCGGCGGAGCGAATTCCCGCAGTTTTATCTTCGCTGGACCAATATCTCTCTGTTGCCAGAAACGAATGGTATTATGATAATAAAACCTTTGGCTTTGATGTCATTGAGCTTAGAATCGGCGGATTGAAAGAACGTTTAAACACAACTAAGCGCACCATTGAAGACTTTATCGAAGGAAAAATCACTAAAATCGAACAATTGGATGTTGAAATCCTCGATGTTTCCCCCAAAAATGTTTGGAGAAAGCTCGCTTCAGGAAATATCATCTGATTATAAAGGAAAGACCAATGCTTATGCATTGGTCTTTCCTTTATAATACATTAGAAAAACACCGAAAAAGCCACTTAAAAATAATGGGACACACCAAATCGAAAGTTCGCTGATTCGAACGCGCGACAATAGCTCTACCACCGACCCGACAACAAATCCCATAACTGCAAGATAGGTCTGAAGTTTATAACGATGCAATAGCCATTCAATAAATCGAGCCATCAAAACCGTTCCGATAATCCCGCCCGCAATAAAAGGAATTAACGGAACAAAATTCAGCTCTGCCGCCGCCTGCATAACGCCCTCATAAACACCCAAAACATACAGCATATGAGAAACGCTGATTCCCGGCAGAATTAAAGCGATAGCAGCAATAAATCCACCGATCGCCTGCATAAAAATATTGGATCCTTCCTTTTCAGGATCCAATATTAAATATCCATCAGGCAATAATGCAAGAAGAATAATTACTGCAGCTCCCGCCAAAAAGAAGCCCCAATGATACCAGTAAATTCGCTGATCTCTAATCTCATCCAAAACAATCGGCAATCCGCCAATAACTCCGCCCGCAAAGAATAATATCATCGGTACAGCATAATGTTCCAACAAATAAACCACCAAATGAGAGAGCGTCAGAAAACCCAATAAGCTGCCGGAGCAAAAAAGAATTAAAAACAAGGCGCTATCGGCGCGATTCTTTCGTTTAATCAATGAGTTAAATGAATAAATCAGGCGCTCATAAACCCCCAAAATCATCGCCATAGAACCGCCGCTGACACCGGGTACTGTCAATGTTCCACCGATCCAAGCGCCTTTCAAAAAAATCGTTAAATATCCTTTCATATGCGCCTCCAAAAAGATCTCTTCAAAATAAGTATAGTTTATTTTCATAAAATTAGACGCAATTCGAAAGACTTTTTAAAACAAAAAATCCCGCAAAGCGGGATTTCTATATTATTTAATAAGTTTGGCAAGCGTTTCGCCGGGTGCAATATATTCCGTTGCAAGCTCCTTGATTCTTTCCTGACCATAGTTATACGGATCATAGATGCCTACTGTTTTCATTCCGATTTTCGTAACGGTTTCAATTGCAACAAGTGAATCCTCAAATACCCAAGTTTCCTCCGGACTTTCACCCAAAAATTTATGCGCGAGCAAAAAAACATCCGGATGCTCCTTTCCCTTCCCCAAAAGCCCGCAGGAAAAAATTTTAAGAAAATACTTTTCAATTCCGCAACGTTTTATGGCAACCTCTAAAAGTTCAGGCGCGGTGGCTGAAGCAATGCACATTTTTACACCATGTAGACTGCAATATTCCAAAAACTCCCTAACGCCCTTTTTTAGCTCAACGCTTTCAGCATAAAAATCCAGTAAAATACTGCCGGCAAGCTTATGCAGCGCATCTCCGCTCTCTCCAACCCGATAATTGGCATGAATTAAGTGCATTGCATCCTTGAGCGTAAGAGTGCGAACTTTTTTATCATCCTCAAGGCTTGGCGCAAATGAACGATCATTCAAATATTTTTCACCAATGGTCGCCCATAGAACCTCCCAAACCATTAAGGAATCAATTAATGTACCATCCACATCAAAAATAGCTGCTTTCATATTCATTTAACTTCCATCCTATCAATTAATCTTTTTAACACTCTTGTTCGATTAAAGCGCTGTATTGCAACAAAGCTCAGATCAAATAAAGCGGCAAATATAGACGTTAGAACAAAAACAAGCACAGAATCAAACCAAATAGAAAAAACAATCGGCAGAAAGCTTAATACGGCTATGGTTTCATGAATCAATTCCGATTGGCACATAGCGCCCGCAATTTCATGCCAAGAGTGTTGGCGCCTATCAAAGGCATCAGGATCGTAAGTTGGTAGGAATTTTTTCCATTTCTTTACCTTTAAAAGCTGATATAACCTTTGCTCAAAGGCCCCAACCCTAAACCATTTTTGGTTATAATTCACGTTATTTTTTAATGATAAATTGTAAAGTTCTCCAACCAACAGCCGCATAAAAAAATGATAAGCAATTGTGCCGCAAGTTATAATACCGCTCTGCAATACATCATTGGGCCAAATCCAATAAACGAGTCCCAATACGGCAGTAACCAAAATTGAAACTAAGGCAATGAGCTTCATTCCTTTTGCAAAACGAACTTTTTTCATTTTATACAAACATAAATATCCTTTCCGCATCGTTAAAATTACTTTTCTCTAACTTTATCAATAAATGGTATTATAAGACTTGGCACAATCCACCACCATGGAAATATACAAATAAATCAAAAGAGTCACTTTCCGGAAGATGTAAATCCAAATACAATTTATCTTTGTATTCTAAATCGAAATGATTTATCATATCATCACCTCATGGACGTATTATATGCTTGTGTTAAATTTGGGACAAATTATTTCTTTGTTAATCATATTTGCTCTATAAAAACCGCTTATCTTACTAATGAGAACACATAAAATCCCAATATATCTAACAATATTCCTCCTACAATAGAAACCAAGGTCACAATATGACCGAGATATTGTTTTACAAGAGTCATAAATATATTTACCAAACCGAAACCAATTGAAAATGAACCTATTAATCCAATAATGCCGCCAATCGCACCAAGCAAATTACCACTTTGGGTTGTCGGATCAAAAGCATTGTTTGGAGATAGAAACAAAAAGATAAAAAATGGAGTTAAGAGAATCACTATTGATAGAATTGTATGAAAAGTATACCATATCCCGTACTTTGCCTTTAGTACTTTTTCCTGTTTTGGTGAAAAGAACTTTTTCGCATTCCGAGGAATCTTCCAATAATCATTGAAATTCATTATCTCATCCTAAGTCGGAGGCCAAGCGGTCTTAGGAAGACAATGACTAGACCCAACT
>JAZQDS010000067.1:0-7741 GCA_045546895.1 Eubacteriales bacterium | reverse complement strand
GTACCGGTTCTCTGCGTCACAGGGCGGCTTAAATAACAGGCCAAAGTGTTTCCTCTGCTTTTAAAAACATACTTCATTACCAAAATACACCTCCAATATTTGTATATAATAATCAAATTTTTTTATTATTGATGAAGTCTATTGACAGATATGCATAATCCGTATACAATGAAATCAAGAGGTATTCCCATAAAATCTCGCTGCGGAAAGGAGAGCAGAGAAGAACAGCAGCGCGCCAAAGAATACATAGGAGTAACAACAATGAAAAACAACTCAATAATGCGAATCATTGCAATCATATTAAGTATTGTCTTGTTTGTTCAGGTGTTTCCGTCCTATGCTTTGCCCGACCAGATTGGGGGAACCAATGAATCGGCCGAGCTAATTACCGAAACAACAAATGAGATCAAAGCGATTGCAGAAGTAACCGAAAAAAGAGATGCCGTAACCAAGCACTATCGCATGAGCGACGGCACCTATCAGATGTATTCCTATATGGAGCCGATCCATATGGAAGAGGATGGAAAGTGGGTAGAAATCGATCAAACGCTTACCTTGCGCAACGGGCGCATGGAGCCGAAAAAGAGCCCGCTACCCGTTTCCTTTGCCACGCAGCAAACGGATGCACTTTTTGAGCTGGAGGATCCGGAAACCGGCGCAGTGATCCGCTTTGATTTATTAAATAAAAAAGCCGGCGCTGCAAAGGTTGCTCGCGCCGAAAGCGGTATATTAACCGCGGCTGCCGCAACCTTGGATTTGAAAGCGGCGGCAGAAACAGAAAAAATATCTGCTGCGAAGGAAAGCATTGCGGAGGAAAAAGAATTTGCAAAGCAGCTTCGCAACAAAATAACCTATACAGATATTTTAACCAATGCAGATTTGGAATATGATTTAAGCGCCAATCAAATTAAGGAAAGCATTATTATTAGAAAATCGAGCGGTACAGAGAGCTATTCTTTTGCAATCTCTGCAGCAGAATACCGCCTGATTAAAGCTGCCGACAATAGCATCGGTATCTATCGCCGCGCTGATGATCGCATGGTTTATCAGATTCAGGCCCCTTATATGTTTGATGCGGCCGGCGCTCAAAGCATTGATATTGCTGTTGATTTGCAGGAGCAGCGAGAGCGTTGGATCATAACGGTTACCCCCTCTGCCCAATGGTTGCAAGATCCCGCACGCAAATTTCCCGTTACGCTGGATCCGACTGTTTTGATCCCTTATTCAACAAATCATATAAAAATGGCAAGCTATCATAGTGGCGCAGATGAAGTGACTCATTTTTCTGTTGGCGATGTTATTTATGATGCCATTCATTTTACTGACAACAGCGCCGATCGGGAAGAATTTCCGGAATATGCCGATGAATTTCCGGATACATATTCTGAAGTATATATTAAATTTGATTTGCCGCCCTTAGAGTTAGATCATATTTATGGAAGCGGGAATGTCATGAATCAGCCGCTTTACGGCTGCAGAATTGTCAACGCAGAGCTGAATTTATATGCTAATAAACAAGATGAGCGGAAACCTCCCCCCATCTATGTTTATCAGAATATGAGCTGGACAAATAATTTTAATGAAGCCAACTTACCAAATCGGCACAGCAGCATTGATGCGCTGATCGAATATGATTCTTATTATGCAGAACGGATAGGATATCATTATTTAACGGCTGATATTACTCAAATGGTGCAAAAATGGTATTCTATTCCCACCTCTAATTATGGGCTTTGCATCACGCCCGCAACCGATGGAAACGAATGTAGCTATGATGTTAATTTTAATTCATCAGCGGAAGCACCATTGCCGAATATTGCGGTTTCTTATGTATGTAATATTGGCTTGGAAGAGTATTGGACGTATACTGCGGAATCTTTAAATAATGCATCCGTTTATATAAATCATCATAGCGGTGCGCTGACAGCCGTTTTCGCGGATACAGTTTCCAATAACCAACGCAACGGCTTTGGTATTAGCCATATATATAATGATGATTATGCCAAAAGCGGTTATATGGCATCTTATGAAGGTGCGAATGTGGGCAGAGGCTTTCGTTTGAACATCCAAGAAACAATCGCTGAACGGTATTTCGATCATAGCGATGAAACCTATTATCTTCATATCGATTCGGATGGAACTCCCCATTATTTCATACCGACCGATCAGACTTCCGGCTATCCGAAGGAATATAAAAAAGAAACAGATCCATCAACGGTGTTAACAATCCTAAACAGCGTTGACAGTAAGTTGGTTTATAAGGATAAATCTTATAAGGAATTTACAAACGGTCATCTGACTGCCTTGGTTGATACAGCCGGAAATCGAGTTGAAATTGAGGTTGAATTTCAAGAAGCAAGCGGCGTTTATCTGCCGATAAAGGTCAAGGAAATTCTTTCGGCAAATGCCAAACGCGAAACGGGATTGACTTGGGATATTATCGGCAGCGGATCAACAGCCTCATATCAGCTCAAAAACGTTATCTCTCCCGAAGGGTCTAATGCTTCTTTTACCTATGATTCATCAGGTAAGCTTACAAGAATTGATTGGGGCATCCCGCGAGAATATAATAACTATTCTACCGAGAAGCAGAGCCTTTCTTTTTACTATGCCAATCATTTGTTGTGTAATATTACAGAACCCTATTCAGGAGATCGAATTCTTTTAGGAAGGGAAAGTAATACTACAACCGCCAAGGTAATCCATCTTGAAAAAATCAATTATATCGGAGATGATCGATGGAGCTGCGATCTTGAGTTTTCATATACTAACCATACCAAAATCATTGATCGCCTAAATGATGATTATACAATGGTATATCGTTTTGATCGCGCCGGTAAAACCATCGGTATTTCGGATCAATTGGGCGGCAGTAAGTATTATGAATATGGTACCCAAGGGGGAGCGCAAAATAAAATTACGCTGGAATCCAAATTGATTCGCCAAAATAATAATTTACTGATCGACAGCAGCTTCGAGGAAACAAACGACATCATTACTAATGTATGGGAATCCACAGATAGCGATGCCTTTTACGGTGGAGATGCTTATGTTGATGTAAATGAATGTATTTCTCAGCTGGTTAGGGTAGATCGTACCGGCCCCTATTGCTTTTCTGCCGAGGTTTTGATTGATGATCCTGTATGGGAGGAAGTAATATTATCAATCTATGATGAAGACGGCAATCTCGTTGCTTCCGAAAGCGAGCGGCTTGGCGATAAGATCATTCTAATAACAGAGCTTGCCGCAGCGGAGACCTATCATTGCCGCATCGAAAATCAATCCGCATCTATTGCGGCAAGGATATACAATGTATATCTAAATTATTATGAATCTCTTGAAACAGGAAATGAAATTATAAACGGCGGTTTTTCCTTCAATATTCCTTCTGTATCCGGCCAATTCCTCTACGGAAAAGATTACGGCTGGAGCGAACTTTGCGATGGCGATGATGTTGCCGATTTCAGCAATGGTTATTTGGCAATTACCGGAAATCCAACAGAAAAGAATATTGTGCTGCAGCCGATCAATGTCAGCGGAAATGCGGGCGATGAAATTGTTTTCAGCGCCGCCGTTGCCAATAACGGTCTCCCAACAACCGATACAGGAAGTGGAACAAAAACAGCGGCCGCTATTACCATTGCGGTTTATTATACAGACGGAACGGTAGAATATGAAACTGTAATGATTCCGCCCAATACCGATTTGACATGGTTTCATATCAGCGATAGTTTAATTGCAGCAAAAAACTTTGAAACCGTAACAATTTATTTGAAGAATGACCGCAGCGCCAATGTTGCTTATTTTGATGATATTTATTTGGGCATTGAAAGCTACGGTACGCGGTATGAGCTGGATTCGGAAGGAAATGTGGTTGGAGTAACCGGGCGCAATGGCGAAAGCTCTGATGCGCAATATAACGATCTCGGTCAGCCAACAACTACAACCGATGCTCTGGGAAATGCTACCCAGTATACCTATGGCAAAGGGAATTCTGCTATGACCGGCGGCAATGATAGTCAGCTGCTCAGCGAAACAACCCCAATGGGCTATGGAACGCAATACCAATATGATGCCTATGGAAATCTTGTTGCAACAGCAACCGCAGAAATGGGAAGCTGCGGAGATTTCAGCTGGGGCTATAGCCACGTCAATCATGGTAAGACCGTTTATGGGAACTACGGTACAACGATTCAGTATCAATTGGATCCTTTGGGTGCTCGCACGAATTATATTACCGATTCCGAAAGTCTGCGAACCGAGGAAATCAATCCGCCCAATACTTCTTATACGGAATATGATTATTATTCTACATCCAACACCGTAAACGGGCAAGGCTATATCGATCAAACCGGCCCTGTTCGCTCGGTCACTGTTCGAAACGAAAGCGGAAGCCCCAATATTTTAAGCCAAGTTAATTATGAATATCGCAATGCGGGCTACGGAAATAATGAGGTTGCTGCCATCAACCGCGCCTCCTTTAGCTATCAGATTCCAAAGGAAACAACCGCGGAAGGAACGGTTACAACCGGTGCAGTAACAGAGAGCTATGAACGAGAAACTTCCGTTTCCATCTCCGGCCACGGCACTCTCTCGCGTACCTATTACGATAAGCGTGGCCTGCCGCTGCAAACCGTTTATGGCAACTATAATGCAAGCAATCCCGCAGCAAGCACCGCTCTTTATAATAGCCACTATGATCAGCTTGGAAGAATCGCGCTTACCCGCCGCGGAAATGAAACAACCAGAATTGATACCGAATATAGCTATAACCGAGAAGGCTCTCTTTTCCGCAGCCGCGAATACGATAGTTACCGAAATCTTACAACAACAGAGCATTTCTTCTATGATTTGGCCGGTCGCGTGGTTCAGCGCAATTATAAACGCGGGAATCTTTCGGCAAGCTTTAATTACGGCTATGATGCGTTGAGCCGTCTTACCTTTACCGATATCTTTTCGGCAATCTTTAGCTATTCTGTTAACTCGAGCTTTGTATATAATGCCAATAGTCAATTGGTGCGGCATAACTTTATGGGGCATCAGCTTAATAATCAGTATGATTGGTATGGCCGCCTTTCTGAAACAACGCTTGCTGCCTCTTCTGTTTCTCAGGCGCCCATTTCCCGCAGCTATAGCTATGCAACGAACAACCAAACCAATACCGCTCGCCAAACAACTCAGATCAGCCTGCTGGAGGAATCCTATTTTAATCCCGATATCAATGCCTATGGTGAGCTTTTCCTAAGCTATCAATATGATAATATGGGGAATATTTCTCAGATTACGGGCGATATCAATGCCGCCTATACCTATGATGGCTTGGGGCAGCTTAAATCAGCAACCGTAACCGATCTATACGGCGAGCAGTTGTATAGCGAAAGCTTCAGCTATGCTTATCTTGCGGGCGAAGGGTATCAAGGAAATATTTCCTTTGCAAATAAGAACGGTACGGTGTATAATTATAATTACCAAACCGGATGGAACGATCTGCTTGCAAGCATTACCGATGCCGAAGGTAATACGCTCAAATCCTTTACCTATGATAACATCGGCAATATGCTTTCCGATGGTAGCCGAAATTATGAATGGCTCTTCGGCAGAAGATTAAGCAGTATTACCGGCGGCAGCGCAACAGAGCCCTTGAATATTCGCTATTATTATAATTCCGATGGAATTCGTACCGGAAAATCGGTAAATGGATCGGGAACGGAATATTTGATAGACGGCTCTACCATCCTTGCCGAAAAACGAGGCAATCGCCTTTTGCAATATTATTATAGTGATTCCGGCCTTGCTCTTATTGCGTATAATGGTAAATATTATCATCCGCTGACCAATCTGCAGGGCGATATATTGCAGCTTCTTGAAATGAAAAGCAATAGCTCTGCTGTTCCTGTTTGTAATTATACCTATTCCGCATTCGGCGAGCTGCTCTCTGTTGAAGATCCCGAAGGCAACGCCATTACCGATCCTGAGCATATTGCCCATCTCAATCCTTTCCGCTATAGAGGGTATTATTACGATACCGAGACGGGGTTCTATCTAACAGGTACAAGATACTACGATCCGGAAATTGGTAGATTTATAAATGCTGACGGTCAGATAAACGATGACATCCTTGGAACCAATTTATTCGCATACTGCGGAAACAACCCTGTAACTCGTGCAGACGATACGGGTCGAGGCTGGTGGGTAGTTGCTGGTGTACTTATTGGCGGCATCGCAGGCGGAGTCATAAAAATTGTTTCAAATGTAACAACTGGAAAGAAATGGAACGAAGGTGTTATAGGAGCTACGGTAGGCGGTGCTGTATATGGTGGCGTATTAGCTGCAACTGGGAATGTTTGGGCGGCTGGTTTCGCAGGTGCTGCGGCAGAATCGTTAACAAACGAAGTGGTATCATATATTCCAAAGGTTTCACAAGCTAATGGTCAAACTGTAACAAAAAAGGTGACAACAGGAAATGTAATTGATTCCACTAAAACGGTTTTAAACGATACAGCAGTAAATGGAACCATCTCTGCAGTGACAGGAAAAATAGCCGGAAAGATTGTGCCTACCAACAACGGGTGGTTTAAGCCACAAAAATTTGTAAGTTCTTTTGCTGGTAAGTATGCAATAAAATCCGAATTACAAACACTAACTCAAACAGGACTCCTGTTTGGTGTTGAAGGTCTTAAATATTCGTTTAATCAACGTTTTAAGCAAGGACAACAGCCAATAGTAACGTTCTTCCCTGATACAGAGATACGGGCAGCGGGGTGATTGAGATGAGTGATAGAACAAAAGAATTGATTCTTAAAACCCTGCTGATTATTGGTATGATTTTAATGTTTATGGTTTTTCCGGGTAGTATTTTTTGGTCTATGCTTATTCCGAGCGAAGAAGTTGCAACTGTCGTGTTTAATATAATTCTTTTCACAATGCTTGGTATAGGTATTTTGTTTATAATACTATTACCGATTTTTGGTGGATTAAAGCAAAAGCCTGTTAAAGCAGAAAAAGTGCCGCTTGTATTTGCCTCGTATAATGAGTTTTTGGACTTCTTACAGATGCGACTTTTGCAAAAAGAATATCAATTGCAAAAAAACGTGCCGATTTCACCTGATGGGGATGTAACGGTGTATTTAAGAACACCAAAAAATTGGGCATTAGCGTGCTTTACAATTATTCGTGTTCCTGAACTATCGGATGAATTATTAGATAGTGCTAACGAAAGCATCACGAATATATTAAACAAATACTATGGTTGCAAAACTATAACAGACACAATTAATATGATATCTGTATTTTGTGTAGACCGTATTACTCCTGCTTTTCAGAAATTAGTTAATAGTAACGTGCAGCAAGGATTTAAAAACGGCAGGCTTCCTGTTGGTGTTTCATTAGGCGGGAAGAATATCTATATAGCAAAGCAAAAAGATGGCTATGCCATTACAAAATACAAATGTTTGAGAAGAGAATTTATTGATATCATGAATCTACAAAACATCAATAAGTAAACTTCCATTCTACACTAACTGCTTGTTGCTTGTCAATCAGGGGATCAATCAGGGGATCAATCAATCATCAATCAGGGGACGGTCAATCAGGGGACGGTTCAATCAGGGGACGGTTCCCTGATTGACAAAGGTATTGACTGATGTTATAGTTGTCTTGAGGTGATTCTTATGGCAAGACAAGCGCGAAAGAAAAGTGAAAGCAAAATCTACCACATAATGTTTCGTGGTATAAACCGTCA
>JAZQDS010000066.1:0-27625 GCA_045546895.1 Eubacteriales bacterium | reverse complement strand
CGAGATTCTGTTTACTCCTCTTGCTCCGTTTGAAACACCGGAGGCGTTAGATAAAATCTGCAATGAATACAATCGTGTTATTGGCAATATGGAATTGGAGCCGTTAATCGCAATTCCGATTTTTGTTCACGACTTTCTTTGTATTCATCCTTTTAACGACGGCAACGGAAGAATGAGCCGTTTACTCACCACTTTGCTTCTATATCGAAGCGGATTTTATGTTGGTAAATACATTTCCTTAGAAGCAAAGATTGCTAAAAATAAGGACTTATATTACGATGCACTTGGGCGTTCTCAGCATGGATGGCACGAAAGTACGGAGGATGCCGTTCCGTTTATTAAATATCTGCTCGGCACGGTACTAGCAGCTTACAAAGATTTTGGAGACAGATTTGCTCTTGTTGAAGAGAAGCTTCCCGCTATCGAGATGGTTCGCAAAGCTACTATGAATAAGATTGGCCGCTTTAATAAGCAAGACATACGTGAGCTGTGCCCGACGCTTAGCCTTAGTTCCGTAGAAGGAGCGCTTCGTAAAATGGTCGCCTCCGGTGAACTGAAACGCGAAGGTAAAGGAAAGTCAACCTGTTATATTCGATTGAAATAATAACATTTGGTTATTTGGACTTATAGGAGAAAGGAGTATCAGATATGGATTTACATTGCTCAAAGTAATGGGAATACAAGTGCTTTCCGTTGGTTATTTAAGATGAAAGAGATCAGTAAAACAAGTTCTGCCGAATTGGAAAATAAAGAAAGTGTGAATCTTAGTCAGTTGAAAGATAAATATCCTCAATTTTTTAATGTTTCAACTGATGGAGATCTCATTTATCAAAGGAGCGCAATTTTATGAAAAAGAAAATTATTATATTGGTTGCGATAGCTGTGTTGTTGGTATCTTGGGGAAGTATCGCATATTCTGACTATGCCGATGTTGCTATCAGTTTCGATAAACCACAGTTTTGCATTTCAAAAATGACCGCTGATGATGGCGGTTCGGGTAAATACATTGGTTTAGGATATTCGTTTGATCTTGATGGGCATTTGGAAAGTAATGGAAAGTATGAAGTGGATAAATACACATACAAAATTTTTGGCATTACCATTAAGCAAGGTGAAGCAAATCCGCAAAAAGGATAAACGATTGATTCCAAAATCTATTTAGGAGGTGTGCTATGAGCAAAATTAAACGTTCAATAATAATTATTGCAATCATTTTAACCGCAATGTTAATTATACCGCTTATAACTGTTAATACAGTTAAAGCTGATGCAGGAATGCTTGTTACAATGATGTTGTTTTTTGTTGTGCATCCGATAGTATCGATTGTGACCGGTATTTTGGCAGGTAAAGACATAAAGTTCTTTTGGTTCACACCTATACTCGTAGCCGGTCTATTTTGGGCATTTTCGTCCTTTACTTATGTAACTGCATTTCCATTCGTGTATTCGGCAGCATACCTCGCGATTTGCACGATTAGTATGCTGATTAGTTGGTTGGCAACAAGAAATGCAAAATAAATTCTCTCAAGGCGTCGCTTCGCAGCGGCGCCTTTTTACCGAAGGGAGGTGATGAAAATGGGATACCGAAAAGTTGTCATTAACGGCGAAGAATACAAGCTAACACCCAAATGGTATAAAGAATATTTGTCTGCAATTGAACTTTGGAAAAAAGCAAAAAAACAGATACTAAAGATATCGATATATCAGAATTGGTTGACATACGTGATGTAAAAATTGATAAAAATAAACCTTATGCATTTGATATCCTTGCAGATTCCTCCCGTGTTCAAATTTGTGCTATAATAAATTTTAGAAGATATGCAACCATTTCGAAAATTTGGGTGGTAGTATAGTGAAAGGGCTCTTTAAGAAAAAACGAAAGGCAGGTGAAATAGTGGAAGACAAATACATAGTTGATCTGTATTGGGAGCGAGATGAAAAAGCAATTACCGAAACTGCTGCAAAGTACGGGCGGTATTGTTATTCGATTGCGTTTAACATTCTTTCCAATACAGAGGATGCAGAAGAGAGTGTTAATGATGCGTATCTAAATGCATGGAACAGTATGCCGCCACATCGTCCGACAATTCTATCAACCTTCATTGGCAAAGTAACGAGGTTCGTTAGTTTAAAGAAATGGCGAGAAAAGAGAACACAAAAACGTGGTGACGGAAATATTTACCTCGCGTATGAAGAACTCTCTGACTGTATTCCTGCCAATACCAGTATTGATGAAGAATTAGAAAATCAGGAGCTTGCAAAGGTGATTAACGATTTTTTAGACGAGCTTCCTGAATACGAGCAAAAGATTTTTGTTTGTCGATATTGGTATTTTGACAGCATTTCTACTATTTCAGTTCATTTTGGGTTTAGTGAGAGCAAAGTAAAATCTATGTTGCACCGAACTCGAAAGAAGCTACGATCCAAATTGTTAGAAGAAGGTGTTATAATTGAAAATTGATAAATTAGTTGATGCAATCGGTGAGATTGATGAAAACAGAATCAGAAATGCGAGTACGACTCCCGGTAAAATCAAAAGAATCTCCCTCAAGCGTGCGGTTGCACTGGTTGCTGCAATCATATTATGCATAACCATTTCCATTCCTGTTTTGGCAGCTACGGTAGATCCTATTTATTTAATGGTGTACCGTGTTTCTCCATCTCTAGCACAGTTGTTAAAGCCAGTTCAATTGTCATGTGAAGACCAAGGAATCAAAATGGAGGTTCTCTCTGCGGCGGTTTATGAAAACGAAGCGGCAATATATATTTCACTTCAAGATCTAACAGATCAAAACCGAATAGATGATACAACAGATTTATTTGATAGTTATCATATCAATCGTGCGTTTGATTCTTCAGCTTCTTGTAGCAGAGTATCTTTTGATGAAGAAACCGGAATAGCCACGTTTCTAATCAATATCAGTCAATGGAAAGATCAGGAAATTGGTGGAGATAAGATTACGTTCTACTTCACAGAATTTCTCAGTAATAAAAGCAAATTTGAGGGTGAGCTGACAGAACTTGATTTAAACTCTGTTGCTGAAGCGAATGAAACTCAAAAGCCCGAATCTTTTCGAGGCGGCGGAGGCAAAGAATTCGATTATGAAAGCCGTTTTGATCTTAAGTATTTAGTTCCTGTAGACGGCGGGATTCTTTCTCCTGTTGATGGTGTTACAGTAACCAATGTTGGCTTTGTGGATGGCAAACTGCATGTGCAGTTGTATTTTGAGGATATTTTGTCATACGATAATCATGGGTATATCCGTATGTATGATAAGGATGGCAACCAGGCTGAAAGTTATCACTTCTCTTTTTGGGATGAAAAAAAGGTTGGTAGCTATGAAGAAATTATCTATGATATTTCGCCTAAAGATATTGAAAACTACAAGGCTTTTGGCTATTTTGTCACTTGCAAAAGTTTGACGGAAGGATATTGGCAAGTAACTTTTCCTCTTGAAAATATAAATTGAGATTACACATTGAAATAAAGTATAAAACTCCTTTGTTGACAGATAATAACAGTGTTATCAAATCAACAAAGGAGATTATTATATATTATGAAAGCAACAGGTATTGTGAGAAGAATAGATGATTTAGGCAGGGTGGTGATTCCCAAAGAAATCCGCCGCACGATGCGGATTCGCGAAGGAGATCCGCTGGAGATTTTTACCAACAAGGAGGGGGAGGTTATTTTCAAAAAATATTCGCCCATCCATGAGCTTTCCGCCTTTGCGGCGGAATATGCCGCGGCGCTGCAGGCGGCGAGCGGATTTTCCTGCGTTGTTACCGATCGCGACAATGTTGTTGCGCTGGCGGGCAGCGGCAAGCGAGAGGCATTAGACAAGCCTTTAAGCTCCCGCTGCGAAGAGATGACGGCCAGCCGCCGCGCTTTTTTGGCAGGGGAGGATGCAGCCCCCTATTCGCTGCTGCGCGACAGCGACAGCTTGAAGGTTGCGGCATCCTGCCCCATTCTCTCGGGCGGCGACATCATCGGCATGATCGGCCTGCTTTCGGGCGAGCGGCGGCCCACTGCCACCGAGGAAAAGCTGCTCCATGCCGGCGCCTTATTTTTAGGAAAACAAATGGAATGCTAAAAAAAGCTTCGATCGCATACGATCGAAGCTTTTTCTTTTTTATTCAATGGGCTTGATTTCCATAACAACCGCCGAGCTGGTAGCAAAGCCATTGGAAATAGTATGGCCGGTACCGTTCAGCATTTCGCGGGTATTGATGCGGATTCCTTCGGTTGTTTCCAGCTGATCGGTTTCCACCGTCAGGGTAATGGTCTTGGAAAGATTCAGCTTCCGCAGAACTGTTTGGCCGTTATTTAAAACAACGCTTGCCATCCGCGGCTCCACCTCTACCTTGGTTATCTTACCCAGCGCATAGCCTGCCTCATAAAGGATATCGCCCTCTTCATAGGCATCCGCCATATATTCAGGCGCCGCCTCGATTTGATAAACGCAGATTCCCTTTTGATATTCGGGCGCCGAATCCTTTTCGGTGGCGCCGCGCAGCGCGATTCCAACGATTGCGCCGATCAAAACAACGATGATTGCCAGATCAATGATACTGAGCTTGCCGAAAAGGCGCCCGTTATTATCCATCAGCTTCATTCTGCCACCTCCTCGATATCCAAAACGGTCATTGCCGAGCGGGTTGTTTCTGTCTGGGGATAGAAAACCTGGCCGATATAAAGCTCTTTTCCGTTTACGGTAAATTTACCTTCGCCCAAAACGCCATCCACCCGAACCTCTACCACAATATATTTTGAGGTTTTATCGATGGACACAATATAGCTTTCCGTTTCCTTATTAAAGGTTTCGATCAGATTGTTTTTATAGGAAAGGGCGGTAATTTCGCCCAGCTCCTCGGTACGGTTTTGGAAATAGAGGATATCCCCAACCTTATAATGATCATATTCCGCCTCGGTTTTTTGCTCAAACCGCAGGGTAAGCAGATAAGGCGCCGTATTTTCGGCAGCAGCCTGATCCTTTCTTCCGAAAAACCAGAATGCGCCCGCAGCCAGCGCTGCAACAACAACGCCGATCAGCACCCAATCCAGCGGAGTAAAGCGTTTTTTAAACATTTTCCATCTCCTCCTCTTTCTTTTCATTTAAAATCAGCTCCGCCAAGGCAAGCCCCAGCGCCAGCACCAGCCAAAAGAGCTGGAAGACCCGATAATTATACCAGGTATAATCAAAGCAGCTTTGCACAAACACGCCCGCAAGCACCGAGCCGAAGCCGATCAGCAGCAGCCGATCCCGCTTGGGCGCCGCTGCATCGGCGCGGCGGATTTTTCGCTGATAGCCGATCAGAATCATCGCCAGATAAATCAGCCCGAAAATACCAAATGATACCATCATTTGCATAAACAGGCTATGGGAATGGGGGGTAATAACGGCGGGAAGTGAATAGATGGGATAGATGGTATTAAACGCGCTCTCGCCGATGCCGACCCCACCCAGCCAATAATGGAGCAACATATAAAAGGTGCCGATATAGATCATCATCCGATAGCTGGTAGAGCTATCGCTCATATTGCCGATGCTGAGAATGCGCTCAACAATACTGGCAGGCATCGCCATTGCTGCCAGCGGCAGGCCCACAACCGCAATCACTGCCAGCCATTTCTTGCTATATTTCCAAAGAAAGACCAGCGCAGTCAGCGCAAGGCCGACATAGCAGCCGCGGGAATAGGTAAGCAGCAAATTCACCGCCAGCAGGAGGTCGATCCCCCAAAGGATCAGCCGATAGCGGCGCTGCTCGGTATAAAGGGCTGCCGCCGCAATCAGCGGGATGGCAAAGAGCAAAAATTCGCCGTAAACATTGGGATTGGCGAAGGTACTGAACACCCGCATTTTCACCTCATTAAAGAGGGAGGAATCCAGCCAGGCCGCAGCGCCGGTGGCGCCCAGCAGATATTGACCGATGCCGATCACTCCGCTGACCGCGCTGCCCGCAGCAAGGGCGCCGAGCAGCTGCAGCAGCCGCTTGCGGCAATCCACCAGCCGCCGCACCAAAAAAATGCAGGCATAAAGACCCAGCCACATAACCGAAACCTTCGCGCTATCGCTCGGCGCCATTGAAAATACAGTCGACACCGCGCAAAGGATCGGAAACAGCGCAAAAAGAAAATCCCAGCGATCGATAGGCTTGCCCTTCAGCCCCGCAAAGGCACGGCCGAAGAAAAAGGTAACCACCGCCAAAACGCTCAAGGCCCAGCAAAAGGTTGTACCAACAACAGGCAGCAGCCCAAACAACAGCAGCATTACCCAAAAAGCGGGAATCGCCGCCAGCATCGGCGCGATTGCCGCCGCAGCTGCCGCGCCGGCGCCGAGGATCGGCCCGCCGAGCCAGCAGGCAGCGCCGCCTGCGGCGCCGCAAAGGGCAAGATATATATAGATTGATTTTTTCGCCTCACCCTGCGGGCTGCCCGCCCATTTCAGGCAAAGCCTTGCGGGGAGCGAGCCCTGCAGCCAATCGCAAACGCTTGATTTTACCAAAAGCAGCAGCCCTGCCGCTGCAGCAAGCACCGCCGCAACCGCGGCAAAGAAAGGATTGCCCGCTGCCAGCTGCTGCGCCGCAGCAATCAGAAAAAGCGGAGCGAAAAGCGCGCCGAGCTGGCCGATGCCGCCCGCGCAAAAATTGCCCCAATAATGATAGATCCAACCAAAGATCGCGCTCTTGCGCATCCCGCCGATCCATCCCTCCAAAGGATGGAGCCTTCCGCAGCCGCCAAACGGGCGCTCGGGACGCAGCGGCCTGCGGCAAAGCAGAGCGCTTTGCTGCGCCTGCCGCGAAACCCACGCCGCGCCGCGGCGCAGGCCGCGCAAAACAACGCTATGTTCTAAAAATTCGGCCATTTTCTGACCTCCTTCTTTTGCATTTTATATCTTTTTTATTTTACCATATCGGCCCGCTTCTTTTCAAGCCTTTTATAAAAAGAAACCCCCCCCTGCATTCGATGAATGCAGGCGCCATTGATCAGCCGACATAACGGCGCGGATTGACCGGAGTTCCGTTGATGCGAATTTCAAAATGAAGATGGGGGCCTGTGCTGTTACCGGTGGAGCCGATCCTGCCGATCTGCTCTCCTTGGGTAACCCGATCGCCTACCGAAACCAGCATCGAGCTGAGGTGGGCATAGCAGCTGACATAACCATTGGAATGGCGCACCTTGATCAGCTTGCCGTAGCCGCCCGACCAGCTGGCATGGATCACCGTACCGCCGGCGGAGGCATAAACAGGAGTACCATACGCGCCGCTCTTGGAATAATCGATAGCCGTATGGCCCGAATAGCCATACCAGCCGCAGGAGATATAGCAGCCGTTGACCGGTCGGATAAAGGCACCGCTGCCCGCCAGCGAGGAATAGGAGGTCGGCAACGACTTTGTTCCAACATAAAGCTCGCGGGTTACCGGCTCGCGGGTTACCACCGAGGAAATAATATTGGTATCCTCTCTTACCCCGTCAATATAGGTAATCTCCGCGGTAATGGTCTTGCTGCCCTTGCGGCCGGCGGTCTTTACCTTGGATTGATTTACATAAAGGGAAGAATCCTTAATACGGGTTGTTGAATAATTGATCTCCTCTTCATAGGTGATGGTACGCACCACCTTCACGCCCAGATAAACATCAGGGGTAGAGATCAACAGCTTTCGGCCGGGGATCAGCCTGCGCTCATCCATTTCGGGATTGAGATGATGCAGCATCGCCTGAGAAAGACCGGTCTTTTCGGAAATATCATAAAGAAGATCATCTTCTTCGATGGTATAATAAAGGGGATTGGTAGAATCCTCAAAAAGCGCCCGCAGCTCCGCCTCATTTTTCATGGTGCCGGGAGCAAAAAGGCCGGTTCTTACCTCAACATCCTTAACAAACTCGATCCGTTCATTTTCAACGCCTGTTTCATAGGGCTTTTTCAGCTCATTCAGCACCCGCTCAATATTTTCGCGGCGCTCGGAGGCGGCAACCAGCTCGCCATCAACATAAAGGCCGAAATGATGGCCGATCTCCTCGGTTACCGCGCGATAGGCCTGCGCATAAAGATTTTCCGCATCCGCCATTTTATTGCGCTTAATAAATACAAAGCGATATTCCGGCGCGGTATACATGCAATAGTTTTCGCCCAGCGTTTCCGCCAGCTTCTTTTCTACCGCGGAAACAGCCGCAGAAAACTCCCGCTCATTATTTACATAGGAAACAATATTGCCATCCACCTGCACCTCCAGCGCAATGGTATGACTACGGAATAAAAACAAAATGGAAATCAGCGCAACCGCCGCAATACCGGGCGCCCAATAAGCAAAATCGCTGACAAAGCTATGAGCTACCCATACCGCCGCCTTTACCAGCGTATGGTAAATCCATTGGGCAACAGAGATTACCCGCTCGCCGGTACCGCAAACAAAATTGAAAATATTTTTCGGGGTGCAGATCCGCAGAAAACGAAGCAGCGGCCGCAAAAAGATTTTATATAAAATAATGAAGATTTGCTCGATGATCCAGCCGGTCTTATAGATGAAACATCCGATGGCATAAAAAAGACCCAAAATGGTTATCAGCGCTGTTTTCGCTGCTCGCGTCATTGGCGCACCTCCTTTCAAATTGGTTACAAAATAGTTACAATGTGTAATAATAATAACTGTTTTTAATGGATTTGTCAATGGTAAATTATAGAAAAGAAAGAAAAGCCCCGCTCCAAGGGTTTGGAACGGGGCAATCTTTTCAATCAAAGCGCGGCTTTTTTTCAAGGGGCGCGGTGGTTTCGCGGATCAGCAATCTTCCGGTTATCGTTATCTTCTGGCGCAAGGTATAATGGCGGTTTTTCAGCTTTTTCTCCATCAGATCCCAAGCAATGCGGCAAACCTCGGCGGGATTGGAATCGATGGTGGTCAGCGGCGTTTCCAAATGCTCGGAGGAATTAATATCATCCATACCGATGACCGAGAAATCCTGCGGCACCGAATAGCCGCTCTTTTTCAGGCGGCGGATCAGGCCGATCGCGATATCATCATAGGCGCAAACAACGGCGGTAGGCCGATCCTGCATCTCCAGGATCCGCCGCGCACCCTCCTTGCCTGCCTCCTCAAAACGGGAGGCAGCGCGGATGCAGGCCGCCTCCAGACCTTGCTCCTCGCAGCAGGCGCAAAATGCGCGTTCCTTACCGATGGTCAGCGATTCGCCTATAAAGGCAAGCTTCCTATGGCCCAGCGCCTTTAAATGGGCTACCGCCTCCGCAATCGGCGCTGCAAAATCTACCGTTACCAGATCGGTGTTACGAGAGTTAAACAGCGCAACAATGGGCTTTTGCTTCATCCCCGCCTTCAGCTCAATATTCAGGTTAAAGGCAAAAATGCCGTCTACCTTCAAATAGCCCCCATAATATTCGATCAGCTCGGCCTGCACCGCCCGATCGAAATGATGGGTAGAAATCAGGGCAATGCCGCCCGCCGCGGTAATGGTCTGCTGCAGCTTTTCAACATACCCGCTATAATAGCCGCTGCGCAGCTCGGGGCAGAGGATTGCAATGATCGGCTTGGAATATTTACCCTTGTAAAATTCCATAAAGCAACCGTTTTCCTTGGCGATCTCAAAAACCAGATCGCGGGTTTCTTCGCTGATATCCTCCGCATCGCGAAAGGCCTTGCTAACGGTTGAGCAGGAAACATTGGCAAGCTTTGCCAGCTCCTTCATGGTCATTTTCCATCCCCCCTTTTTCATCATTATAAACCATTTTTACGAAATTGCAACGATTTTTACGAAAACATTTACATTTAAAAAAATGCCCCGCGGGGCATTTTTATTTTTTTGCCGTAACATAGCGGGGGAGGCCCGCAAGGTCGTTCTCAAGGGTTGCCGCGCCGAAGACCTCGGCAAAGATTTCCCTCACGCCCGCGCCGGTATCCTCGCCGGTTTCCACCAAAAATTCGCCGCCCTCCTTCAAGAGCTTGCTCCAATCGGCGGCCAGCGCGCGATAATAGAGCAGCCCATCGCAGCCGCCGTCCAGCGCCAGCGCAGGCTCCTTTTGAACCTCCGGCTGCAGGCGGGGCAGATCCTTGGTTTTAATATAGGGCGGATTGCTGATGATAACATCATAGCGCTCCTTTTCCATAAAGAAAGGGACTCCCTGCAAAATATCCCATTTTTCGATCTTGACCTCGGCCTCCAGCCGCTTGGCATTCTCCGCCGCCACCTCCAGCGCAAGGCTGCTGATATCCACCAGCGTTACCTCCGCTTGGGGCAGCAGCTTTTTAGCGGCAATGCCGATGCATCCGCTGCCGGCGCAAAGATCCAGCAGGCGGAAGGGGCGATCCTTATAATGCTCCAGCAGGTATTCTACCAGCCATTCGGTTTCGGCGCGGGGGATCAGAACATTGGGATTGACCGCAAATTCCAGCCCCATAAAATCCCAATAGCCCAGCAGATGCTGCAAGGGGGTGCGATCCCCGCGGGCGCGGATATCCTGCCAATAGGCCAGCACCGCCTCCTCGGGATAATCCTGCTCGCCCGCCAGCAAAATATCGGCGCGGCTTACGCCGAGATGCTTATTCAGCAGGCAGAATGCATCGTTTTTATAATCTTCAATCTCCCGCTCCTTCAAAACGATCTCGCCATGGCGAAGCAGGTCACTCAGCTTTGCTCTCATCTGTTTCCTTATCCTTTATATAATTTCCGTTTTCATCCACAATGAATTCCCGATCCATCGGATAATCCCCCAAAACGCCCTTCAGCGCCGCCAGCGCGACCGCCAGCTGCTTTTCATCGGGCTCGCGGGTTGTGATCCGCTGGAACCAGAGGCCGGGCGCGGAAATGACGCGGGTAAACCAATTATCATGCTTGCCCGCATAGCGGATAAATTCATAGGCAACGCCCATAACCAGCGGAACAAACGCCATTTTGATCAGCGCTCTTACCAGCCGATTGCCCCAGGGGAGGAACATCGCGACCACCACCGAGATCAGCAGGGTAAAGAACATAAAGGAGGTCCCGCAGCGGGGATGGAACCGCTTGCATTTCATGGCATTTTCGGGGATCAGCTCCTGCTTGGCCTCATAGCAAAAGATCGATTTATGCTCGCCGCCATGGTATTGAAATACCCGCCGCATATCCGGCATCAGCGATACCGCCAGCAGATAGCCCAAGAAGATCAAAATCTTGATGATCCCCTCTACCACCGCCTTGAGGATGGGATGGGCCCAAGCCATGGCCCAGCCGGTAAAGAGGGCGGGGAGATACATAAAGAGGAAAAGGGAGAGGGCCAGCCCCAGCACCATCGAAATGACGCCCAGCACCGCCATACCGCCCTTGCCCAGCAGCTTATCCAAAAAGCGATCCAGCTTGGAGGGCTCCTCCGGCTCCTCGATATCCTCCATCGAAACATCCGCCGAATACATCAGGCAGCGATAGCTGAGCAGCATGGAAGCAACAAAGCTGATGATCCCGCGCAAAACAGGGATTTTTTGATACCATTGCCCGCCGCTTTCCGCCGCCTCGATTTTCATCTGGATCGAGCCGTTGCCGCGGCGAACGGCGATGGCCATCTTGCCGCAACCCCGCATCATAACCCCCTCGATCAGGGCGCTTCCGCCGATGGCGGTATATTTACAAGCTTTTTTGCTCATATTAATCTCCTTGCAATAAAATGATCAACTCCATTATACTGCTTCCAAAAAGGTTTGGCAAGTGGTTTTCTTTTTATTTACATTGATCTTTTAATATGCTATAATGAATATAATTATGGCTTAAAGGAGATACTCCCATGAAGAAAAAATTGCTCGCCCTTTTATTAATCGGGATTTTGATGATCAGCTGCAGCTGCCGTAAGGCAACCCTTGAGGATTATAAGCTTTTCCGCTCGACCCCGATGGGCTTTTCGATGGAATACCCCGATTTCTGGCAAAAAACGGTCAATAACAAGGAAAAAATCGCCGCCTTTGTTACCCCCTCGGAGGGCTACAGCGATCAATACCGCGATGCGGTTTCCGTTCAATATTTTGCGCTGGATATGGCGGGCGAGAATGCATATAATGAATATGTGAAGGGCTATGTTGCCGATCTGGAGGCAACCCTCAAAAACTATCGGCTGGTTTCGGAAAATTCCATCCAATTGGATGGAGCGGAGGCCTATCGCATCGTCTATGAAAGCTCCTCCGATGATGAATCCGATCAAAAGCGCTTTATGCAGATCTTCTGCGAGCGGGGAGAGCAGGTTTATGTTGTTTCCTATATCGCGGAATTTAAAAGCTATGCCTATTTCCTGACCTATGTGGAGAAAATGCTCTCCACCTTCCGGTGGCTTTGATGGCGGGGGATAAGAAGGCCGCTCTTGCCGCCCGCGATGATGCGCTTTATCGCTATCTTTGCGCCATGCAGGAGCGGGAGGGGCGATTCCCTACCGTTCGGGAGATTGCCGATGCCCTCTCCCTTTCCTCCACCAGCCTTGCAGCCGCCGCTTTAGAGCGGCTGGAGCAGCGGGGGCTGCTGGAGCGGGAAGGCCGCCGCAGGCGGCTGGCGGGCAGCGCGGGGAGCATTGCCGTTCCCATCCTCGGCACCATCGCGGCAGGGGAGCCGATCATGGCCGCGGAGCAGATTGAAGGCTGGCTCCGCATCGCGCCCGAAGAGGCGCGCGGCCGCTCCCTTTTTGCGCTGCGCATTCGGGGCGAAAGCATGATCAATGCCGGCATTCTGCCCGGTGATACGGTATTATTGGAGCAGACCGCTTCGGTAGACGATGGCGCCATCGCCGCTGTTTGGCTGGAGGATGCCGCCACCTTGAAACGGGTTTATCGGGAGCCGGGCGGCATCCGCCTGCAGCCCGAGAATGATGAAATGGAGCCGATCTTTGCCCCTTCTTGCGAAATTTTGGGGCGATTGATCGGATTGGTGCGCAGCTATGAATGATCCGAAGGTCGCTGAAATTTTAAGCCGTCATGGTCTCTCCACCGCCAAAAGCTTGGGCCAGAATTTCCTGAAAAGCGGCGCCATATTGGAATCGATTGCCGATGCGGCCCTGCCCGAAGGCGCTGATGCCATCTTGGAGATCGGCGCGGGGATCGGCTCGCTGACCGCGCTCCTTTGCGCGCGCAGCAGGCGGGTTATCACCGTTGAGATCGATCGCAAGCTGGAGCCGCTGCTGGCGGAGCAGCTGCCCTTTCCCCATCATTCCTTCCTTTGGGAGGATATTTTGAAATGCGATCTGCCCCAAATCCATCGGGAGCATTTCGGCGGGCAGCCGATGGCGATTGTAGGCAATTTGCCCTATTATATTACTACCGATATTTTGATGCTGCTGCTGGAGCATTGCTCCCTTTGGAGCAGCGCAATATTGATGGTGCAGCGGGAGGTTGCAGAGCGGCTGCTGGCGGATGCGGGCAGCAAGGAATACCGCGCCGCCTCGGTAATCACGCAGGCCCTTTGCGAAGGAGAGCTGCTTTTGGAGGTGCCGCCCCATCATTTTTATCCGCCGCCCCATGTTCATAGCGCGGTGATCCGCCTGCGCCCCCGCAAAGATCGGCCGCAGGAAAAGGGCTTTATCGCCTTCGCCAAGGCGGCCTTTGCTGCGCGGCGCAAAATGCTCTGCGGCTCCGCTGCCATGCAGCAGCTTTTGCATACCGATAAGGCGGGGATTGCGGCCCTGCTGCAGGAGGCAGGCTTGCCCCCCGATAGCCGCGCCGAGCGCTTTTCTCCCGAGGATTTTTGCCGCCTTTATAAACTTGCACAAAAGAGCTGACGCTCAACTTCCAAACATTAGCAAAAATAGCGATTGCAAACTTGCATATCGTAAAGTATAATAATAGTTAGGAAACTATGAGGCTTTTAAAAAAGCCACATTAGAAAAGAAAGGAATACGACTATGACCACCAAGAACCAAGCATTATTGACCTGGATCGACGAGATGGCCGCGATTACCAAGCCCGAAAAGATCGTTTGGATCGACGGCAGCAACGCTCAGCTGGAAGAGCTGCGCGCTGAGGCTTGCTCCACCGGCGAGATTGAAAAGCTGGATCAGGAAAAGCTGCCCGGTTGCTACCTGCATCGCACCGATCCTTTGGACGTTGCCCGCGTTGAAGACCGTACCTTCATCTGCGCCCGCACCGAAAAGGATGCCGGCCCCACCAATAATTGGATGGATCCTAAGGAAGCATATAAAATGATGTATGAGCTGTTTGACGGCGCCATGAAGGGCAAGACCATGTATGTAATCCCCTATAGCATGGGCGTTATCGGCTCTCCCTTCTCCAAGATCGGCATCGAGCTTACCGATAGCATCTATGTTGTTCTGAATATGCATATCATGACCCGCATCGGCGATAAGGTTTTGGAATCCTTGGGCGATGGCGAGTTTGTTAAGGGCCTTCATTCCAGAGCCCAGATGGATGCTTCCAAGAAATATATCATGCATTTCCCCGAGGACAACACCATCATGTCTGTTAACTCCGGTTACGGCGGCAATGTTCTGCTGGGCAAAAAGTGCTTTGCGCTGCGGATCGCTTCCTATCTGGGTAAAAACGAAGGCTGGATGGCAGAGCATATGCTCATTCTGGGCGTTGAGAATCCCAAGGGTGAGGTTCGCTATATCTGCGCTGCGTTCCCCTCTGCCTGCGGCAAGACCAATCTGGCCATGCTGATTCCCCCCGAAATTTATGCCAAGAAGGGCTATAAGGTATGGTGCGTAGGCGATGATATCTCCTGGCTGCGCATCGGCCCCGATGGTCGCCTCTATGCCATGAACCCCGAAAACGGCTTCTTCGGCGTTGCCCCCGGTACCAACGAAAAATCCAATCCCAATGCGCTGGCTTCTACCCGCAAGGATACCATCTTTACCAACGTTTGCCATACTGCGGATAACAATGTATGGTGGGAAGGCCTCGATAAGAACCTGCCCGAAAACGCCATCGACTGGAAGGGCGATCCCTGGGATCCCGCCAAGTTCGATAAGAAGGATAAATCCACCTGCGCCGCCCATCCCAACAGCCGCTTTACCGCTCCCGCCGAGAATTGCCCCTGCATCTCCAAGGAGTTCAATAATCCCAATGGTGTACCTGTTGACGCCATCGTATTCGGCGGCCGCCGCGCCAAGACCGCTCCGCTGGTATATCAATCCTTCGATTGGAACCACGGTGTGTTCGTAGGCTCCATTATGGCCTCCGAGACAACCGCAGCTGCTGCCGGTGCTGTTGGCGTTGTTCGCCGCGATCCCATGGCAATGCTGCCCTTCTGCGGCTATAATATGGGCGATTACTTCGCTCATTGGATCGAGATGGGCAAGAAAATCCCCCATGCTCCCAAGATCTTCAATGTAAACTGGTTCCGCACCGATGACGAAGGCAACTTCATCTGGCCGGGCTTCGGCGATAACCTCCGCGTTCTGGAATGGATTCTGGATCGCTGCGATGGCAAGGCCGATGCAGTTGAGACCGAGATCGGCTATCTGCCCAAGGCAGAGGATATCAACATCGAGGGCCTCAAGGATATCGATCTTGATACCATCAAGGGCCTGCTCTCCGTTGATAAGGATCTTTGGAAAGAGGATATCAAGGGCATCAAGGAGTTCTACTCCAAGTTTGATAAATATGATACCCTGCCTGCCGAGCTGAAGAAAGAGCTTTCCGATTTCGAAGCCCGCTTGGGTTAATCAAACAAAATATAAAAAAGGACGGATTTGGGAGACTTCTCTAAGGGCAGTCTCCCAGTTTTATTCGCCAAAGGCGAGTGATATTGCTTTGCAGTGATATTCGGCTTTCGCCGAGTGGTATTCGCTTCGCGAGTTTAGGCGGCGAATAAAATAACACTGAAACCGCAAGGGTTCAATATCACTATTGCCTTATGGCAATAATATCACTCCGACAAAGTCGGAATATCACTTGAAAGACTGTCATTTTTATGTATAATAAATGTTAGAGGTGATAACATTGGCTGATAGTGTATTAAGAGACAAAGCAAAAGAGCTTGCAAAGAGTGTTGTTTTTCTCTGTCGTGATATGAAATCAAATCATAAAGAATCAGTTTTAATTAATCAATTACTTCGTTCCGCCACTTCCATCGGTGCTAATCTGCACGAAGCACAATATGCTCAAGGCACAAAAGATTTTATCTCAAAACTTGAAATAGCTCAAAAAGAGTGTTATGAAACTGAATATTGGTTAGAACTTCTTTTCGAAACAAATTGTATGGCAGAAGAAAACTATAAAGCATTACAAAACGATTGCGGTGCAATCCGTAGAATGTTAATCTCTTCGCTTAAAACTATAAAAACAAAAAAATAAGGGTTTGGGCTTAGCCCAAATTTGCATTTGTACATACAAATGCGATGCTGGTTCTATCCGAAAGGAAAAAAATTTGTGAATGTAATCGAGCATTATGATAAACTAATTGATGAAAACAATGACCCCGTATATGACCCTGAACCCTTGAAAGAATATATGAACAAGTGGGACGGTCAGGTGTTTATTGATGCAATGAAACTTGATAAACATAAAACGGTCTTGGAAATCGGTATTGGTACAGGAAGACTTGCATTAAAAACTGCGCCGTTATGTAAGAATTTTTTTGGTGTTGATATATCTCCAAAAACAATAGGAAGAGCCACTCGAAACCTATCGCAATATCAAAATGTAGAACTCATATGCGCTGATTTTATAACTTGTGATTTTGGTACCGCTTTTGATGTTGTATATTCTTCGTTAACTTTTATGCACATACAGGCAAAACAAGAATGTATCAATAAAGTATATTCTTTGTTAAAACCCAAAGGATATTTCATTTTATCCATTGATAAAAATCAAAACGAGTATATAGATTATGGGGACAGAAAAATCAAGATATATCCCGATAAACTTGATGATATAAAGGAATATTTTATAATTTCCGGTCTAACACTATCAGATTGTATAGAAACAGAATTTGCATACATTTTTGTTGGTTTGAAACCATAGAAAAAGCCGATAGATTCGTTTTTGAATCTATCGGCTTTAAACATCCTTATGAGAATCAGTCTTTTCCCGTCCTTTTTTATTTTGTTTGAAATACAGAAGCCTTTATTCATTCTGCATTCTCTATTGATAACCGCCATTCCTTCCATTATAATAAAATTAAAAAAATTTTCAAAAAAGGTGTCACATTTTCGCATTTTGCAGAGTATATAAGGTAGGAAAGGAGGGAGGCCGATGAAAAAAGATCAGCAACAGCTGCATCAAGCCATATTGAAATACAGCGATCTGCTCTTTCGCGTTGCCATGACGCTTTTGGGCAAGCCCGAGGATGCGGAGGATGCTTTGCAGGAGGCATTCCTGCGCTATTATCGCTCGGCCCCTGATTTCCAATCCGCCGATCATGAAAAGGCCTGGCTGATCCGCTGCGTTAAAAATACCGCTAAGGATCAGCAAATCCTGCGGCTGCGCCATGCCCATTCCGATCTGGAGGCGCTGCGTCATCTTGCCGCGCCCGCCGCGGGCGGCTTCCCCGAGCTTCTTTATTTCCTTTCGGTCTCCGATCGCCTGCTTTTGCAGATGAAATATATCGAAGGCTATTCCGCCGAGGAAATTGCCGCGCTGCAGGGGAAAACGCCCGCAGCGGTAAGAAAAGGGCTGGAGCGCGCCCGAAAGCGCGCCCAAAAAATCTATGAAAAGGAGTTTGTGCAAAATGCTTGATTTCAACCAACTTTCCAAAGCAACCGCAAGCTGGCAGCTTTCCGCCGCCCAAAAGCAGCAGATCGAAAGCTATTGCCTTCATGCCGCCCCGCCTGCGCCCGCCATCCTCCTTTGGCTGAGGCGCAGCCTCAAGCCTCTCCTGGCAGCGGGAATTGCGGCTGCGGCCGTCCTGATTGTTGCGCTGCTTCTGCCCCATTTTGGGGAGACCCGCCCGCCCGAACAAATCATTGCGGGCGCCCCCGATGCCACCCCCGATTCCTATTATGAAACCCCCGAAGGCGGGTCAGATGCGCTTGATCCTGCTCCCCCCGAGCAAAATGCGCCGCCCCAAGAGCAGACCGATAAATTGCCCGAAGCGCCGCCCCAAGAGCAGGAGCCCGAGACGCCTGCCCTTGAAGCGCCCCTCGGCCCCGATCATCAAGGCCTTTTGCCCGATGGCCGGCGAGATGGCTCGGCAAACGATTGGATCCGCTCCCTTATCTTTGATCGGGCGCAGGAACACCGCTTTGATGCCCTTTGCAATTTTGATGAAAGCAAGCCCATTTCCAAAGAGGATTTTGCCCGCTATGCCTATCATTGCCTGGAGCCCTCGGAAATTACCCCCGCAAGCAACGGCTCCTATTACCCCGCCGAGCGGCTGGCCGCCTTTGCAAGCGGCTGGTTTGGCTTCCATTATCCTCTGCCCGAGGAGCAAATCTTTGTTCCGCTGAAATCTGCAGGGCAGCTGCCGATGACCGAGGTGCTGCGCTCGATCAAAAAATATGAAGACGGTGTTATAACCTATACCCTCCGCTGCGCCGCTTATTATTATGACGATTATCAGGGGCTGACTGCGGAGCAGATCCGCAACCATAATACCTATCAACAGCGCAAATATAATATCCTCAAGGGAAAGCCCTCCGGCTACAGCGGCTATATCATCTATGATATCAAGCTTATAATGAGCGGTACCAAAATCGAGAAGATCCTCCGCTATACCCGCTATCCCGCCGGAAAGGATTTCAAGCTGCCCGAATGGCCCGCAGAAGAAAAGTATTATGACCCTATCGATTATAAAGAATCTATTACGGTAATCAATCAAGAATACAAAGCCTATACCTTCCGCAATCAGGATTCCGAAGCGTTGCTCAGGCTGATGGATCAAAAGGTTCATGATAACCCTTCCTGCGACTGCTCTTCCACCTATGCCATTAAAATCAACGGCAAAAACGCCCTCAATTTCGGCCTTGGTCATTGGGGATCAGATTTCGATTATGTTACCCAAAACGGAGCCACCCACGATCTGACCAAGCAAGAGATCAATACCATAAAAGAAATCTTCCTGCGCAATCTTTATGCCGCCAATCGGGATTATGATAAGGATATCAACAGTAACCCCAACGGTATGCCCGATAAATCCTATTTCGGAAACGAGGTTACTGTATATGTTGATGGCGGGATTGTTGACGGCAGGCGCGCCACCTATGCCTATACCTTCCGCAATCAGGATTCCGAGGCGCTGCTCAAGGAATTGGAGGGGGTTGATTTCCATTACGACAGCAACCTTCCTGCCAAGGGCAACCTCACGATTGAAACAAAAGGCGGTAAAGCCGGCTTTGTTCTTCAGGTAGATGAGGAATATTACTGCTCGGGTTTGAAAACCCGTACCCAGGGTTTTACCAAAATAAACGATATCAGCGCGGCAAATATCCAGGCGCTGCTCCGGCGCAATCTGACCGAGGCCCATCGGGATCCCGCAAAGGATCTTTCTGAAGCCGAATCATGAAAAAACCGCAAAGGGAACCCAAGGGTTCCCTTTGCGGTTTTTGATTTATACAATCTTATTTTGCGGCGTGCCGGCGAAAAAGGCGCGGATGTTTTCAGCAATGACCGCAACGCAGCGGGCGCGGGATTCCGCCGAGCCCCAAGCCATATGGGGCGTCAGGCAAACATTGGGCAGCGCCAGCAATTCCTGAAAGGGATGCGCTTCATCAAAGGGCTCAACCGAATAAACATCGCAGCCCAATCCGCCCAAGCGCCCCTCCAGCAGGGCATCGGCCAGCGCCCGCTCATCGGTAACCGCGCCGCGGGCGGTATTGATTACAATCGCGCCCCGCTTCATCTTTGCGATCCGCTCCCGATTCAGCAGATTTTTCGTTTCTGCTGTCAGCGGGATATGAAGGGATAAAATATCGCTGCGCTCGCAGAGGGTATCGATATCCGCCAGCGGGAATTTCCCCTCCTGCTTGCGGCGGCAAACCGCCACCTCGCAGCCCAGCGCCGCCGCAATCTCGGCAACACGCCCGCCGATTCCGCCGCCGCCAACAACGCCCCAGCGCATCCCTGCAATATCATGATAGATCGGCTCCAGCCGATTGGCAACGCCGCTTTTGGCATAATGCCCCTCATGAACAAAGGCGCGATATTCGGGCAGATGGCTGACCAGCGAAAGCGCCATCGCCACCGAAAGCTGCGCAACACTATTGGTAGAATAACCGGGCACATTGCAAAGGGCAATGCCCCGCGCGCGGCAATATTCCCGATCAACATTATCATAGCCGGTTGCGGCAACGCAGACCAGCCTGAGCTTTGCCGCATCCTTAAGATTGCTCTCATTTAATTTAATTTTATTTAAAACCGCGACCTCCGCATCCGCCAGCCGCTTCGCCACCTGCTCGGGGGCGGTAACGGAATAGGCGGTCAGCTCGCCCAGCGCCGCCAAGGGGGAAAGATCGATATCGGCGCCGAGGGTATCTTGATCCAAAATAACAATTTTCATGCCATCACTCCTTGCCCCTATTATAATCGATCCCGCCGCAATCTTCAAGAAAAATCTGCCGAATGGGGGTCCATTCGGCAGATTTTGTTTTTCTTTATTTCACTTCGGCGCCGCCCCATTCAATCGCGGTAAAGCCCGAGCGGGTCGGAGCATTCAACGCCTGCGGCGGGAGGGCGATAGATTCCTTCGCCGCCTTCCAGCTCATAAATACCCGAATCAGCGTATCCGGCGCGGGGGAGATTTCCAGCGCCGCCGCATCGGTATAGCGCTCGGTCTGAAAAGCGATAATATTATAAGGATTTTGCTCCATCTGCGGCAGCCAATAAACAATGAATTCATTGGCCTCGCGGCGATTCAGCCCCAGCCGCGCCAGCGCATCCTCCAAAAAGGCGGCGGTATCGGCGCCGCGCACACAAAAGCCCTTGCTCCAATCATATTCTGTTGCAAGCGTTCCCTCCCAATAGAGGTAATTATAAAGCTGCCCCGCCGCATCCCGCAGGGTTCCATCGGGCTGCGCTGTTACCCGCCAGCCCTCCCGATAGGCGGGATAAGCGCAGGTAAGATCGCCCTGCAGCTTCAGCCGAACGGTTACTGCCGTTTCCTCCTCGGGATAGAGATAAATGACCGGTTTATAGGCCACCTGCGCCTGGGCACTCGAAGAAAGATAGCCTACATTCTTCAGATCCACCTCTACCCGATTGCGCTCGGCCTCTATATAGGCGTTTTCATAGAAAACCATCACCTCATCGCCGGCGCAAAGATCCTCCGGAGGGGTTCCGTTGAGCTTTACCTTATATTCCGCCGATTTGCCCTGCGCCGTTGCCAGCATATAATCGGCATGGATCTCCTCGATGGTAACCGTTTGAAACAGTTTCTCGGTGCAAAGCTCCGCCTTCTCCGCATTCAGCCAAGGCTCCTCCTTGGGCGCGCAGCCGATTGCGCCCAAAAGCAATGCCGTTATCATAAAAAATGCAATCCATCGTTTCATCTTCCTCGCTCCTTTCTGCTTTCATTTTATCTCTCCTCCCCCTTTTTTGCAATGGGTTTGCCCGATATGTAATATAAATGTAACATTTCTTGCAACCTTCCTTTAAATATGGTAAACTCTTTTAGAGGTGATGAAGATGCTGTTTTTCAAATCCAAGGCCGAGCGGGAGCTGGATTTCATTCTGGAGGAGCTGAAAAATTTCCTTTCCAATAATTATAAAGACCGCGCCCACGATTGCCGCAAGCTTTTGGGGGAGAAGAGCGAAGAATATTATCAGGCGGGCAAGCTTTCAAAAGCCCAATACCGCCGCTATCGAGAGCTTTATCGGCAATACAGCGAAAAAATGAAGGATTATCATCATTAAAAAAGGCTTTCAGCAGGATTTGCTGAAAGCCTTTATTCTTATTTTTGGGGCGCGCGCCAATCATAGATCCGCTCGGGCCGGGGGAAGGGGGTCTTGGAGAAGCCTTCCTCCAGCGGGCGGCCTTCGGTATGATGTTTGATCACATTGATCAGCCGCTTGATATCCTCAATTTTATGATAATGGTAGCCCCGCCGATAATACCAATGGAGATTTTCGGGCTTGCCGAGGAATTGATAAACCTCTTGGGCGGCTTGGGTTGTCATCCAGCTGCCGATGGGATTGGTCCAGATATCGCTTGCCGCCTCGCCGATCAGCAAAACCCGCGGCGCGATCAGCGCCTTCAGGAAATGGCAATCGAAGGGCAGCTCCTCCTCCCGCTCGGCATAATCGCCCAGCTCGGGGCCGAACCAATAGGGAAAATTCTTCCGGATATCTGCCAGCGTTTCGCTCCGCTTTTCCTCACCATCCTCATTGATGGCGCTCATATGGATGCGATAGCAGGAGCAGGCGCCCGCATTGGTTTCATTGGGATTAACAATCGCGATCCGCTCATCCAGAGCACCTGCCAGCGCAACGGTTTTTCCGCCGCGGGAATGGCCGGTAACCGCGATGCAGCTCATATCAACAAAGCCCAGCTTTTCCAGCGCATCGATCACGCGGGAATAGCCCCAAGCCCAAGCGCCGATGGCGCCGAAGCTATATTCGGGATAGACCTCATAAAGCGCGCCGCGCCGCCGACCCTCGCCCTTAACATCATGGGCAAGCTCGGTGCGGTTAAAAACAACCAAAACCAGCTTTTCATCCAAAAAAGATTGGATGAATTCCTGATCAAAGGCATAGCCGAAGCAAAGATCGCCATTAATTACTGCGGGAAATTTGCCCTCAATTACGCGGTTTTTCGGCCCTTCTGTTGGCCGAAAGACGCGAAAATTAAAGCTGACGGGATGATCCTTTTTACCGGTAATGATGCGGTAGCTATCGCTGTTGTGCTTGCCGGAGCAATCATAAAGCATTTCCACCTCTAAGAATTCCGGCTCCGGCGGCATTACGCCGTATTGCAGCTCGATTGCGCTCTTATAAAGCAGCTTGCGCTGCTCCGCCCATTCGTCCGGCGCGGAGATGCGGGAGCCATCTTCTTTCATAAAGGGATCGGGCAGCTTGCCCAGAACCTTATAGTCTGTAATTCGGATCAAATTTTCATCAAACATCAGCAGATCTCCCTTAGATAAAATATTTTTTAGCATCGTTCATCAATGCCAGCCGCTCCTCCATGGAGTTCGCTTTGCCGGAAATCTCCAGACTAAGCCGCTGATCATAGCCGCCTTTTTTCAAGGCGGCGCTCCAGCGAAGCAGGGTTTCCGCATCCTCAGGCCGCGGCGCACCCCGATCGATATTGGGGCGGGCAATATGGGCATGGAGCAGCGCCCCCTCGGCAGTTTCCACCGCCTCCGGGCTCTCGCCGCTCATAAAAACATGATAGAAATCCACCAAGCAGCCCACCGCGGGATGGTCCGCCTCCTTGCAGATTTCCAGTCCTTCAGCAACGGTTTGAATGAGATCTGTTTCCTTATAATTCAAAGGCTCGATGGCGATCTTCATCCCATGGCGGGCGGCAGCATCGCCGCAGATCTGAATGGCCCGCTTAAATTGCGCGCGGCAGGCGGCAGCATCCTCGCCCTCGGGCGTCCTACGCAGCTTGCCATTGCCCAAAACAGCAATCTTGCCGCCCAGCGCCCCCGCGCGGGCAAGGGCGCGCTCGGCATAATCGGCAAGGATTGCCTCATCCGCCTTTGGCCCTACCAGCATGATATCAGAAGGAAAAAAGCAATTAAAAACCTCCGCCTTCGGCCCGAGCGCACCAAGCTTTGCGCTCAACGCCTCAAATTCCTCCGCCGAAAGGGCCGAAATATCCAGCAGCCGCAGCTCCAAATAATCATAGCCGGCCGCCGCTACTGCATCAATTTCATCTAATTTACAACATACCCCAAAACGCATCTTTTGTTCCTCCGTTTTTTAAACCTGTTCTCCTTAAGTATAGCAAGACTTTTCGCAAAATTCAATTGTAATTTTCCGCAAACGGATTGCAATTCGAAGCATCAGATGCTATACTTTCAATTAGAAATACCGGCAGAAGGAGGAAAAGTATGAGCAGCGAGGCTCTTTTCAAAGCAAAAATTATGCTGGGCGATCACCCGCTTACCAGCGCCCGCACCCGCACCTTCGGCGGCGAGCATTCCTTCAAGATGCATACCCACGATACCATTGAGCTTTATTATTTCATCAGCGGCGATTGCCGCTGCCTGGTAGAGGGTACGGAATATCTGCTGCAGCCGCGGGATATTCTTTTGATCCGCCCGATGGAATCCCATACCATGATCTATCGCAGCGATACGCCCTATGAGCGGATTGTTTTCAATATTCCGATGCGGCTTTTGGAGCAGGCGGATCCCTCGGGCAAGCTGAAAGAGCGGATGCTAAGCCGCCCGCTGGGTACCCATAATCTCTTTACCGATGCAGATCTGGGCGGGGAGCAATTCGGCGATTGCCTGCTGAGCATCAATGAATCCACCGAGCCCGCAAGCATCATCGCCTGCTGCCTGCTGCTTCTTTCCGAGGCGCTGCGCGCCTCCGCCAATAAATCCACCGAGCCCCGCACCGATCGGCTGGGCGCTCGCATTATCGACTATGTGAACCGCGAGCTTTTCTCGCCCCTTTCGCTGGAATCCCTTTCGGAGGAGTTTTTTATCAGCCGTTCCCAGATCAATCGGATCTTTAAGGAAAATACCGGCTCCTCCCTTTGGCAATATATTACCGCCAAACGGCTGCTGGCCGCCCGCCATCGCATTCGCCGCGGCGAGCCCGCCATGCTGGTAGCCGCCGAATGCGGCTATTCCGATTATTCCGCCTTTTACCGCGCCTATTTCAAGCGATTTGGCATCTCCCCGCAAAATGATAAAAAATAAGAATGCCTCGGTAACGGCGTTACCGAGGCATTCTTTTAGGCTCCATTATGTTTTCTTTTTCCCCTCCAGCCCCCATAAAAGGATGCCGAAGCAGACCAAAATCAGCGCAAGGATCAAATTCAGCGGCGCCACACCGCCCTCCTCCTGCAAAAGCAGATTGGAGAATAATACCCCGAAAACAGGGATGGTAAAGCTATGGATGGTTACTCTGGAGGCGGGATTATATTTCAATAAAATCGTCCAGAGGGTGTAGGATACGGCATAGATGACGGAAAGCCCCAGCAAAATCGGAAGCATTCCCCAAAAATCCAGCCGCCCGCCGCCGATCATTCCGATCAGCAGCAAAATCACGCCGCCCAACGCCATCTGATAGCCGCTCAAAACGATGGGGTCCTCCTCCGCCGCATACCGCTTGGTAAAAATAACGGCAAAGGAATAAAATACGATCGCCAAAACAATCAGCCCATCGCCCAGCGGGCTGATCTGCAAGGACAGGCCGTTGAGATTCATAATAATGATCCCCGCAAAACCGATCAGGCAGGAGAAAATCTTTTTCAACGTCAGCTTTTCCATGCGGAAGATCAGGCTTGCGATTAAGGTGACGAAAAAAGCATCGGTACTTTTCAGGATCGAGCCCTTTACCGAGGTGGTATATAAAAGCCCGATATAGAGAAGCGCATATTGCAATACCGTTTGCAAAACAGCGATGGCGGCAACCCCTTTAATACTTTTCTTTTGGGGCAATAAAAACCGCTTGGAATAAAGGCTGTAAAATCCGATGGTCAAAAGACCCGCAATGGCAAATTGGATGCCCGCCCAAAGCAGCAGGGAGGGAACATGGCTTGCATCGGTATAGGCATAGCCCATTTTGACGATCGGGGTTGAGATGCCCCATAAGGCGCAGCAAAACAAAGCACCGAGCGAGGTGAGAATTTTTTTGTTTTTCATCCGTTTTCTCCAAATAAATGCAGCAAGATTTCCCATTTATTATACTTACTGCGCGCAGAAAAAGCAATCTTTTCTTTTAGGATTCTTCCACAATTTTTCCGCAGATCTGCTCCGGCGTCAGCGCCAGCAGCAGGGTGTGGCGGGCATGCTGCTCGATTTCCGCTTGGATATAGCCCTCATCTGCCGTAAATTTACGGCTCAGCAGAGCGGAAATCTTGGAAATCTGCTCCAAATCCTCAATCATTTCCATCTTGCCGAAAATGATAACGCTTTTAATATGGAGCGCCCATTCGCCCGCTTCGCGATAGCCGCTGTCGTAAACGCAAAAGGACGCTTTATTCTCCTTTTTCAGCGCATCGCAGCGATGGCCGCTCTTGCCGCTATGAAAATAAATTTTTCCGTCTTCCGAATTATAAAAATGGTTCATCGGCATCCCGTATGGATAGCCATCCTCCCCGATTACCGATAGAACCCCTCTTTTTTCCTCGCAAAGGATGCGGATGCATTCCTCCGCCGAAAGCTTTTGCTTTTTTCGCTGCAATTCCCGAAACATTTTATGCTCCCCGATCTGTTTTTTTCTTCATTATAGCACATCCGCCCATCAAAAGCATCCGCTTTTTTAAAAATGCTTTCTTATCTCTTGATCTTATGAAAAATCTATGGTATTGTATCTATATTCCAAAAGGAGGCTTCAAAATGGATATTAAAGGATATAAGGTTAATTTTTTAGGCGACAGCATTACCGAGGGAAGCGGGGTTGCGGATCAGCGCAATCGATATGATCAGCGCTTGGCCGCCGCCTTGGGGCTTTCGGCCGTTAATCGTTACGCCATCAGCGGCAGCCGTCTGGCCCATCAAAGCGTGCCCAGCGATAAGCCGCGCTATGATCTTTGCTTCTGCGGCCGCGCCTACGATATGGATCCCGCTGCCGATCTTGTGATCGTCTACGGCGGGGTCAACGATTACATCCATGGCGATGCCCCCTTCGGCACCATCGGCGATACCACCCCCGCCACCTTCTGCGGCGCGGTTTATTTCCTGATGCAATTTCTGCGGGAAAGCTATGGCGAGCGGCCCATTATTTTTATGACCCCCGCCCGCTGCTTTTTGCGCCATAAGGTGGATGATCGCATCCCCTCTACCCACGCCCGCAAGCGGGTGCAGGGCAAGCCGCTGATCGATTATGTGGATGTTATTTTGGAAACAGCAAAGCAATTCGGCATCCATGCTTTGGATCTTTACCGCAATCTGGGGCTGGATCCCCATGATCCCCAATGCTTTGATACCTATACCGCCGATGGCCTGCATTTCAACGATGCCGGCCACGCCATCCTTGCAGAGCGGCTGCAGGAATTCATTGAAGCTCTTTAAATAAATAAAGCCCAAGGGTAAGAGTCGTACTCTAAAGGACAGTACAACAAGATGCGAAAACACCCGTAGTTTTTTAGAACACTACGGGTGTTTTTAATATTCTCTTTCTTTGTTAGTCAAGTTGTGCTATAATACAACTAACCGATAAATAAGAATTTGTAGGTGCGAATGATGAAAACTTTATATATGATTGGTGGCACTATGGGAATTGGAAAAACAACTGTGTGCCAACAGCTCAAACAGGATTTACCGAATAGCGTATTTCTTGACGGAGATTGGTGTTGGGATGCAAGTCCGTTCCAAGTAACCGATGAAACAAAAGCAATGGTTACGAATAATATTTGTTACTTACTCAACAATTTTCTGAAATGCTCTGCATACGAGAGTATTATTTTTTGTTGGGTGATGCATGAGCAGAGTATTATCGATTCCATACTTGAGAAGCTGGATACACAGAACTGTGAGGTGAAATGCGTCTCTCTGATAGCCGATGAAAATACTCTGCGTGAAAGATTGTCCGCGGATGTAGAAAAAGGTATTCGTTCTGAAGATGTAATTGAGAGAAGCATAGCAAGAATA
>JAZQDS010000065.1:0-43498 GCA_045546895.1 Eubacteriales bacterium | reverse complement strand
TTCGCGGTTTTCGGCTGGTATCGGATCGGCCTTGGCCTTCTTGTTTTGATCTATTTTCTTTTTATTGCATAAAAAACGGAACCGATGCCCGCGGGCATCGGTGCCGATCTTTTTTTATTTTTCGGCGAAAAACTCAACCTCTTCGCCAACAGGCCCGATGCAGAAGGCCAGCCGCGCGGGCAAAACCCCGCCAACAACAAAATCCTTCGGCTCAATGGTAACCTGATATCCGGCCTTGCGAACCGCTTCAATGCAGGCATCAACATCATCGGTGGCCAGCGCCAGATGGCGCAGCGGGCCTTGCTCGGGCTGATCGGGTGCATTGGGGAAAAGCTCCAGATAGCCGGCGCCGGTATCCAGCATCATGCCGGCATCCATGCCTTCGCCCCAGCTGTAAACAATCGGCATCCCGAGAATGTCGCGATAAAAATGAACCAATTCTTCAAATTGTTCCAAGCCCTTGGCTTTGATGGCAATATGATGAACGCCTTTGATCAAGCCCATTTTATTTGCCCTCCTTCATCAGATCGCGGATCTCCTCCAGCAGCAAGACCTCCTCGCTCTTGGCGGGGGCAGGCGCTTCTTCTTCCTCTTTTTTACGATGGAGCGCAGCAATGATCTTAACAACGATGAACATGCAGACGGCAATGATCAGGAAATCGATAATATTCTGAACCAGCGCGCCGTATTTGATCTCGGCATCGCGGATAAAGAGGCTGAGTTCGGAAAAATTAATGCCACCCATGGAAACGCCGATCAGCGGCATAATGAGATCATTGACCAGCGAGGTAACGATCTTTCCGAAGGCAGTACCGATAATAACGCCGATCGCCATATCGATAATATTGCCCTTAGAGATAAATGCTTTAAATTCATTGAATGTCTTTTTCATTTTTTCACCCTATGCTTTCTTCTAAAATACCCAGATCCCAAAGCAATCTGGTCAAAACATATTTATCGCGGATATCCTTGGAGGCGCGGATGGTCATCGGCAGGATCGATTCATCAATGCCGATCTCGGCGGGCGTTTTGGGCGCATCGATGGCATCCAAAATGGCTTCAATCTCCGCCGCGCGGGGCATTGATTCGATAACCGCTGCAATCTGTTCCCAATTGGCAAGGATCTGATCCAGCCGCTTTGCATGGGCCGCGGGCTCATATTTGCCCTCTTTTTCCTCCAGCGCAATGATCGCATCGGAAGCATTGCCGAGGAACTCCTTGAGCTCTTTAGCCCAAGGCTCATAGCGGAAAGCGGCTGCATAAGCAAGCGCCTTTTCCTTATCGGGGGTATAGCCCCGCAGCTTTTCATAAAGCTTGGCGGCGATTAAAGTACCGATCGCGCATTGAATGCCATGGAAATCAATGGCTGTGCCGAATTCCAGCCCCCGCATATCCCAAAGATGGGAAAGATAATGCTCAAGGCCCGATGCAGGCGCGGAAACGCCCGCCAGATTCATAGCAACGCCGGTCAAAACCAAGCCCTCAAAAACAGCCGCAACCGCTGCTTCATCCCTCTTCAGCAAGCCCTCTTTATTATCAACGCATTTTTGGAGGGATTCCCTTACCAGATCGGCAATAACCGGACAATAATAGTCATTGCGCACAAGATTGGCAATCTGCCAATCGCAGAGGCTTACATACTTGGCCAGCATATCGCCCAGGCCCGATTTGAGCATTTTGAGGGGTGCTTCCTTGAGGATGTCGATATCGCCAACAACAACATTGGCGCATTTGGTATTCAGGGAGATTTTCAGCCCATCGCGCGCCATGGAGGAACTTGCCGAGGCATAGCCATCCATCGAGGGGGCGGTGCCAACGATGATATAGGGTAAATCAGCAATCTTCGCCAGCAGCTTGCCGATATCGTTGAGAACGCCGGAGCCGACCGTAACGATAATATCGCAGCTCGTATCAAAATGCATTATGGCGGAGCCAACGCTGGTTTCATCGGGCTCCAGCTCGTTCTTGGTAAAGACATAGGTGGAATAGGCAATGCCGCTTTCGCTCAGAATGGCAGCAACCTGCTCGCCTGCGGCTTTATATGTATTCTGATCTGCCAGCAGAAAGGCCTTGCCATCGGTATAGCGGCGGATCAGCTCGGGCAGCCTGCGAATGGCGCCCTTTTCCAAAATCACATCATCGATCATCGGGAAATGCTTGCGGCCGCAGCTACAGGGCTCCGAGGCAAGCTTTTTGAATCTTTCCATCATTTTTTCGGTACCTACTTTCTGTTTAATATGAAAAAGGCAATTCAATGGTCTATGAATTGCCTTTTTTGAATGAATTGAGGCTTTAATAAACCTCTTATATTTTATAATATCCGATGTATACTGTCAAGTTTTTTACCTCTTTTTATAAAGATCGCAGCCTTTCTCATGGGCGTAGATAACCCCGATGGCTTGGAGATAGGAATAGATTATGGTCGAGCCTGTAAATTTCATTCCTCGCGCTCTCAGATCTGCGGAGATGGCATCGGAAAGCGGGCTGGTGGTTTTATCGGTTTCATAATAGATTTTTCCCGCTGTGAAGCGCTCTAAATAGCGGGAAAAGGAGCCGTGTTCCGCGATGATTTCTTTAAAAATAATGCTGTTGCCGATGCTGGCTTTGATTTTCAGCTTGTTTCGTATGATGTCTTTATTGCTTTGTAATGCCTTGATTTTTTGGGCATCGTAACGGCATACCTTTTCCAAATCAAATTGATCATAGGCAGAGCGAAATCTTTCCCGTTTGTTTAAAACGCATTCCCAGGATAGCCCCGCCTGAAAGGATTCCAAAATCAGCATTTCATATAAATAATGATCATCAAAATTCGGTCTGCCCCATTCCTCATCGTGATAAGCGATGTAGAGCGGATTTTTGAGATTGCACCATCGGCAGCGCTTCATATTGCAGCCCCCTTTCTTTTATCGCTAATTATATCATAAGATTATGGAAAAAGCCACCTTTGTCGATAGACAAAAGTGACTTTTTTATGCGAAAGGGTAACCAAACGGAGCAAAATCGAAATAAAAGTAACTAAAAGTAGTGCAGCAATCAAAAATATCGCCTTTCTTATCGCAATTATACCACATCAATTAGAACATTTAAAGTGAAATATCCTTCGGATGTGAAATAATGACCTGCGGCCATTGTGAAATATTCGGTGTTCCACCGAATGTGAAATAAAATAAATCCTTTATACGCCGCAGCGTATTTCATAGCGTCAGCTATTTCATAACGCGAAGCGTTATTTCACAAATCCCGCAAGGGATTTATTTCATTGAAAAGACCCCACACTTGTCGTAGACAAATGTGGGGTCTTTTCTGGTGCTGGTGACCGGGATCGAACCGGTACGGGTTATTCACCCACGGGATTTTAAGTCCCGGGCGTCTGCCAGTTCCGCCACACCAGCGTAACTGCAATTTTATCACAGCATTTTCCGTTTGTCAATTCATTTCCCGAATATTAATCATTTCCAGCCGCAGGCATTTTTTACTTCGCTCGTCCAGCTCCGCAAAAAGGCCGTTGACCAGCAGCGGCCCATCCGCTTCGGTGATTTTCATTCGGTTGTCGGGGTCCGCAAAATTATGAACACAAGCCGCAAGCCCCTTGCCCAGAATGCTTTCGGCCGCGCCGCACATCCCAAGATCGCTCAAAAAGCCCGTTCCCGCAGGGAGGATCTGCGCATCGTTGGTCTGAACATGGGTATGGGTACCCATTACCAGCGCCGCGCGGCCATCGCAATATCTTGCCAGCGCCTGCTTTTCGGCGGTAGCCTCCGCATGGAAATCGATAACAACCAGATCCCGCGGGCCGGATTGCGCCAGCAGCGCATCCAGCTTTTGAAAGGGATTTTCGCAGGGGCTCATAAAAAGGCTGCCCTGCAGCGAGATCACCCTCAGATCATAGCTTGCAAATTCCAGCCTGCATTCTCCCCGACCAAAGGGATCGCCGAGCCAATTGACGGGGCGGAGAAGATAGGGCAGCTCCTCATGCATTGCATCGGCGCCCTTGCGCTGAAAGGAATGATTACCGCCGGTAACAACATCGGCGCCCAGCGCAAAAAGCTGCTCGGCGCAGCTGCGATCAATGCCGTTGCCGATGGCGCTGTTTTCGCCGTTGATGATGACCGCATCGGGCCGATATTCTCTTTTCAATCGGGGCAGATATTTCTCTACCGCCGCCATTCCGCAGCCGGCAACAACATCGCCCAAGGCCAATAATTTCATATTTTTCCTCCGAATTCGGGTATATAGCATTCCTCGGCGGCGGAGCCATCCTGCAAATAGGCATAGCGCCAGCCCTGCGCCGCAGCATAATCCGCGATCGTCTGATAGCTTGCGGGGGCCACCCGCTGCCGCAGCTCCGGCGGCAGCCCCTTGCCGATGGGGGTATATTGATTCATAATGCTCAAAATGATCTGATCGCCGAATTCCGCCCGCAGGCGGCTGAGATTGAGCATTGCCTCATATTCCAGCGAGGGCAAAATCAGCAGCCGAACAATTACGCCCTGCTGCAAAATCCCCGCCGCATCAAAGCGGGGCGCGCCCTTTTGCCTTACCATCTCCCGCAGCGCCTCCCAAGCTACCTCGGGGTAATCGGGGGCGGCGCTATATTGCGCGGCGGAGGCGGATTCGGCATATTTCAGATCAGTTAAATAAATATCCACATCCTCGCCCAAAAAGGCGATGGCTTCCGCCCGCTCATAGCCGCCTGTATTATAAACGACCGGCAGGCTGCCGCCCCGCTGCCGCCAAAGGCCCAGCGCCTCGCGGATCGGGAGCATATAATGGGTAGGGGTTACCAAATTAATATTATGCGCGCCCTTTTGCTCCAGCGCGGTAAAAATATCCGCCAGCGCGGCGGGGGAGACCTTTTGCCATTCGCCGCCGCGGCTGATTTCATAATTCTGGCAATAAACGCAGCCGAGATTGCAGCCCGCAAAAAAGACCGTTCCGCTGCCGCGGCTGCCCGAAATGGGCGGCTCTTCCCAAAAATGAAGGGCCGCGCGCGCAATTTGCAGCTCCGCGCCCATGCGGCAGGCGCCCCGCTCGGTATGGCGATCGATCCCGCAGCGGCGGGGGCAAAGCTCACATTTTTTTAAATCGAACATTCAGAAGCACCACCCCTGCCAAAACGGCGATAATTCCCAAAAAGCCCATCAGCGAGGGAATCTCGCCGAAAACAACCGCGCCCGCAAGGGTAGCAACCACCGGCTCCAGCGAGGCCATTACCGAGGCCTTGCCCGCCTCCAGCGCCGAAAGACCCAGCGTATAAAAAATATAGGGAAGGGCCGCGGTTATCAGACCCATCAAAAGGGCGATCAACCAGCCTGCGGCGCCGCTGCCAAAGACTACCTTCAAGGTATGCCCAACATCCGAAAAAGGCACCACCCCGAAAAGGGAAATCCAAAAGGTATACATTATAATAGTAAAAGAATGATAGCCGCGGTTCATGGCCATGCGGCTGAAAATGCTATACATCGCATAGCCGAAGGCGGAAAGAATTCCGATCCCGATCGCCGCCAAGGGGACCGCATCCCCCTTCAGATCGCTCACCATAATGCAGCCGCCAAAGGCCAGCGCGCAGGCCAGAAGCTTTATCCATGTAAGCCGCTCGCGAAAGAAAATGGCCGACATAAATACAACCATGATCGGCGCGGTATAAAGCAATACCGCCGCCACCGAAAGAGAGGTCATTTTTATGGCCTGAAAATAGCAAAAATTAAACATCGCGATGGAAACCATCCCGCTGCCGAGGAAAATCCAAAGATCCCTCAAGCGGATCCGAAAGGCGGAAGGCTTTATGATCGCCGCCGCGATCGGCAGCATCACCGAGGCAGTAACGATGCGGATCATAACAATATCCATCGAGCCCAGACCCAGACTATTATAGTAACGAACAAAGATGCCCATGCACCCCCAAAGCGCCGCCGCCAGCAGCACAAAGAAGGTTGCAAGCTTTTTATTTTTCATCTCAATTAATCCTTTCAAAACTTCCATCGCCCAGCAGCCGCCATTCCGCCTGCGCAGGCAGGCGGCGCGCCAGCGCGCGGCGGATATTCGGCCGATCGCTTTTCTCATAAAAGGCCTCCGCCGCAGGGCGGCTGAGCCCGCCTTGCATCTTGCGGAGAATCAGCCGTTCCTTCAGCTGCGCCTCCGAAGCGTGAATAAATAAGCTGTCATCGCAATAGCGCTGCAGCCCCCGCCAGCCACGCTCATCCAGCAGCAGCCAATTGCCCTCCAGCAGCAGGATCGGCGCCTCGGCCGATTGCGCATCGGGGCAAACATCATGAATGCGCCGATCATAGCGCGGCCAGCGCGCAGCGCCGCTTGCAAGCTTTGCTTCAAGGGCCGCCGGATCGAAGGTTTCGGGGCTGCCCTTTACCGATAAAAGCCCCCGCTGCGCCAGCTCCGCTTGGCTGAAATGAAAGCCATCCAGCCCGATCGCATCGAGGGGCAGCAGCCCATCAACGCGGCGGGAAAGCGCCGCAAGATAGGCGGCAAGGGTTGATTTTCCGCAGCCGGGCGGAGCCGCAAGAAATACAATCAGCCGCTCCCCGCGCGCCCGCCGCATTTCGCTCCAGCGCTCCAGCAGCGGCAGCAGCAGCTCCCGCTCGCAGCGGGGATCAAAGCAGGCCTCCAAGGCAAAGCCGTTTACCGTTAATTTCATTCCGCCTGCTCCCTTTCAACCAATGCAACGCATTCGCAATGATGGGTTTTGGGGAAAAGATCCACCGCCACCGCTTTTTTCGCCTGATAGCCCCGATCGCCCAGCAGCTTGAGATCCCTTGCCAGCGTTGCAGCATTGCAGGAAATATAAACCAATCGGCGGGGCGCCATTTTGCAGATGGCATCCAGCGTTGCGCCATCGCAGCCCTTGCGGGGCGGATCCACGATGATTACATCGAATTTTCTACCCTCTTCGGCAAATTTCGCCGCCGCGGCCCCCGCATCGGCGCAAAAAAATTCCGCATTCTCAACGCCGTTGCGCGCCGCATTCTCGCGGGCATTTTCCACCGCCTCGGGAATGATTTCAACCCCTGTCAGGCTGCCGCAATGCTCCGCCATCGAAAGACCTACCGTTCCGATGCCGCAATATAAATCCAGCAGCCGCTCGCCGCCGCCGAGGGCGGCATATTCCATCGCCTTGCGATATAGAACCTCTGTTTGGCTGCGATTGACCTGATAAAAGGCCTTGGGCCCGATCCGATAACGCTTACCCAGCAAAATATCCTCAATATAGCCGGGGCCGCAAATCGTTTCGCAGGTCTTACCCAAAACAACATTGGTATTGCGGTCATTATAATTGACCACAACGGTTTTCACCGCAGGGAAGGCAGCGCAAAGTGCCTCGGCATATTGCTTTTTGCGCTTGAAATCCCGCCCGTTGATAATCGGGCAGACCATAATCTCGCCCGTTGCTTCCCCCCGCCGCAGGTAAAGATGACGAAGCTCGCCGGTATAGCCCTGCTCCTCATAGGCAGAGATGCCGTTTTGTTCCATAAACCGAAGGGTCCAGCTTAAAATTTCATTGAAAATATCGGGCTGGATGGCGCAGGCCGCTCCGCATACAATCCCATGGCTGCCGGGGGCATAAAAGCCGCCCTGCGGCTTGCCCTTTACCGCGCGGATAGGGAATTGGGCCTTATTGCGATAGCCCTTTTGCGCCGCCGCGCCCAAGGGCGGCTCCATCGGCAGGGAAAGCCCGCCGATCCGCGCCAGCTGGGCCTCCACCCGCGCCGCCTTCAGCCGCAGCTCTTCCTCATAATCCAGCTGCCAGAAGGCGCAGCCGCCGCAGCGCCCCGCAAGGGCGCATTCCGGCTCTACCCGATGGGGAGAGGGCTCCAAAATGCGCAGCAGCTTGGCATAGCCGAAGCTCTTGCCCGCCTTTAATACCAGCACCTCCGCCCGCTCGCCCGCAACCGCGCCCGCGATGAAGAGAACATATCCCTCTACCCGCGCAACACCGAAGCCTTCGGCGGTATAATCTTCAATTTTCACCGTATAAATCTCATTCTTTTTCATAACCCCCATTCTAACACAGGAAACGGAATTTATCAATCGTTCATAATTAAAAGATTTACTTTTTTTGCAAGATATGTTAAAATGGGTTCACATTATCCCGAAGGAGAATTTACTATGAAACGTTTTATACGCCTTATTGCCGCGGCGGCAATGCTGCTTCTCTTGATCAGCCTGCTTGCGGGCTGCAAGCCCAAGGAATATGCCATCAGCGTCAGCGGTCAGGAGGTTTCCGAGACCGATTATTATCGTACCGCCCTGATGCTGAAGAATCATTATATTGCCGGCCTCGGCGAAGAAGAATCCCCCGCTTTTTGGGCAGCGGAATTAGACGATGGCTCTACCCGCGCCCAATCCTTTACCGCCTATCTCAATGATTATCTGGCCGATAATAAGCTTTATATCGTTGAATTTGAGCGGCTGGGCCTTTCGCTGGATCCCGCGCTGGAGGAAACCATCAGCTCCGCCATCGAAGAGGCGGTAGAGGGCAACGGCGGTATGACCAAATTCAATGAGCTGCTGGAAAAAAATCATTATACCTATGAGGACTATGTAAACGAGGTCTATGATAACGCCAAAAAAAGCCTTGTTTTGAAGCATTATTTCGGGGAAAAGGGCCAAAAGCCTACCCCGCTTGCCGATATCAAAGCCTATTATAATAAGCATAATGCCCGCATTAAGTATATCTTTTTAAGTAAGCTGGATGAGGATACCCAAAAGCCGCTGGGCGAGGAGGAGCTTGCAAAGCTGGAGGCCAAGGCAAAGGAGGCTCTTACCTCGGCGCAGCGAGAGAGCAAAACAGATCTTTTCGATGAACTGATCTCCATCCATAGCGAGGATACCACCTCCTTGGGCAACGGCGTTACCTTTTCCGATCAATCCGAAATGGATGAAACCTTCTCCAAGGCGGTTTTTGAAATGAACTTCGGGGAGGTTATCCATCTGGAAACCGATGAGGCCCATTGGGTCATTAAGCGCTACAACGGCGCCGATGATGCCTTTTTCGATGCCGATCTGCAGCAAAAAACGCTGGAGCAGCTGCGCGCAGATGAAATTACCGAGCTGATGGAGGAATGGCGCAGCAACGCTAAAATTAAGGTCAATAAAGCAATCACCCGCAAATATCGCCCCGAGCTGCTGATGGCTGCGGCTGCGGAATAATTCTTGAATAAAAGCCCCTGCTTCCCAAAGCAGGGGCTCTTTATTATTTATTGTACTTGAAAAAAATATATTGTTATGTTATACTACACTTGATTTATTCTGCTCTTTTTTAAAAAATACTAAAATGACGCGGATGTGACCCTCGCGGCCATCTGTGCCTGCTTTGAATAAAGGAGATTATTTATGCCCGAAACTCGCTGCGGCATGATCCCTCGCCTGCTTGATTGGATCGATGCCCATAAAAAGCTGCCCGATCGGATTGCTGCCGTTTTATTGGCGCTCTGCCCGATTTTGCAGCATTATCGCGCCCCTTTTTTTAATGCGGCGCTTACGGTTCTGATCTGCCTGACCCCATATCTTTTCTGGCGAGCGCTGCCGGAGCTGCGCCGCTTTCGATGGAAAAGCCTTTTGTTTTTTGCACCAATCATTGTTTATTATCTCTATCGCATCATCGATCATGGGACAAGCGTTACCGAAACCGGCCAATCGGGGCTGTTTATCCTCTATATGGTTGCGCTCAGCCTCTGCCTGATCGATCTGAAATTTTTCATCAAAGCCGGCTGCTGCATCGCCCTTACCGCCTCGGCAGGGCTGCTGCTCCAATATATCGGCTTCTACATCTTCGGCTTCCATATCAAGATGGTGCCCACCTCCCTGCTGCTCCCCTCGGCGGAGCAATGGATTCTTTGCGTTGAAACGGGGCTTTCCTCCATTACGGGAAGGATCAACGATTTTTATCGCCCCGCCGCCTTCTTTTTGGAGCCCTCCCATTTCTTTCTCTATTCCTTCCCCCATCTCTTCCTTTTGCTTTTCCGCAAAGGAAGAAAGCGGGATACCCTGCTCCCCGCCGCCATCCTTTCGCTGGGTATGGTTCTTTCCACCTCCGCGATGGGCTTGGTTGCGATGATCGGCGCTTGGGGGATTTATCTGGCCTTTTGGAACGAAAAGGAGCAATGCTGCCGGCTCAAAAACATCCTTCGTCCGCGCAATCTGATTGCGATAGGAGCGCTGCTTTTGCTGGCGCTGGCAGCCTTCTTCCTGATCCCCTCCGTGAATCGCACCGTTACAAGAATTTTTTCCACCCGTACCGGCGTTACCGCCATTTCGGGGCGGATCCGCAGGGCGCTGGGGCTGCTGCCGGATATGACCGCCCGCCAATGGATCTTCGGCGTTGCCGATAATACCCGCGCGCTGCAAGGAAAATTCAATATCCCCGGCGTAATTGATGCGCTTTATCGCCATGGCCTGATCGGCTTGGTGCTTTCCTATGAATTCTATTTCAAAAATCTTTTCTGCAAGAGGATTTCTTACGCGCTGGTGGCGCTGATGATCATCGGCGTTTCCTTCTTCAGCGCCCATACGCATTCCACAGTCGGAATGCTGAATTTCGTATTTATATTAATGAGCGGCTATGCAGCTGCTAAAAAGGAATAAAATATGCAAGAAAAAGTAAAAAGAGGCAGCGCCTCGCTGGCGCTGAAAGCGGGCTTTTGGTATGTTGTAAGTACCTTCCTTGTGAAGGCGCTCTCCTTCATTACCACCCCCATTTTCTCCCGCCTTCTTTCGGAGGGCGATTACGGCGAATTCTCCAATTTTGCCAGCTGGGAGGTTACCCTGCTGATCATCGTAGGCGCCGAGCTTTATAATACGGTCAGCCGCGCTTATTACGATTTTACCGAGGAATTCGATCAGTATGTTTCCAGCATCACCATCGCCGCCTGCGGCATTACCGGCATTCTTTACCTGCTGGCGCTGGCGAGCGGCGGGCTGATCTTCAAGCTGATCTCCATCCCGCCGCAATTCATCCATATCCTTTTCTTTACCCTGATGTTTCAATCCTGCAAGCAGATCTTTATGACCCGCGAGCGCACCCTCTACCGCTATAAAACGGTGGCGGCGCTCTCCATCGTCAATCTGCTGATCCCAACGCTGATCGCGGTCGCGCTGGTGCTGCTGGCGGATGAGGCTCATCGCCTCGGCGCGCGGATTTATGGCTTCTATCTGCCCGCCGCCCTGATCGGGCTGGTCTGCGCCGCAGTAATCTTAAAAAAGGGCAAAAGCTTCCGTTGGAAATATTGCGCCTATGGCTTCAAGCTTTCGCTGCCGCTGCTGGTGCATTATCTTTCGGCCCATCTGCTGACCTCCTCCAATACCATCGTTACCAAGAATGTTCTCGGTGCCGAATCGGTGGCGGTTGTCAGCATTGCCTCCAGCGCCAATCATATCCTTACCCTGCTTTTGCAGGCGGTTTCCGGCGCGGTAACCACCTGGCTGATGGATAATATGAATCAGGGCAAATTCAAGGCCGCCCGCAAGGGAACCCTCCTTTATACCGCGGGAATCGCGCTGGTAGGCATCGGGGTGATGCTGCTGGCGCCCGAGGTGATCGCCATTCTGGGCGGCAGCAAATATGCCGAGTCTGTATGGCTGATGCCCGCCATGGTAGTGGCAGTCATCATTCAATCCACAACCACCCTCTTCACCATCGCTTTGACCTATGAAAAAAAGGTGGTCAAAACCGCGCTTTATACAACGCTGGTTTCCGCCGCCTGCATTCTTGCGAAGGTTTTCCTGCTTCCCCTTTGGGGCGTTCAGGTATTGCCCTTTATCAATATTGCCTGCTTCGGCATCCTCTTTGCGATCAATTATCTGCTGGTGCGCAAGGCAGGCTGCGCCAAATACATTCATATCAAAGGCATCCTTTGCGTCTTTGCTGTTTTGCTGGCGGCAATGGCGGGCTGCTATTTGATCTATAATCATCCCATCCTGCGCCTTTGCATCATCGGCGCCATGGGGATCGGAGCGATGATCCTTGCGATTCGCTTCCGCAAGCAGATCATTCACCTGATCCGCAAAAAAACCAAGAAAAAAACGGAGGATTAAAAAAATGACTACCAAAGAGCAAGTACTTTCCATTCTCGCAGAGGTAAAACCTACCATCCAATTCGAAGGGGTAGAGGATATCGTTGAAAGCGGTTATCTGGATTCCTTTGAGCTGATGGAGCTGATCGGCTGCTTAAACGAGGGCTTCGGGATTGATATCGATGTTATGGAAATCGTTCCCGAGAATTTCAATTCCGCCGATGCCATCGCCGCGATGGTTGATCGGCTGAAGGGTTGATCGGAGGGCCGCAGCAATGAGAGCAGAACGCGCCTACCATAGCATCCGCCTTTTCCTTTGCCGTACCCCCGCCAAGCGCGCCGCCTATCTGAAAAAGCATGATATCCTCGGCGCCATCGGCGATAATTGCAAATGGGGCCCTTGGCTGCTGCCCCTTTATCCCAAGCTGATCAAGCTGGGCAATAATGTGCATGTTCATAAAACCGCAACGATTGCCACCCACGACCTTCTGAATCGCTTTCTCAAAACCCGCGATCCCGAAGAGGATTTCGGCTTTCGGGAGAAGCTGGGCTGCATTGAAATGAAGGATAACGTTTATATTTCCATGAATGTTACCGTGATGCCCGATGTTTGCATCCATAAAGATTGCATTATCTCGGCGGGCAGCGTTGTTACCTCCGATATCCCCGAAAATTCGCTGGCGGCAGGAATTCCCGCCAAGCCGACCGGCCGCTTTGATATGTTTGTTGCCCTGCGGAAAATGAGCCGCGGCCAGCGGGTTGAATTCAAAAATCAGGAGCTGCCCGATGAGCTGGCGGCCGCCGAATGGGAGCGCTTTAATAAGCGCCGCAATCATAAATAAAGGAGAGCTATCATGCGTTCCATCGTAAAAAGCATTTATGAGCATAGCCAAGCTATGCCCCAAAAAACCGCCATCATCGCTCTTGACCGTACCGTTGATTATGCCACCCTCTGGCGGCTGATCGCAGGCGCGGCGGAGGCCCTGCGTCAAAAGGGCATCAAGGAAGGAGATCGCGTTCTTTTAGAGGCGCATCATACCGTTGAATTCCTCGCCCTTTGCTATGGCATTCATCTGGCAGGCGCCGTTCATGTTCCGGTAGAGCATCGAGCCCCTGCCGATCGCTTCTCTGCCATCGCGGAGGAGATTTCTCCCGCCCTGATTATCAAGGGCGAGCATCCGCTGGAGCAGCTGGGCTACGATCTGGATTCCCTGCCCGCCCCCGCTGCGGAGCCTCAATTCCCGCGGGAAGAGATGCTGCAGGAAATTCTCTTTACTACCGGCACCACCGGCAAATCCAAGGGCGTTATGATTACCCATTACGGCCAGATGAATATGTGCGAAAGCCAAAACGCCGTATTGAATTACAGCATCGATAATGTTTGGCTGATTCCTACCCCTATGAACCATGCGGCGGGCCTGCGCAAGACCCATATGTCGATGGTGCGGGGCAGCACCGTTTTGCTGATGGCGGGCTTTACCAATCTGAAGCTCTTTTTCGCCAATATGCGGGAATACGGCGTTACCTCGATCTACCTGCCGCCCGCAGGCGTGCATTATGTTTTAACGCTGGCAGGCAAGGAACTTGCCAAATTTGATGAGCAGCTGGATTTTCTCTATTCCAGCTCCTCGGCATTGCCCGGCGGCGATAAGGAAAAGCTGATCGAGCTTTTGCCCTCTGTTCGCAAATTCGATGCCTACGGCGGCTCGGAGGTCGGCGCGGTTTGCTATATCGATTATAACGCCCATCGGGATAATACCAAATGCGTAGGCAAGGCCAATCCCGGCGTTGATATTTATATTGTTGATGAGCATTATAACCGCATCGATACCGCCACCGCCGAAAATCCGGGCATCATCGCCATCCGCAGCAATACCGTTACTGCAGGCTATTGGAATGAGCCGGAAATGACCGCCAATACCATCCAAGACGGGGTTATCTATATGACCGATCTGGGCTATCTGAAGGATGGCTATCTCTATTTGGTCGGTCGGCGGGATGATGTTATCAATATCGGCGGCCTGAAAGTGGCTCCCACCGAGGTAGAGGATGTTGCCCTGCGCCATCCCTCGGTCAATGAATGCGTTTGCATCCCCATTGAAGATCCCCGCCGCGGCAAGATGCTGAAAATGCTGATCTTGCTCCATGACGGCTTTGAGCTGGATGCCGCCGCCCTTACCCAATATCTGGGCGAGCAGCTGGAGGCTTATAAGATCCCCAAATTCTTTGAGGCGGTTGCGGAAATCCCCCGCACCTTTAATGGTAAGATCGATCGTAAAAAGATCATCGCCGCCCATAACAGCGCAAAATAAGCGATTTTAGATAAAGGAGAGCTCTGCTTTGAAAGCATTAGTTTTAGCCGGTGGGCTGGCGCAAATTGAGCTGCTGCAGCAATTAAAAGCGCGCAATATTACCACCGTTTTGGCCGATGGAAATCCCAATGCGCTGGCGCGCCCCTATGCCGATATCTTTTATCAGCTCCCGATCTTTGATATCGAAGCCGTTAAAAAGGTGGCCTTAGATGAAAAGGTGGATTTTTTGATTACCGTATGCGCCGATCAGGTCTTGCTGGTGGTTGCCGAGGTTTCGGAGCTGCTGGGCCTGCCCTGCTATATCGATTATCAGACCGCCGTAAATGTTTCCGATAAGACCTATATGAAGAAAATCTTTAAGGAGCATCAGATCCCTACCGCCGATTATGTTCGCGCAGACGAGGTAGAGAAAGCGCTGGGCGCGGAGCTGCGCTACCCGCTGGTGGTGAAGCCGGTGGATGCTTATAGCTCCCGCGGCGTTCGCAAAGCCAATAATGAGGCCGAGCTGCGGCAATATTTTGCGGAAGCGGCCGAAATCAGCCGCGCAGGCGGCGTTATCGTTGAAGAATTCTGCCCCGGCGAGGAAATCAGCGTTGATGTTTATGTTGAGGGCGGAAAGGCCCATCTTCTTTGCATCTCTAATAGCGAAAAAATCCTTGACGAAGGGCGGTTTGTAATCTTCCGCGGCCGCTACCCCGCCAAAATCGGCGCGGCGCTGGAGCAAAAAGTCCAAGAGGTCGCCCAAAAAATCGCCGATGCCTTCGGGCTGATCGATTCCCCGATGCTGATCCAGATGATCGCAGGGGAGGATTCTGTTTCTGTTTTGGAATTCTGCGCGCGGACCGGCGGTAATATGAAATATCTGATGATCAAGCGCGCCTGCGGCTTCGATGTGATCAAGGCGGTCATTGATCTTACCTTGGGCGAAAAGCCGAAGCTTACGCTGCGCCCCGCCGAAAGCAAATATATCGTTAATGATTTTATCTATTGCAAGCCCGCAACCTTCGATCGGCCGGAAGGCTTTGATGCGCTGATCGATCAAGGAATTATCAGCGATTATTGCGCGCTGCGCCCCTCGGGCATGAAGGTCAACGGCGTTACCAGCAGCAGCGATCGTATTGCAGGCGTTACCATTCAGGCCGATTCCTTGAAGGAATTCAATCAAAAGCATCGGGCTTTTGTTGCAACCGCAAAAATTCTGAGCAGCGAAGGCGAAGATATGATGCGCCATGATCTGCTGCCTGATTTAGAGTAATAAAAAAAGCATTGCGCGCCCCTCGGCGCGCAATGCTTTTATTTTTTCTTAAAGATCAGCAATTTACAAAGAAAATAATTAATTAAAACAACAACGATCGCCAGCGCCAGCTTGGCAGCCATAACGCCATCCAAGGAAAGGGCGCCCCATTGCAGCCGATACCGCCCCAGCGCCAGCGGCCCCTCGCTGAGCCAAAGCCCCGCCTCCTCGATCAGAAAGGTCAGCAGGCGGGCGCCGATAAATTCAAAAAACTCCCGCAAAAGCGCCGCCGCATTCAAGCTCTTGCTGCGAAAAACAAAAAACTTATTGGCAGCAAAAGCAAAAAGCACCGCCGCCGCAAAGGCCAGAAAATTGGCCGCCAAGGCGCTCCACCCCAAGGGATGATAGCAAAGATAAAAAACGCCGTAGTTCAAAAGCGTTGTAAGCAGCCCGAAGGCAACATATAAAAGGGTTTCCCGATTTAAAAAGCGCCGCATCCTTTTGCTCCCTTCCTTTTTTATTTATTATATCATTTTTCGTCAAATAATTCAAGCAGGGCCCGCGCCGCCGTAGCGCCTGCGGAAGGCGCGGGGGCTTTCGCCCTGAATCCGCTTAAAGGTGCGGCTGAAATTGCTGCTATCGCTGAATCCGCAGCGATCAACAATCTCGCCGATGCTGTAGCCGGTTTCCGCCAGCATCCGCTTTGCCGCCGCAAGACGGCAAAAAAGAAGATAATCCATTACCGAGCGCCCTACCATCTTTTTAAATTGATGGGAAAGGGTGGAGCTGCTGATATTAAATTGCCGCGCCAGCCCCTCAAGGGTATATTTTTCTTCATAATGCTCCTCCAGGCAGCGGCGGATCTCCGCCACCTGCTCAAAGCCCTCCTGCTCCAAGAAGAAAAGAGAGCGGGGAAGAAGCCGATAAATACGGATCAAAAGCTGATGCACCAAAAGCTGCTGCATATCCGCATCCAGCGCCGCCTTTTCCGCCCGTTCCTTGACTAACGCTTCAAAAATCGCTAAAACGGAATCAAAGCAGGCGGAAGCATTCAAAACATTGGAAAAGCCCTCGGGACGATGGGCCAGCAGCGCATAAAGCCGATCCATTTGGGGCTGCCCCGAGGGGGCGATCCGCAAAACATACCGCTCATAATCCTCGCTGCAGATCCTAAGGGAATGATTTTCATAGCGGCTGAAAAGCAAAATGCTGCCCGCGCTCGCCCGCATCCGCTCTTGGCGCACCGTTACCTCCACCTCGCCTTTTAAAATCAGCAAGATCTGATGGCAATCATGGATATGGGGGCTTTTTTTAACGATACTATCCGAAAAATATGCATCTATTACAGGATTTCCCATTTTCCCTCACCTCTCTTTTATTATAACGCTTTTTTCTTGTTTTGCAAGATTTACATAAAAATAAGCGCATTTTATATGGTTTTTCACTCCGAAATATCTTAAAATGAAGAAAAAGGAGATGATCTTATCAAACGAACGGTATATCTGAATAAGGATCTTTTTAACGAGCAAAATGCTGCATTAAATACCCGACTGCCCTTTGCGGAATCTGCCTCGATTTTGGCGGAGCCGCTGGAGATCGGCGGGCTGCGGCTCCCCAATCGGCTTGCCTGCCAGGCGATGGAGGGCTGCGACGGTACCGCAGGCGGCAGCCCCGATACCCTTACCAAGCGGCGCTATCAGCGCTTTGCCGAAGGCGGCGCAGGGCTGATTTGGTTTGAGGCCACCGCAGTCGCAAAGGAAGGGCGCGCCAATCCGCGCCAGCTTTATATTAATGAAGAAAATCTTGATGATTTCAAGCGGCAGGTGGCGGCCATCAAGGAGGCGGCGCTGAAAGCCAATGGCTATGCCCCCGCCGTTATTATGCAGGCCACCCATTCGGGGCGGTATTCCAAGCCCAACGGCATCCCCGAGCCGCTGATCGCCTATCATCATGCGCTTTTTGAAAAGGATGTCCCCATCAGCGATGATCGCATTGTAAGCGATGAATATCTGGATCGGCTGCGGGATCAGCTGATCCATGCCGCTGCGCTGGCGGAGCAGGCAGGCTTTGATGGGGTTGATATCAAATGCTGCCATCGCTACCTCAATTCCGAGCTGCTTTCCGCCTATCAAAGAAGCGGGCGCTACGGCGGCTCGCCGGAAAACCGCAGCCGCCTGCTGCGGGAAAGCATTCAGGGCTCCATCGCCCGCTGCAGCAAGGATTTTACCGTTACCTCCCGCCTGAATGTTTATGATGGCTTCGCCTATCCTCTCGGCTTCGGTGTTGCCGCCGATGGCTCCCTTGATTTTGATCCCTCCGAGCCCGAATGGCTGATTAAGGAGCTTTATTCCTATGGGGTACGGCTGCTGAACATCACAATGGGCAATCCCTATTTCAACCCCCATGTAAACCGCCCCTTTATGAGCGGCGGCTATCAGGCAAAGGAACATCCGCTGGAGGGGGTTGCGCGGATGCTGCGCGGCACCGCGCAGCTCAAGGAGCAGCTTCCCGAAATGAAGCTCCTTTGCTCCGCCCTTTCCTATCTCGGCGTTGCGGCGCCGCAGGTAGCGGCGGGCTTCATTGCCGAGGGCGGATTTGATCTGGCAGGCTTCGGCCGTACCGTCTTTGCCTATCCGGATTTTGCCCGCGATATTTTGAAGAACGGCGAGATGGATCCCAAAAAAATCTGCCTTTGCTGCTCAAAATGTACTGAAATTATGCGCTGCCCCAGCGGAACACCGGGCTGCGTTCTCCGCGATGCGGAAACCTATCTTCCCATCTATAAAGAATTAAAAGGAGGGCAATAAAATGTTTCGAAAATGGATGCAGGAAAATCGTTATTTAATTTGTAAATCGGAGTTTTCTACCCCAATCTTTCCGCCCGCAGCCGATCGGGCCTTTTGGGATGATAAAAGCGGCGGGGGCTCCATCCGAGCGGCCGAAGCTTATCTGGGCTATGAAATCCCCCCCATCCGCGCCACCCAATATCTGGAGCTGCAGCGCTCCGGCAGCAGGGTTGCGCAGGAGCAGCCCCATTTCGCCCGCCGCCTTGCGCTGGCCAATTTGATTATTGGCGAGCTTTGCGAATATCAAGGGCGCTTTTTGCCGGATATTACCGATCTGCTCTTTGCCATTTGCGAAGAGAGCTTTTGGGGGCTCTCGGCCCATTTAAAGCATATCGATGGCAATCCCATCCTTCCGCCCACCGATCGTTCAAGCATCGATCTTTTTGTTGCCGAGACCGCTGCGCTGGTCGCCCTCGGCAGCTATCTTTTCAAGGAGGAGCTGGAGGCTTATTGCCCCGGCATCGTTGCGCGCTGCCAATATGAGCTGGAGCGCCGCGTCAAGACCCCTTATCTTACCACCCTTCATGAATGGTGGATGGGCTATTTCAAAGATCACATCAACAATTGGAATCCTTGGATCCTCTCCAATATTCTGACCGTCTTTTTGCTTTGGGAGCCTGATCTCACACGGCGGCAGGATGCCATTCGCAAGATGCTTTTTGAAATCGATTATATCTACCAAGAGTATCCGGAGGATGGCGGCTGCGATGAGGGCCCTGATTATTGGATGGTTTCGGGCGCCTCGCTCTTTGAATTTATGGAGCAGCTTTATATCGCAACCGATGGCGCCATTAATTTCTATCACGATGAAAAGATCAAAAGAATTGCCCGCTATGAGCGCTATGCCTATATCGGCGAGGGCGCCTTTGCCAATTTTGCCGATGCGGTATCCAAAACCTCCCATAATTGCTCCTCCATCCTCTATCTTTTCGGCAAGCGAATCGGGGATGAGGCGCTTGCCTCCATGGCGAAGGATCTGCAAAAACCCGGCCTGCGCAATAACCCGATGGAGCAGCGCTCCGCCAAGCTGCGGCGGGAGCTTTGGCAGCTGATTTATCAAAAAGAGATTGATGCGCTGCCCCCCTTCCCCGGAAGCGGCGATGCCCTGCTGCCTGTTCTGCAAAATGCCTTCCTGCGGCGGGGCAATTGGTATCTTGCCGCAAAGGGCGGCAATAATAACGAGCATCATAATCATAACGATGTGGGCTCCTTTATTGCCTATTATGAAAATAAGCCCGTTCTCTGCGATCCCGGCATCGGGACCTATACCAAATTCACCTTTGGCCCCGATCGTTTTAAAACCCCCGGTACCCAATCTGTTTATCATAACCTGCCGCTGGTCAACGGCCAACCCCAGCCCTTCGGCGGGGAATTCAAGGCCGATCGCTTTGCGATGGAGGGCAGCTCGATCGCCATCTCCTTTGCGGGCGCCTATCCGGAATCGGCAGGGCTGGATCAGCTGGAGCGGGAATTGCATCTTTCCGCCGATGGGCTTAAAATGAAAGATCGCTTCGTCTTCCGCGGCGCCGAAAAAACGATTGCAGAGCATTTTATGACCCCCCTTTCGGTACGCATCGAGGGCGACACCGCCATTCTGGGCGAGCAATTTGCGCTGACCCTTAAAGGCGCTTCGATTGCAACCGACCGAATGGATTTTGAGGGCGATCCCAAATATATCAACGCCTGGGGCTGCCCCTATCTTACCCGCATCAAATTTGAATGTCAGAATGCGGAAACAATTTCAATGGAATTGAGGAAATTATAATGAAAAAAATTGCCCTTGTTACCGGCGCTGCGGGCGGCATCGGCTATGCCACCGTTGAAGCGCTTTTGAAAAAAGATTTCGCTGTAATCGGGATGGATGTTTCGCCCGAAATGCCTCGCTTGCCCGCAGGGGAATTCACCTATTTTCAAGGCGACCTGAGCAATGCCGACTCCCGCGAGGCGCTGATCGCGCTGGCGCTGGAAAAATATAATAAAATCGATGTTTTGGTCAATGTTGCGGGGGTTGCCCCAAAGGTGAGGGCCGATCTGCTGGAAATGACCGAAGAATCCTATGATTTCGTTATGAATATCAATCTGAAGGGGACCCTCTTCCTGACCCAGCGGGTTGCCCGCGAGATGGCAAAGCAAAAAAGCGGCAGCATTGTAAATATTTCTTCAATGTCGGCCTATACCAGCTCGGTCAACCGCGGGGAATATTGCATTTCCAAGGCGGGCGTATCGATGGTCACCAAGCTTTTTGCCGATCGGCTGGCGGAATACGGCATTACCGTAAATGAAATCCGCCCCGGTATTATTGCTACCGGCATGACCGATAAAGTGAAAGAAAAATACGATGCCCTCATTAACGGCGGGCTTTTGCCGATCGCCCGCTGGGGCAAGCCGGAGGATATCGCAGCGGCGGTTTGCGCCCTTTGCGATGGCTCCCTGCCCTATATGACCGGCCAATCGCTGGATATTGACGGCGGATTTCATATCAGGAGATTATAATGAACATTTATTCTTATGATTGTATGGTTATCGGCAGCGGCGCTGCGGGCTTTAATGCCGCCTGCCGCTTAAAAGAGCTTGGCGTTCATGCTGCCATCGTTACCGAAGGGGTCTGCTGCGGGACCTCCCGCAATACCGGCTCGGATAAGCAGACCTATTATAAATTAGGGCTGGGCGGCGATGCCTCCGACAGCGTTGCCAAAATGGCGGAAAATCTCTTTGCAGGCGGCTCAATGGACGGCGATACCGCCCTTTGCGAAGCGGCTCTTTCCTCCCGCTGCTTTATGCAGCTTTGTGAATTGGGTGTACCCTTTCCCGCTAATCGCTATGGGGAATATGTTGGCTATAAAACCGACCACGATCCCTTTGCCCGCGCCACCTCCGCAGGCCCGCTCACCTCGAAATTTATGACCGAGGCGCTGGAGCGGCGGGCCAAGCAATTAGAAGTGCCGATTCTGGACGGGCTGCTGGCGATTGAGATTTTGAAAAATGAGGAGCGGGTCTGCGGCCTGCTTTGCTTGGAGCGCAAAACCAATCGCTATATCGCCATCCGCTGCCCCGATATTATCCTTGCTACCGGCGGCCCCGCGGGCATCTATGCCGATAGCGTTTACCCCATCGGCCATACCGGCTCCTCCGGTCTGGCGCTGCAGGCGGGCGCCAAGGCGCAAAATCTTGCCCTCTGGCAATATGGGCTGGCCTCCATCGACCCCCGCTGGAACGTTTCGGGTACCTATATGCAGGTATTGCCCCGCTTTGTTTCCATTGATTCCGAAGGGAGAGAATATGAATTTTTGGCCGAGACCTTCGCCGATCCCTATGAAGCGCTCTCCATGGTCTTTTTGAAGGGGTATCAATGGCCCTTTGATCCCGATAAGGCGGAGCATGGCTCCTCCCAAATCGATCTTTTGGTGCGCCGAGAGTGTGTGGAAAAGCGGCGGCGGGTTTATCTGGATTTCACCAAAAATCCCTTTGGTCTGGCCGAAATTGATTATGAAAAGCTTGCGCCGGAGGCCTTTGATTACCTGCAAAAAGCGGGCGCCTGCTTCGGCACACCCATCGAGCGGCTGCAAAAGATGAATCTGCCTGCCATCGCCCTTTATCAGGGGAAGGGGATGGATATCAGAAAATCATATCTGGAAATTGCCCTCTGCGCCCAGCATAATAACGGCGGGATCGCAGTCGACCTCTGGTGGCAGACCTCGCTGCGCGGCCTCTTTGCTGCCGGCGAATGCGCAGGTACCCATGGCATCAAGCGCCCCGGCGGCTCCGCCCTCAATGCAGGGCAGGTAGGCTCCCTGCGGGCGGCGCAATATATTGCCGCCCATCCCAATGCGCCGATGAGCGAGGATGGCTTTTTCGCGCTGCTCCAAAAGCGGGCAGTCCCCCAAAAGAGCGAGATCGATTACAGAGCAGAGATCCAAGCCGCCGCGCGGCGGATGAGCGATTCTGCCGCCGCCATTCGGGAGCCGCAGGCGCTGGAAGAAACCTTGAAAATTACCGCTGCTGCGCGCCGCGCGCTGAAAGAGAGCGCCGATCCCCAATTCTATAAGCTGCGGGATCTTCTCTATACTCAGGAGGCGGTGCTTTCCGCTATGCTGGCCGAAACCTATCAGCCCGATGGAATCTTGGAAACCTATCTTACGGCGGATGGCTTTGCCTGCGCCCGCCGCGCGGTACGCCCCCTGCCCGAAAAGGATGATTTCTTTGAAAACGTTTGGCGGGGATTTCGTGAAAATAAAAATATCTTTTAAGGAGGCTGCTATGAATCCTACCCTTGGTCTTGTATCTGTATCCTTTCGCAAAAACAGCCCCGCGGAGATTTTGGCGGAGATGAAAAAGGCCGATCTTTGCTGCATCGAATGGGGAAGCGATATTCATGCCCCCTGCACCGATGAGGGGCGGCTGCGGGAATTGGCGGCGCTGCAAAAGGAACACGGCATCTATTGCTGCTCCTACGGCACCTATTTTCGGCTGGGCGTTACTCCTATAGAGGAGCTGACCGCCTATATTCGAGCCGCAAAGCTGCTGGGCACCGATATCCTGCGGCTCTGGTGCGGCGCTCAGGATAGCGAGGATTATACCGCCGCGCAAAAGGAGGCGCTCTTTGCCGATTGCAGAGCAGCGGCCGCCATTGCGCAAGAGGCGGGGGTCACCCTCTGCATGGAATGCCATAATAAGACCTATACCAACCGCAAAGAGGCGGCGCTGGAGCTGATGGAGGCGGTTGCTTCGCCCCGGTTCCGGATGTATTGGCAGCCCAACCAGTTCCGCTCCGATGAAGAAAACATCGCCGCCGCCCGGCTGCTGGCGCCCTTCACCACCCATCTCCATGTTTTTAATTGGAAGGAGAAGGAGAAATTCCCCCTTGCCGATGGCATTGCCCTTTGGCGGGAATATCTTGCCGCCTTTAAGGGCGCCCATACGCTGCTGCTGGAATTTATGCCAAAGGGCGGCCTGAGCGAGCTTTGCGAGGAGTCGGCTGCGCTCCATTCTATTATTTCGGGAGATTGAACCATGAATAAGATTTTTCTTTGCGAGAAAAAAAGCAAATATGATCAGGTTTTCGGCGGCAATGATATGGTTTATACCAAGGCTGATCTGCTGGCAGATCCTGCGCGGTTTGCGGAGGTGGAATATATCTTTTCCACCTGGAGTATGCCGGAGCTGACCGAGGCGGAAATCGCCTGCTGCCTGCCCCGCTTAAAGGCGGTATTTTATGCGGCAGGCTCGGTCCAGAAATTTGCCCGCCCCTTTTTAAATCGGGGGATCAAGGTCTTTTCCGCCTGGGCCGCCAATGCGGTGCCGGTAGCGGAATATACCGTTGCCCAGATCATCCTTTCCAATAAGGGATTTTTCAAAACCATGCGCTACACCAACCATTCCGCAGCCAAGGAGCTTTTTAAAGGCTACCCCGGCAACTACGGCGAAAAAATCGGTATCATCGGCGCAGGAATGATCGGCAAGCTTGTAATCAATCTGCTGAAAAATTATCAGCTGGAGATTTTGGTTTTCGATCCCTTCCTGCCGCAGGAGGCGGCAGATGAATTGGGCGTTCAAAAGGTTTCGCTGGAAACCCTTTTTGCGGAATGCGCGGTTGTTTCCAATCATCTTGCCAATAATGAGCAAACCAAAGGAATGCTGAACGGCGCGTTGTTTGCTTCCATGCGCCCCAATGCCACCTTCCTGAATACCGGCCGCGGCGCGCAGGTTGTTGAAGCCGATTTGATCAAGGCTTTAAAAGAGCGCCCCGATCTTACCGCCATTCTGGATGTTACCGAGCCGGAACCGCCCTTGGAGGGCTCGCCCTTCTATACGCTTGATAATTGCATCCTCACCCCCCATATCGCCGGCAGCTCCGGCGCGGAGGTGCGGCGGATGGCGGCCTATATGCAGGAGGAATATGAGCGCTTCCTGCAGGATCAGCCCTGCCGCTATGAGGTTACCCTCAAAATGCTCGAAACCATGGCATAATAAAAATGCGATCGCCTTGGGTCATCCTCCCCAAGGCGATCGCGTTTTTTTATTTTAAATTTAAGAATGCAAGCCCTTTGCCCGCAAAATTGCCAAAACTTCATCGGGATTATTGCAGGTAATCAGCTCGCTGCCAAAAGAAACAGCCCGATCGATGGATTCTTCATCCTTGGCATAGGTGCCCGCCCAGATGCGAACCCCCCGCGCCCGCAGCGTGCGGATGCCCTCCTCATCAAAGCCCTTCTCTTTATCGGCAAAAACGCAGGCGCAATAGGCGTAGGAATAGGGATCCAGCTCATATTCATTGCGAAGGCAGGATTGGGGGAAATAAACATGCTGCTTATATTTTGCGCCGTAGGTTTCTGCAATATATTGATTGAGCTTGCCATCCCAGCTATTGATCACGCAGCGATCGGTATAGCCATAGGCATCGATCATCCTCAAAGTGCGATCGCAGATCTCATAAGCAAGCGCCTCCCGCCCTTCGGTAGGATATTCCTTTAATTCAATATCTATCGTAAGGCTCGGATGATCCTTGATCAGCTCAAAGAATTCCTCCAGCGTTGGGATCCTGCAGCCCTCGCCCGCATCCAGCGCCTTCAATTCCTCCAAGGTATAATCGCATACCTCTCCGCTACCGTTGGTGGTGCGGTCAAGGGTGGCATCGTGGATCAAAACCAAAGCGCCGTCTTTGGTCACCCGAACATCGGTTTCCAGCTGGTCTACCCCCAGCTCCAGCGCACCCTGAAACGCCTCCAGCGTATTTTCGGGATAGCGATCCTTCCAGCCCCGATGGGCTGCAACATAAATATTCCGATTGCTTTGCTGCCAATAATTCATTTTCAGCACCCCTTTATTTCAATTTTCGGATCAAAACAAGGCATCAGCTGTAATTTAAAGAGATTGGCGCGATGCTTGCGATCGATCAATTCCTTCTTTTCTGCATCCTCAATTTCGCCGCAGCGGATATAGCGATCCAGCTCCGCATAGGTAAAGCCGAGATTTTCCTCATCGGTCTTGCCGCAAAGCCCGTCTATCGGCACCTTCTCCACCAGCTCGATGGGCAGGCCCAGCGCCTTGCCGACCGCCTTAACCTCGGTAACGGTAAGATTGGAGAGGGGCGAAAAATCGCCTACCGAATCGCCATAGCGGGTAGAATAGCCGACCCAATCCTCCGAAAGGTTGCAGGTATTTACTACCCGCCCATTGACCGATTGGCTTACCGCATAAAGGGTCGTCATCCGAATGCGGGGCGGAATATTATTGCGGGTCTGCTCGGTTACCGCAAGCTCTTGGGGCAGCGCAGCCAATACTGCATCGATCGCCGCCTTAACATTTACCTCATAGCGGCGGATGCCTAAATGATCTACCAGCTTATAGGCCATATCGATATCATGCTGCTTGCCTTGGGGCATCAAAACCCCCAAAACACGCTCCCGACCCAGCGCCTCCGCGCAAAGAGCGGCCGCCACCGAGCTATCCTTGCCGCCCGAAATGCCAACCACCGCAATGCAATCCTTGCCGTTTTTCTCAAAAAAGGCGCGGATCCAATCAATACATTCTTTTTTTACCCGTTCTGCATCAAACATCGCTGCTGCTCCTTTATTTCTTTTCAGCCTGCAGGCTGTTTTTAAAATCCTTAATCTGCCTAAAATGGCAGAATTTCGGCGCTTTTCGGCTTGTCGAAGTTTTGCAGGCGCCGGCCTTACAAACCTTCCTTCTTAACGCCTTTTTATTATATCATTTTTCCAAGGTTAAAGCAATACCTCGGAATTGGTGCCGTAAAAGATATCCTGCGTTGTGCCGTCATCATAGCTAAAGGTAACCGCCTTTTTCTTGGCTTGGTCTTTAAACTGCATTTTCTTCCTCTCCTTTCCTTCCATTTTACCATACTTCCCGGCAAAATCAACCGCTTTTCTTCCGCCGCGCTTCTTTACATTCGCTTTTTTAAATGCTATAATTTAAAAATGTAAAAAACATTCAAAGGAGCTTATCCATGACCATTGATGATATTTATACCGCCGCTGTCAACGGCGATCAGCAGCAATTAACCGCGCTTTTGGAAGCGGATGAAATTGACATCAATCAAATGCTGGACGGCGGCATTTCCGCCGGAATGCATATCTCTTTTCCCATGCTTTTTTCGGTATTGGCGCATATGGCGCAAAACGGCATGAATTTTGAGATTTTGGATATTTTGGTAAAGCACGGGGTGGATCTCAACGGCAAGGTAAAGGTAACCTGCGAGGCCTTTACCCGCTATATTCCCTATATCTTTTATGCCATTCAGGATTGGAACTGCTTCCCGATGGTCCATTATCTTTTAGATAAGGGAGCAGCGCCCGATAATCTGAAGGAGGAATACTACAGCGAAGGCCATGAGGAATTTTATTCCCTTACCTTTTGCGCCATGACCTGTTGCGAAAATGCCTCCTATCTGCAGCTGCTTTTGCATTACGGCGCCGATCCCGATTATCGCTGCATCGCTTATTCCCATCAGGATGCCTGCAATCAAAAATTGCCGCTGCTCTTTTATAGCTTGGTGGATCAGAAAAGCCTTGAAAAAACCGCCATGCTTTTCAGCTACGGCGCGGATCCCGATGTTGAAATCGATATTGGCATCGGCGCGCGACCCATCTTTAAATTCAGCCGCTATCTCAGCAGCTCTTATTCCCAATTCTGCGGGCTGATGCGCCAAGCGCAGCAGCAGGGCGCCGCAAAGCCCTTCCGCCCCATCCGCGCCGCTGCGCCTGCGCCCGCTGTGCATGGCGTTCATCCCATTCTGCAAAGCGCCGCCGAAGCCCTTACCCATCTTCCCAAGGCGCGGGCGCTGCAGATCGAGGAGCGGCTGCAGCCGCTTTATCAATGCGCCAAAATGCTGATCGAATTTGATCAGAAGCATCGGGACCGCTATTTTGCCGCCCGAAAGGTCATCCATAGCGAAAAGCCCGGCCTTTTCGGGCCAAGCAAACAATATAAAGATGCCGAGCATGATTTCAATCTGCTCTGCGAGCGCCGCGCCGAGGGCGTAAAGCTGCTCAATGATCAGGATCGGGAGCTGACCGGCGGCAAGGCCGCGCGCTGGTGGAATGTTTATAACGGCATTGAGCATCCCAATGTCTATCCCGATGATCTTATGATCTGGCTGCCCTTCAAGCGGCTGGTCGAAGGCCCCAATGGCCTGACCCTCTGCCCGCTTTTAAGCGATGAGGATACCATCCGCGGCAAGGAATTGGATCTGCTGATCCGCAGCGGAGAGCTTGCGCCTGTTTATTCCGAGGCGCTGGATCCCGATGCCGAATATCATATCGCGGAGCTTTGCCAATGGAGCATTCGGGATGCCACCTTCGTTTATAAAACCGTTTCCAAAACCTATGATGAAAAGGAAATTAAGGCCGCGGTGCAGGAGCGCAATCAAAGCTTCAATCGCCATGAGGAATTCCTCAATACGCTGCAGGGCAAGGGCTATTTTACCAATGAAGAGCTTTTCCTCGGCAATCAGATGAGCAGCAGCAACTTCTTTAATTCCCAATTTTTGCGGGATCAGCTGATCAACGATTACCGCACACGGCTGGAAAATGCAAAAACCACCGAAGTCCATGTTCAAAATCAGGAGTTTTATCATCAAAACTTCCGCCCCATCGGCGTAATTGTTTTTGATTCCGATTATTATATTCAATCGATCCAGATCTACCAAAATCCCAAAAAGCCCGAGCGCTATACCATGGATCAAAATAAAACCATTCATAAGATCGAGGAGGCGGGGCTTTCGGGCTCCCGCGAGGGCGATCGCCTTTTTGCCCTGCGCAATCTCTATGATTATGAGATCCCCGCGGCCGATCTGCTGGGCGAAAAGCCTCCCTATCTTTCGGACAACGAATGGTATGAATACCTTTATGCCTGCCTTGATCCCAAGGGGGTCGCCCAGCTGGAGATCCGCATCTCTGTTGCCTATCAGCAAGCGGGCTATAAAAAGCGGGAAACGATCCAGACCGCCCGCTATCGCTAATCTTTCAAAGAAAAAAATGAGGTGGTTCCATGCAAAAGATATTCTTTCCCCAATTAAAGGATGTTGAAAACGGCGCGCATATTCGGCTCCATAAGGATTCTACCCGCTCGGAGCTGCCCCATACCCATCCTTTCATGCAGATCCTCTTTGCTTTGCGCGGAAAGATGTTCCATCAGATCGGCGGCATTTCGGCGGAGCTTACCGCGGGGGAGATGGCCATTATTCCCTCCAATGTTATGCATTCGCTCTCCCTGAGCGCCGATACCGCCTTTTACGCCCTTTCCTTTCTCCCATCAACGCTGGGGGAAATCAACGAGCTCAATGAGCCTACCCTCCTTTTTTTGAATTCCCTTGAAAACAGCGATACCCCTATTTTCCCCAAAACCACCCTTGCCGATCGGGATATTCAATATACCGAATCGTTGCTGGCGCAAATTGATACAGAGTTCAAAAATAAGGAGGCAGGCTATCTTCAAAACGTTAGCGCCTTTATCATCATTTTGGTCAATCAGTTTATTCGGCGGTATTTCGAGCAGACCCCGTCAGCGCATCCGGGCTCTTATTATACCGGCAAGCAGATGGTCATCAACGCCATCAAATATATTGATCTCCATATTACCGACCCCCTCTCGTTGCCCGAAATTACCAAGATCTTCAATGTTTCGTCCAGCACCTTTTGCCGCTATTTCAAGCAGCTTACCGGCAAGACCTTTACCGAATATCTAAAACATAAACGCATCGCCTATGCCAATGAACTGATCAAAAAGGATTATGAGATTTCCGCTGTTGCCTCTCTTTGCGGCTTCGGCGATTTCAGCACCTTCTCCCGCAGCTATAAGCAGGTGATGGGCATCTCGCCCTCGGAATACCGCAAATCCCATTTGATATGAGAAATAAAAAAGAGCCGAAAGGCTCTTTTTTTATTCTTTATTTTGCGCTGCAACAATCCGGCTGCCGAAAACATCCTCGATGATAACATCGCCGATCGATACCGGCAGGGTTGCTTTTGCCTGATTGATGATCTCCATGCATTCCATCATTTTATCTTTGGGGATGGGCGCATCGGTTTTTACCGCCAGCAGGCTGCCATCGCTGCATCTTACCGTTGAGGTAATGGTGCGCCGAGGATCCAAGCATTCGCTCTCGGCATATTTTTTCCCTCTGGGGCAGGTATGCCCCTGAACATCGAGGATCTTCCGATCCTCCAGCTCCACCTTCAGCGAGCAGCCCAGCGGGCAGATAATACAAGTTAATGTTCTTTCCATCATTCTGCCTCCTCCAAGGAAAAATGCAATTCCTTTACGCCCTCAAAAAGCTCCTTTTTCAAGGTGATGGATTCCATCTCGCCGGGCGCTACCTTGATTCTCTTTTTGGTTTGCAGCACCTTGCTGCCATCGCTTACCGTAACGATTACATTTTTATAGACGTTGGATACGCGGAAATAGACCGCAACATCCTTTTTCTTGGTAATTCTCTGGGGCACGGTATAGCGGATCTTTCCGTCTGTTTGGATGGGGATCAGAATTTCCTCGCCCCGATTGCCCTTGATATATTCTACCGCCGCCTTGCCCGCGATCTCCGCCTCATCGGAAACATAATCCACAAGGTCATGCACATGCAAAACATTGCCGCAGGAGAAAATACCCTCAACCGAGGTCTGCCGATCCTGATCAACAACCGCGCCGTTGGTAATGGGCGAGAGTCCCACCTTCGCGGCGGTGGTAAGCTCGTTTTCTGGAATCAGGCCGACCGAAAAAAGGATGGTATCGCAGGGGATATATTCCTCCATATCGGGAATGGGCTTGCGATTTTCATCCACCTTTGCGATGGTAACGCCCTCCACCCGATCCTTGCCATGGATCTCAACAATGGTATGGCTGAGCTTCAAGGGGATATTGAAATCATTGAGGCATTGCTCAATATTTCTTGCAAGGCCGCCGGAATAGGGCATCAATTCGCAAACAGCATGCACCTTTGCACCCTCCAGCGTCATTCTTCTTGCCATAATCAGCCCGATATCGCCGCTGCCCAGAATAACAACATTTTTTCCGGGCAGATAGCCCTTCATATTTACATATTTTTGAGCGGTGCCCGCGCTGAAGATGCCTGCGGGGCGGCTGCCCGGAATATTCAGGGCGCCCTTTGAACGCTCGCGGCAGCCCATGGCGAGGATAATCGCCTTGGCCTGAATTTGGAAAAGCCCCTCTTGGGCGTTGGTGGCGGTAATGACCTTTTCCTCCGAAACATCCAATACCATGGTATTGAGCTTATATTCAATCCCCAGCGCTCTTACCTTTTCTTCATATCTCCAGGCATATTCGGGGCCGGTAAGCTCCTCGCCGAATTTATGAAGGCCGAAGCCGTTATGAATGCATTGCTGCAAGATGCCGCCCAGATGCTCATCCCGCTCCAGAATTAAAACATCCTTGATGCCGTTTTCATAGGCCGCAATGGCGGCGCTCATACCGGCGGGTCCGCCGCCGATGATTACCAAATCTCTCATTCTTCCCGACCTCCTTTGGTACGGCCGATATTAATAACCGATTTTCCGCCAAATTTGGTTACGCTCTCATAGGGGATCCCCAGCTCCTTTGCCAGAAGCTCGGTAACATAGGGGCCGCAAAAGCCGCCCTGACAGCGCCCCATCTGGGCGCGGGTCCTGCGCTTGATGCCATCCAGATCCCGCGGGGGCGGATTGCGATGGATCGCATCGATAATCTCCCCTTCGGTAACCCCCTCGCAGCGGCAAACGATCTTGCCATAAGCGGGGTTTTCCTTGATCTTGCGGTTTTTCTCTTCCATCGATGCCTCGCGGAAGGCGTAATAGGGGGCGCGGATAGGATTGAATTGGGGATCCGGTTCCGGCTCCAGCCCCTCGGCCTTCAGCATCTCCTCAATATATTCCGCAATGGCAGGGGAGGAGGTCAAGCCGGGCGATTCGATGCCCGCTACATTGATAAAGCCCTTCCTCGGGGTATTAATAATAAAATCGCCGGTGCTGCCCACCGAGCGCAGCCCGCAAAAAGAGGTAATGGTCTTATGCAGGGGCAGATTCTTCATGGTCTGATTGGTATTCTTCAAAATATCCGCAAAGCCCTCAGCGGTGGTGCTTCTGTTTTCCTTATCCGAAATATCAAAAGAGGTGGGGCCCATCAGCAAATTATCATGAACGGTCGGGGTAATCAAAATACCCTTGCCCATCTTAGAGGGGGTGCGGAAGATGGTATGGGATACCAGATCGCCGCAAACCCGATCCAGCAGGATATATTCGCCGCGGCGCGCATGGATCTCAAAGGAATCATCCCCGACCATCTTGGCGATGGTATCGGAATTCATTCCCGCGCAGTTGATTACATACCGCGCCTCGATGCTCTCCTCGCCGGCGCTGACCCGATAGCCGCCCGCAAGCGCCTCAATGGCCGAAACCTTAAAATTACATTTCAGCTCCGCGCCGTTATCCATTGCATTGCCGATCGAAGCAATGGCAAGGGTATAGGGGCAAACAATGCCGGCGGTCGGCGCATATAATGCGCAAAGCACCTCCTCGGAAAGCTTCGGCTCCATCTGCAAAAGCTCATCCTTTTCCAAAATCCGCAGCGCCGGCACACCGTTGGCTATGCCTCTTTTCAAAAGCATCTCCAGCATCGCCCGTTCTTCCTCATTAAAGGCGATGACAAACGAACCGTTGTTGATATATTCAACCCCCAGCTCCTCGCAGACCTGCGGCATCATCTCGCAGCCGCGCACATTCAGCTTGGCCTTCATGCTGCCCTCCTTGGCATCAAAGCCCGCATGAACGATCGCCGAATTCGCCTTGGTGGCACCCATGGCAACATCATTTTCGCTTTCAAGGATGATGATTTTTAATTTGTACTTTGCCAATGCGCGCGCGATCAGCCCGCCAACAACGCCTGCGCCGATAATAGCAACATCATACATAAGCATTCTCCTTTTCGGCCATTAAGATGGCAAAAACCTTTGCCTTCCCCGCCGCTTTTTGGTGTATTCTGTTTTCATTATATCACGATTTTTTTGATATGTATTGCAATTTTTATCGGTTTTATTGCATATTTTCCAAATATAATCCTCAAAAAGCGAGGTGATTTTCACCTCGCTTTTATATCATTGCTCTTCCAGCAGCATTCCCATCATATAGCGCTCTGCAAATATGGGGTTTGTTGATAGCTCCAAAACGCTTGCATTTTGAGCGATGGCCTGAGCCTTCCCCATCATTTCCGAATCAAGAAGAATCATCGCCGCGCCACTGATTGCAGCATTCCCTACCACGCGCGCCGCAGCCGCAAGCTTTTTAGGGAAAAGCCCGATTTCAACAGCGCTTTCGATCCTAAGATAATTTCCAAAGCCTCCGGCGATGCAAAAGGAAGAAAGCGCCGAGGGGAGCGCTCCTTGCTCCTCCATCAGCGTAGCCAATCCTGCGCAGATCGCGCTTTTGGCAAGCTGCAACGCGCGAACATCCTCTTGCATGAGCTTAACGGGGGAACTAATTGTGATTGCGGGCTCCTCCATATATCCGGTTTCATCTATGCTTTTCGCTTTCAAAAGGCATGCAACCGCATCAACAAGGCCGCTCCCGCAGATGCCGATGGGTGCTTCGTCCCCGATAATATGCGCGACCGCCTTGCCCTCTTCCAGCGTCACTCTATCAATGGCGCCCGCTATCCCCTGCACCCCCATGGAGATGCCAACGCCTTCAAAGGCAGGGCCTGCGGCGGTGGAGCAAACGGTTAGCTTGCCATTATACCATAGCGCCATTTCTCCGTTTGTACCGATATCCGCAAGCATAGCATTTGGTTGTTTACACAATTCTGTTGCAAGGATAGCGCAGGTTATATCCGCGCCAACAAATGCTGATATACAGGGCGAAATAAAGATTTTGGTATTTTGCCGCAATGCGCTGAGCGAAAGCGCCTCCGCAATCAACGTTTCTCCGAATAATCGGGTTACATCAAACGGCGCATGAGAAAAGGGCTCAACAGATTGCTCGGTGAGCAAGGAAAGCATTACAGTATTGCCGGTTATTACAACCGCATCTATTTTATCGGTGTCTATAACCGCCGAAAATGCGCGAATCATTTCATTGAGCGCATTGCGAATGGCGCGGGAAAGCGCTTTTGCCTGCCCGTTTAATGCGGCTTCGATTCGAGCAACAACATCTGCGCCCCATTCCGCCTGAGGATTACAGCGCGCAATTTCCGCCACCATCGTCCCTTCGGCATTGTAAAGCCGGGCTGCAAGCGTTGTTGTTCCAATATCAATGGCAACACCATAATTTGAAAAGAGCGGATGAAGCCTGATTTCGGGCAATGCGCCGCTCGTTTTTATTTGAATTTCCTTCTTCGGCATCAGTGTTTTAATTTCGCAATCGCCGAGCGCGCGGGTAAGGCAGGCGAGGCGTACCCCGCTCAAAAGTTCCTCTTCGGAAAGAAGGCGGCGCTCTGTTACTGTCGGCTCAGAAAGATTTCCTTTCGCCGTTACCCTGCATTTTCCGCATTTTCCATATCCGCCGCAGGGCCTCTCTCCCTTTATTATTTCGGAAAGAAAAGCGCCTTTTTCAGCAATCAGCCGATTGCCGTTTAAAACAACCTGAATTTCGTTTTTCATTTTTCTTCTCCATCAAGCGAGAATAATACCGCGCCAAAATAGGTGACCGTATTTTGACCGTTGATGTATTTCATCCCTGCCGACTTTGCAAGCTGAGAAACGTTTACACCATAGGCTTCCAGCGATGCCATTGCCTTTTGAGGATGGCGGCAAGGCTCATTGGTTATCTTTGCGCAAGCCTTACATACCCCGCATCCCCCTGCGCCCAGATGCAAGGTAGAAACGATGTTTTCATCATTAAATATTATACGCAACTTTTGCGCGAGGGGATAGGTTTCTTTTTTTGCGCTGATCATCCCCTCAAAATCAAAGCTATCCTCCAGCGCTTTCACCGTTTGATATACCAGCGCATATTCATATTTCTTTACCTCACGCATCAGCGCCTCAATATCGCCCACATCCGGCGGGCACATATAGCATTTTCCATACAGCCCGCAAGCGTTGGAAGCGCACATTTCCCTGAATGCGCGATCAAGAACAATCTCCTTCGCCTCTATAACGGCAGCCCGATCCGCCCCGCATTCCTGCGCTTTATCGGAAAGCGTTTTAAAAAGCTTACTTTTCATAATACTCCTTTGCAGCCGCAAAAAAAGCATCGATGTTTTCCCATGGTGTCATCGGAGGAATATCGCAGCCGGAGGAAAGCACAAAATTCGGGTATTTCGCGCATTTTTTCAAAAGGGAAAGAGTTGCCTGCTTTACGCTCTCCGGAGTACCCATCCGAAGCACACCTGCAGGATCAATATTGCCCATTACTACGATATCAGCGGGAACCTGCGCTATAATATCCTGCTCCATATCAATCGTGTTTCCGAAATGATATGCTGCGGCGCCAATGGATAAAACAGAATCAAGCATCTTGGGAACATTATCCCCGCAATTATGATAAACGACAATAAAGCTATCCTCTTGAACCGCATCAATAATTTTCTTGACATAGGGGGAGGAGAACTCCTCCTCAAGGGAGGGCGAAAGAAGCCCCGCAACAGGCTCTGCCATCATAATGCCATCGGCGCCCGCCGCCTTGAACGCCTTTGCATACGCAATAAGAAACTGCGTAGCTTTATCCAAAACAAGATGTACCATATCGGGATCATCGTAGCAATCCATCATAATTTCAGACACATCCAGAAGCCTTGCGGCAAGAGAAAAGGGCCCGATCATTCCCGCCATTACCGGACGATCGGTAATGACTTCGGCTGCTTTTTTTATCGCATCTATATAAATCTGCGTTCTCCCGCTGCCAACGGGCGGGATTTTAACCGCCTGTGCTTCCTCCATATCTGCTATGATGCGCCCTCTCACCGTAGGCACTTCATCATCGGAAATCGAAACAGCAGCGCCGAAACACTCCGCTTCAACAGAAAGATCCATAAAGCTTACCGCCGCTGCAGCGTTAGTATGATCGGCGATCGCCTTCATTCCTTTCGCCTGCAGCGCACTATCGGAAATAAGCTCGCGAACCGTTATCCCAAGAAGGCTGATACAAGGGAAGGAAAGGATCGGAAGCGGCCGTTCGCTGCCGCCCTTCAAACTCTCCAGCCATAATTTCATATTTTTACTTGCCATTATAACCTCATTCTTACGGTTTGATTTTTTTGATTTCTTCTACATAATACCGCACAAGACCAAAATCAGAGCCGGGCATGATCCGATGATCGGGGCAGGGGATAAACCCGCCAAGAGAGATCAACTTTTTCATCCGCTCGATCTCGGCATCAACCGCAGCCTTATCTTTTCTGAAAGCGGTTTTGTCCATCCCGCCAACGCCCAGAATTTGATTTCCGTATCGTTCGCGCGTTGTCATTTTAAAACCCTCTTTTCTCAATTCGCATTCTCTCTTGCCAATTTATAAATCAGGTCATATGCAAATTCCAAATCCTCCATAGAGCAATGGCTCTGCACAAAATGAGAGGTGCAACAAATCCAGCGTTTTCCCATTAAGGTGCCGAATACGCGGCGGATTTCTCTCTCCAATTCCGCTCTTGGGAGAATTCCAATGGCCGACTGCACGCAAACCCCGCCAAGAATGGCAAATTTATCGGCATATTTTTCAAGATAAAGATTATGGCTCATTCCCGCGTTTTCCTGCCAGGGATGGAGAAGATCCAAGCCGATCTCTGCAACACCGTCTGCCACCTTTGAAATACATCCGTCCGAATGAAGGCTGGCAAAAACGCCCTTGGAATGAGCATAATCAACAACCTTTTTCAAATTGGGATAAATAAGCTCATACCAAAGATCCGGATTAAACATCAAATCATTTTGCGAGCCCCAGTCGTCCGAAAAATGGATCATATCGATGCCAAGATCAACACAATGGTCGATAAAACGAATGGTCCAATCCACTTGGCGGCGATAGATTTCGGCAATCTCATCGGGATAGATCAATAAATACATCAAATGATTTTGAATACCGAAAACATCATTATAAAGCTCAAAGAAACCGGGTGTTTGCACATAGCAAAACCGGCCGCGCGCTTTATGATGCGCAATCTCATTCTTGATTCTCTCATAATCATTCAAATCATCCGGAGAGCTAAGATAATCAGCCTCTAATAAAAGATCCGGGGTAACTTCATCGGCTTCTTTTTGAAGCCTTTCAAGCACATCGCTCTTGATCGGCTTAGGTCCACCAAAAATATGTGCCATATCGAATTCATACCGATCTTCAAAAGCTTCAACAGAACCCCATTTTTCAGAGATTTCTTCTTTTAAATTCGATTTTACCCAGCCATAAATAGGTTGACGATCTACCGGTAATCCCAAGATTGCATTTTTTACCCGCTCGGTACCATTCATATTATCTTCTCCTTTGATCTTTCTGTTTGGTAAAAAAACAAACCGCCGTTAGTCTCCGAATTGCCTGCAAAATTCCACCGCCGCATCCGCCGCGCTTGCCGCATCAACAGTATAGCAATCTGCGCCGATTTTTTTGCAGAATTCTTCGTTGACCGGTGCTCCGCCAACCATAATCTTGACCTTATCGCGAATACCGGCTTGATCGGCCGCTTTAACAACTTCTTCCATCACACCCATCGTCGTTGTAAGAAGAGCAGAGCAGCAGATGACCCTGCAATTTTGTTCGATGGCGGTCTGAACAAAGGTTTCGGGCGCAACGTCTGTACCGAGATCAACAACCTCAAGCCCTTTTCCCTCCATCATCATCTTCACAAGGTTTTTACCGATATCGTGAAGGTCTCCCTGAACAGTTCCGATACACACCTTGCCCTTGGAGATAATACCATTTGCGGTCAGCAAGGGCTTGAGCAATTCGGTGCCCGCATTCATTGCTCTTGCGGCCACCAATACTTCGGGAACATAAACCTCGTTGTTTTTAAATTTTTCTCCAATCACATTCATGCCCGAGAGCAGGCCCTCGGAAAGAATCATTTCTGCGTCAACCCCTTGTTCGATTGCCGATTGTACCAGTTCCTTAACGATTTTTGCTTTGCCTCTCTGCAAATTTTCAGAAATGTCTATTAAAATATTCATGGCGTTTTCTCCTTTTTGATATTCTTTTCTATATTGATTCGGGGTCATCCCTGTATATTTTCTAAAGCTTTTATAAAAAGTGGTTGCATCGCGCAGCCCGCACTGCTGCATAATTTGATCGATTGTTGCATCAGAATCCATCAGCAATTCGCAGGCTTTTTCAAGCCGTTCCTTTCTTAAATAGGAAGAAAAGGCTTCGCCTGTCAGCTGCTTGAACAACCTGCTCAAATGAGATTCACTGATATAAAATAATTCCGCAATATGTTTCAGGGTCATATTACTATCACTGTAATTCTCATGAACCAAAGCAATCGCAACAGAAAGGGGATTCCATGAAGCAGGATCGATATTCGGAATATTCTTTAAAGATGTATTGATATATCTTTTTAATAAAATCAAAATGAGGGAAAGATTAGCCTTCAGCGCCTCGCGCCATTCGCTTTTTTTCTCTAATATTTCTATTGCCGACGCATCGCATAGGGATAAGATTTTTTCCAAGATCCGATTTGTAAGCATCGCGTAAACAATAATTGGATTCTCCAAGAATAAGCCATAGCAAAATTGCGGGCTTGTTGCTTCCGCTGTTTCACCATCAAACCAATCTTTCGGCTCAAATAGAAGCCTTCGCACCGTAAGGCTTTGGCCCTCCTCTAATGAGAAGTATCTATGGGGAACATTGGAATTGATAATACAGATATCCCCCGCCTTGCAGGGAATCGCTTGCCCTAAAACCTGATGAATTCCGCTGCCGCTGATAATGATACCAATCTCGATCGGCTTATGAGAGTATAGCAAGGAAAAATCGACCGTTTCATCATATACCCTATGGCAGGCAAAAGTATCCTGACGAATGCCAATATTGCCAAGCCGACCATCGGCCTGAATGCTTTCAGGTTTTTTTGAGAAATGCGGCATGATACGCAACCCTCCTCTTGAATAAACATCCTATTTTTATTATACTATCATCAATTTTAAAATGAAATAGGCCTTTGTTTCCTTTTTGTTGATTTGCGCAATAAAACCATATAGGGCAACAAGCCCCCAAAACCCGCCGCCCCTACGGAAAATCGGCAAACTACGGCCCCATCCATAGCAAAAGCGAGGGGAAATTCCCCTCGCTTTTGCTTTACTCAATTCCCTTAATCGGCACAGCAATCTGCGTGATATAATCCTCGCGCTGCTTTCCCCGATTGGGAGGTCCCTCCAAATAAATAGAGCGGAACGGTCCGGCTGTTTCAATGTTGTTTTCTTTTATATACTCCATCAGGATCCGAATGGCTGTTGCTGTTCCTTCGTAGGGCCCGCGGTAATAGATACACAAAGCAGGCGTTTCGGCAAAGTCCATACGCTCCGGACCGTCAAAGCTATTATCCACAGGAATGCAGCACATCAGATCCAATTTATCTGCATGGGCCATACGCATTGTGAACATACGAGCGAACATCGACATTTTGCCGGTGCGGGCAGCGGCGATATAGGTATCTCGCAAAACGACTGCAGCCTCGGCTATGTCTTTGCACTCATACTGACGGCAAAAGCAGCACTGCTTCGGTAAGGTCGTTTTATGGATACTGAAATCACCTCGCTTAGCTGAGCGAACCTGCAGCATCTGGATGTTTCTGTCCAGCGTTGCTCTCAGCTCCATGAGGCGTTCTAAATAGGCATCGATGTTTTCGGTATCGTAATAATAATCCTTTACCTCTTTCAGCGATAGGCCCAGCGCCTGCAGAGAGCGGATCGATCGGATCTGGGTCATATTATCGGCGGAATAATAGCGATATCCGTTTCTCTCATCTTTAACAGCAGGGGTTAAAAGCCCCATTTCCTCAAAAACCAACAATGTTTTTCGGGTAACGCCCATAATCTTTGTGATCTCGCCCATTTTGAATAAGCCGTCATTGCGTGTTTTCAAACAAAATCACCTCAAAGTTTTTGAAATTTTTCTTGACTTGACCCCATAGGTACAAGTTATAATCTAATTATATCATAATGCCGTTCTTTTGCAATAGCAAGAAGACAGATCGGTATGCCCGAAGGGAGTTTTTTGTATGAAAATGATTTCACGCTTTTCCGCTGCTTTTGGCGGCGGGCTGCGCAATGGCTTTAAAAAGCCAAAAAAGAGTTGGAAGCCTGCGATCGCTGCGCTTTTGGCGGCGATCCTTCTTTGCAGTATGCTGCCGTTGAGCATATCCGCCGAAGATCTCAGCGCTGTTTCCGATGGCGGCATCGGCTTCAATTACGGCGATTCTGATTTCCTGCTCGTTACAATGCCTACTACAGAAGGATGCTATACCTACGGGTTGTGGGGTCCTTGGGATACAGAGGAAACCGCTGTAAATGCAGCCTCGCTTCCCTCCTCCAGTTGGGATTGGGAATGGGCGGTGCAAAAAGAGGCCGCCGGTTATCGCATGATCCTGAACGGCGTTTCCGGCGATTACGCCACCGCCTCAAATCTCTGCGATGGCTTATTATATAAATGCGATCTGACCTTGGAGCTGCGCGGCAGTAATCGATTCAGGATGGATGCCTCCGGCGCGGGGAACAACGCGGCGATCCGAGGGATCGGCGATCTGACCATCGAGGGCGAAGGCAGCCTGACCCTGTCCGGCTTTTATAGGAATCCGGCCCATGGCATTGTAGTTGACGGCGCGGTTGTTATTTCCGGCGGTAAGCTGCAGATCTCTGCGGAAAACGATGCTGTCTGCGCGGATTCTGTGCAGCTTGGCAGCGAGGTTTATGCGCTGGCAAGCGAGGATGCCGAAGGCAAGAATGGCCAAAATTATACCGGCGGCAGCTTAAGCGGGAAAAGATTTCTTCAAACCGCATACGCCTCTTCCGGCGCCAACCCCGCTGTAAGCTTCAGCCCGAACCAAGGCACCGGCACCATGGATTCTGTAAATGCCAAGGGCGCCTATGCCCTGCCTACCAATGGGTTTACTGCACCTGTCGGTATGCAATTCAAGGGCTGGAAGGTAAATGACATAGAATATGCGGTGGGTGATAGGATCCTCGTCACCTCCGATACCGTTGTAACCGCTGTTTGGGAGGATGATCCCAATACCTTCACCGTTAAATTCGCCGCCAATGGCGGCAGCGGATCCATGGCGGCGGCCAAGGGGATTGCAGGGGAATACACCCTGCCTGCCAACGGGTTTACCAATCCCGCCGGCAAGCAGTTTAAGGGCTGGAGCGTAAGCAGCACCGAATATGCACCCGGCGATACCATCAATGTTGCCGCAGATACCGTAGTTACCGCGCTCTGGGAGGACGATTCAGCTACCATAGCAATCCATTTTGACGGAAACGGAGGCAGCGGCTATATGAATTCGGTGGCCGACACTTCAGCCTTCTCCTATACGCTGCCCGCCAACGGATTCGGCGCGGCTAATTATATTTCTTCCTTTGGCGGCTGGCTCGTGAACGGCGTTGTTATGCAGCCCGGCGATACCATTACCGTCACCGAAGATATTACAGTGAAGGCGCTCTGGAATAACCTCTCCGTTTCCGGCGTGGCTGTTACCCATAATAATACCGATAATATTACCGCCTCCGGCATTACCTCCGGTACGGTAAGCTATAATCCCGCCACCCAAACGCTTACGCTGAACAATGCAACTATATATAGCACCTACGGCGGCGGTACCATGACAAGCGCTATTAACACCGGCCATTATTTTGATGGAACATTAACCATTAATTTGGTGGGCAACAACACCATTTACGGCGATCTGGTCTCCGGACCGGCGACCTCTTCCCATCGATATGCAATCATTGCAAAGGATCTCGCTTTTAAAGGCAGCGGAAGCCTTACGGTAACCGCCTCGGAGGCAGAAAGCGGCAGCTTCTATTACGCGATTGAGTCCGATAACGATATCAGGGTTGAAAGCGGCTGCACCATCACCGCCATTGCCAAGCCTTATGGGTTGGCCCATTGCGCGCCGCTTAGTTACAGCGGCTCGCTGATTACCAACGGCTCCACCATTCTGGGAAGCACCTCCGCAAGCGGCACGCCCATTGCTCCCTATAAAGAGCTTGGTGCAGCTGCCAAATACGCAAAAATCCTGCCCGCTTATAATGTAACGGTTTCCTTTGTTGCCAATGGCGGCAGCGGTACCATGGCAGATCAAGCGGTTGTTTGCGGCGATGAATATCCCCTTCCGGAATGCGAATATGCCGCGCCTTTAGGCAAGCAATTTAAAGCATGGAGCGTAAACGGCGCCGAAAAGAAGGTCGGCGACATTGTTTACTTTGCGGAAGATACCGCAATTACTGCCCTTTGGGAGGAGCGTCATATCTGCAATCTGCAGCCGGTTGAAAAGGATTGGCCCACCTGCACCCAAGGCGGTAAGGAGGCCTACTATAAATGCGACTGCGGCAAAGGCTATGAAGATCTCAATGGATTGATCGTAATTCCCGATATCGAATCCTGGGGCAATCTCCCCAAGCTCGACCACACACCGTCCGGCTGGAAGCAGGATTCGGAAAAGCATTGGAAGGAATGCACCAATGCCAACTGCGGCATTGTGATCGAAGGCAGCGAAGCCGCCCATAGCGCAACAGGGGCAAATGCTGCAACCTGCCTCAAGGCGGCCGTTTGCGATGATTGCGGTATTTCTTACGGCACGGTGGCCAACCATCGCCCCAAAAGCGCTTGGAGCAAGGATGCGAGCGGCCATTGGCATGACTGCACGACCGAAGGCTGCACCGAAAAGCTCGACTTCGCAACCCATACGCCCGATCATCAGGGCGGGGCAACCGAAGAATATCCCATTCTGTGTACCGCTTGCGGCCGAACCCTCGAGCCCCAGCTGAACCATATCCATCGCTTCGATCAAGAAGTGGCGGAAGAAGAATATCTGGCGAGCGAGGCAAACTGCCTTGAGCCTGCCAAGTATTATTTCTCTTGCGCTTGCGGCGCAAAGGGTACAGAAACCTTCAGCGGTGGCGCTGCCAACGGCCATACCGAAGGCACCGAATGGAAAAATGATGAGCATCATCATTGGCATCTCTGCACCGTTGCCGATTGCGGCGCGATAATCGATCACTCCAAGGCAGAGCATACTCCCGACCGCGCAGCCGCTACCGCGACCGATCCGATCCGATGCGCGATCTGCGCATTCAAGCTGGCGCCCGCCCTCGGCCATACCCACGCCTATCCCGCCGATTGGAAATCCGATGCCGCCAAGCATTGGAAGGAATGCGCTTGCAAAAACAAGGCAAATGCAGCGGCGCATACTGATAAAAACGCCGATGGCAAATGCGATGTTTGCGCCTTTACCGTAGGCAACGGCGGCAACGCTTCTTCCTCTCCGCAGACCGGCGACAGCAGCAATCCTTGGCTTTGGTTCGCGCTCCTTACCTTGAGCGCAGCAGGCCTCTTTGGACTCGCTTTTTATAACAGAAAAAAGGAAGCAAATAAATCATAAACCTAAAGGGCGATGACAATTTTGTCATCGCCCTTTTCTTCGCCGATCCATAGCACAAGCGAGGTGAATTTCACCTCGCTTTTTTGTTTTGTTTTCGATAGGCGCTGGGGGAAAGGCCAAGCTGGTTTTTGAAGGCTCTGCTGAAGTTAAATGTTGTGGAATAGCCTAAAACCTCCGCAATTTCTTCCAGTTTTGCCCCTTCTTTCAGCAAGCTGCAGGCATACTCTGCTTTCTTTTTCTGCAGATAGTCGCCGGGGGTTACGCTGTATGCTTTTTTGAAAACCTTGGAGATATGGCTATAGGTATATCCAAACACATACGCCATTTCCTCCAAAGAGCAAAGCTGCAGAAAGCGTGTGTCGATATACTGCTTCATGGCGGATACCTTATCGTCGTAGGAGGAGATCTCGGTAAGGGGCTCGTCCCTTCCCCACCGGGCGATCTTCACCAAAACCGCGGTGATCAGGCAGTCTAAGTTGTTTTCCAGAAATGGCCCATCCGACCGCATAAATTCGGATATGATGTCGGTCAGGTATCCGAAAATTTCCGGCATACAAAAG
>JAZQDS010000064.1:0-44787 GCA_045546895.1 Eubacteriales bacterium | reverse complement strand
AATTATTAATTAAATCAACGGTTTTATTGAAAACCGCTTCACTACGGCAGCGCTTCATCAAAATTCGCTCCGCGCCAAACATTTCGGGCACCTCGGTAAGGATGGCGCTGCCGCCCATTCCGATGATCCGCTCGGTAAATGAACCCAGCAAGGGATTGGCAGTAATTCCCGAAAAGCATCCAGCGATCCGAAAGAAATGGGCTTTACAATTGCAATGCTGCCGTCAAATCCACCCTTTTCATTGGCAATATCAAGCATATAATCGACAAATGCACGCAAAAAATTGCCTTCGCCGAATTGAATTACCTTAATCGGGCGTTCTATTTTACTCCGCTGAAAATCGTATATTTTCATCTCATTTTACCTTCTTGTTTTTTCCCGATTATAACACACGGCGGCTGCGAAAGCAAGTGAAGCCCTAATATAAATACCATTTTATGATAGAAACCCCTATTGAATTTCCATCGGGTTTATTATATAATAAACAAAAACCTTAATAAGCGAGGGCATCATCATGGATCAGAAATATTATTTTAAAGATGCAAAATGGATCGGCGCAGCAGAGCGCAGCAGCAATACCTTTTCCATTCTGCGCGGTCATTTTGAATTAAAGGCACCCCAAAAGGTCAGCCTGAATGTTCTGGGCCTTGGCTTTTTCAAATGCTATATCAATGGCATCTGCATCAATCCGGATACCTTCCTTCCCCTCTCCTCCGATTATGAAGCAGGCTGCGATCCCAAGGATGAGCTGCTTTCCGCCCATCGGATTTATGTTCCTTCTTTTGATATTACCCCTTATGTTACCGAGGGGGATAATGTTATCGCCTTGCATTACGGCGGCGGCTGGTATACCTGCAATGTGCGCGCCTTCGGCCTGCCGAAGGCGATCTATTCCATTACCGCCGAGGGCGAGGGCGAGGCGATGATTTTTGGCTCCGATAGCCGCTGCCGCATCGGCAAGAGCTATATTAAGAGCTATAATTTGATCACCCATGAAACCCATGATTACAGCGAATTCACCGATTGCTTTGGGCGGGAATTCGATGACAAAGCCTGGCCCTTCGCCATCGAAACCGAGGCGCCGGATACCGAATATTGCTCTTCCGATTGCCCGCCCGATCGCCTGATCGAGGGGCGCGCATGCCAAAAGCTCGGCAACGGAGATGCGGGCATTATTTATGATTGCGGTGAAAATACGGTAGGTGCCCCTGTTTTGCAGCTGGAGGCGCCCGCAGGCGAGGCGATAACGGTAATTTTTGCCGAGGAGCTTAGCCCTGATGGAAAGCTTGATCCCGATCATATTCATAGGCAAAAATTTGAAATCGTCTCCGATGGAAAAAATCGGATGGTTCAGCCCGAATTTACCTGGTTTGGCTTCCGCTATCTGGAGATTATCGGCGCGGCAACCCTCAAATGCGTTAAGGTGATCCATGCTGATGTCGGCGTCTGCTCCTCCTTTGATTGCGATAATGAAACCCTCAATTGGATTTATAAAACCTTTGTTCATACCATGCTCTGCAATATGCATACCGGCCATCCCTCCGATTGCCCCCATTTGGAGCGGCGGGGCTATACCGGCGATGGGCAGGTGACCTGCCATGCGGTGTTTACTACCCTTGATGCAAAAGCCTTCTATAAAAAATGGCTGCAGGATATTGCCGATACGCAGGATCAGATCAGCGGCCATATTCAAAATGCCGCCCCCTATATCCGCAGCGGCGGCGGTCCCGGCGGCTGGGGCTGCGCAATTGTTGAGGTTCCCTATCAATATTACCGCCATTTCGGTGATAAAGAGATCTTAAAGAAATACTATGGGAATATGCGCCGCTATATTGATTATCTGGAGCTCCATACCGAATTCGGTTTGGTTACTACCGATAAGCCGGGCGAATGGTGCCTTGGGGATTGGTGCTGCCCCATTATCGTTTATCCGGAAAAAGACATCAGCTATTTTAATCAACAGGTGGTGCTGCCCGCCGCGATGGTCAATACCTATTTTATGGTCAAATCCCTGCTGCAGATGGCTGAGATTGCCCGCATCATCGGCAAAGAAGAGGATATTGCGGAATATACCGAAAAAGCGGAGCAACGCAAGCGAGCAATTCAGGCCGCTTATTTCAACGCCTTCGATGGTAATTTCCTTTTGAACGCCCATGGTGCCAACGCCTATGCGGTGGATCTGGGGCTGGGCAATCAAAAGACTTATCCCAATATGGTAGACTATTATTCAAAGCTCGGCCATCTGGATACCGGCATTTTCGGCACCGATATTCTTACCCGCGTATTATTTGAAAACGGCGATGCCGAGCTGGCGGTGGAGCTGCTCACCAATAACGGCCCTCAGGGCTTTGAGCATTGGCGGCAAAACGGCGCCACCACCTTCCATGAGTATTGGGACAGCACCCGCAGCCGCTCCCATAGCCATCCGATGTTTGGCGCGGTAACCGCCTATCTTTTTGAACATCTTTTGGGCATCGGCCAGCCGAAAGGCAGCGCAGGCTATACCAACCTGCGGATCGAGCCCAAAGCGATCTCCAAATTCAATCGAATGAGCGGCAGTTTTAAAATTCCCGCAGGTGAGGTTGCTTTAAGCTATGAAAAGAGGGCAGGCAAGGCTGCCTTCCGTATTGTTATTCCCAAGGGCGTTGCGGCGGTATTTTGTTGCGGCGGCGAGGAACGCTCCTTGGCAGAAGGCGAAAATCTTTTTGAAATATCATTAACGATTGAATAATCATAAAAGCCGATGGGGCGTGCCCGATCGTCCTTTTTTTAAATTCCTGCCAAAATATGAAGATTGCGCAGGGCGGGTTCTTCAATTTTATCATTAACCGCATAAGCATATCCCTCGGCCTCAGAGCCGGAATAAGAGGAAAGCCCTTGGCGGCGCAGCTCGGCAAAAATATCGGTGCAAACCTGCTCCATAATTCTTTGGCGCTCCGCCGCATTTCCGGCGCCGCCCGCAAGAAGATATTCCAGCAAGGGCGCAAGATCGGAAAGGCGATCCTGCTCCCGCAGCGCGCGGAATTGCCATTTATAATAAGGAAGATAGCGGCGATTGAGCAAAAAAATCACCTGCAAAGCGCTTTTGATAAATTCTACCGCCGCCAGCTGGGCCGCTGCCTCCTCGCCCCGCGCCATGCAGCGCGGGAAATTATATTGCCCCGCCTGCCCCATCATCAATAGATGACCCGCCAGCTTTTTGAGGCGCACCCCCTCCGGCAGATACGCCAGCTTTTGGCGGATGGCGGTAAAAAAGCCGCTGTCATCGCGAAAAATCTTGCCGTTTACCGCCTCGGCCAAGGCCTGCTCCGGCAGAGAAAGCCATTCTGAAAGGTGCAGCTCACCATCGGTCGTTCCGCTTTTGGAAAGAAAGAAATCCGCCGCGCGGATAACGCCTCTCCGATTTCCGCCCACCGGCGAAAGCGGCGGGCGCTGAATTCCCATATAGCAATCAGGAAGCTTGGCATAAGCCCGCTCCAGCGCAAATGCCGCCCTGCGATCGATAATCGATTCATCGGGCAGGAAAATGCAAAATCCCGCCTCGAAATCATGATCTCTTGAAATCTCATCATCATAGCCGAAGCATTCCGAGCCGCTTCCTGCGATCCCGATGGCGATCAGCGGCAAAAGCTGCGGAAATTCCCGCTCCAGCATCGGCGCGCCATATTCATTATAATATTTTTCGGAAAGCTCAATTCCCTTCATAAATCCTCCTTGCCCGCTCCAGCAATTCATTCTTAAAGGCAAACTGACCGTAATAGCCATAAACAGAGGCGCATTTTTCGCAAACAAAGGCATAGTATCCGCCGCGGTCGGTATGCTCATTCAATAGCGTTTCCGCCTTTTTCAGCAGCGCGCGGATCTGCTCATCCGCATCCCAAAGCCCCCATTGCGCCTCGGCTGCACTGGCCATATTCAGATAGGTAATGGCGGCATCGGGCTTTCCGCCTTCGCGCCGCTCCATCAATGCGATCGCTTTGCGATAAAGAGCATCCGCCTCTTCAAAGCGCTTCAAATCCACCAGCGCTAGCCCCATATTATTATAAAGGCCCGCCAGCTGAGGATCCTCCGGCGGAAGATCCCGCTCATAAACAGCGCGCGCCCGCTCAAAAAGAGGGATAGCCTCCGCCGCCTGCCCAAAGGCTTTATAAACCGTTGCAGCATTCAAAAGGGTTGTTGCTCCGCCCACCTGATCGGCAAAGCCCTCCCGCTCGATCAGCGCGATTGCTTCTTTTGCATTTTCCATCGATTCCTCTTGCCGCCCCAGCTTGCGATAAAGCCCCATCAATTCATTGCGAATCACCAGCAAAATGCGAGGCTGCTCCGCCTCCTTCAGCCAAAAGAGCAGATGCTGCTCGGCGCCCTCATAATCATTTTTATGAAGATATTCATCTAATTTATCCAAAATCCGACCGATCTGCATCCTATTCGGCTCCTTTCATCCTTTTATTCGCATTATAACATAGAAATCCCCCTTGCGCAATACTTGGAAAAATGATAAAATATTTGTAAAATTATTCCGAAAAGGAGCAAAAAATGAGCGAAAAAAAGCTTTCAAAGGATTTCACATCGGGCTCTGTTCCCCGCTTGCTTTTTACCTTTATGATCCCGTTTATGTTTTCCAATGCTCTGCAGGTATTATATAGCACCATCGATATGCTGGTTGTTGGAAAATTTGTCGGAACCGCGGGCCTATCCGCTGTTTCCCAAAGCAGCCAGCTCATTAATTTTGTTACTATGCTCTGCCTTGGGATCAGCAACAGCGCGCAGATCCTGATCGGTCAGGCGCTGGGCGCAGGCAAGCGGCGGGAGCTGAATTCCATAATCGGCACTTTGTTTACCATCGTTACTCTGATCTCCCTTTTGATCTCGGGGGTATTGCTGATCGGCAGCCGTACCTTCCTCATTTGGCTGAAAATGCCGGAGCAATCGATGGAGATGGGAATTCATTATCTCCTGATCTGCGGCGGCGGCCTTTTCTTTACCGCAGGCTATAATATGGTTTCCTCGGTGCTGCGCGGGATGGGCGATTCCAAGCGCCCTCTCCTTTTCATTGCCATTGCCTCTATTTTAAATCTATTGCTGGATCTGCTCTTTACAGGGCTTTTGGGCTGGGGGGTTGCAGGCGCCGCCTGGGCCACCATCATCGGGCAAGCTGTATCCTTCCTTTTTGCTCTCTATTATCTAGCCCGCCATCGGGAAGCCTTTGGCTTTGATTTTAAGGTCAAAAGCTTTCGAATCAATCTCCACCATGCCAAGCTGATCGCCTCGCTGGGGATTCCGATGGCAATTCAATCGAGCTTTATTCATATTTCGATGTTGTTTGTAAATTCCTTGATCAACAGCGCAGGTGTTGTTGCCTCCGCCACCTTCGGGGTCGGCATCCGCATCGATGATATCTTCACTAAAATTTCTATGGGAATTCAATATGCCGCCATTCCGATGATCAGCCAGAATATCGGCGCTCGCAATCCCAAGCGCGCTCAAAAAATCGTTTATTGGAGCTGGGTTTATTCGGGAATCTTTGTTGCCATCTTTTTAGCCTTTTATATCTTCCTCGGCAAAGAGATGTTTATGCTCTTTTCCGATGATCCGGCGGTCCATAATCTGGCGCCGACCTTTATCCGCGGCATTCTATGGATCTTCCCCGCCTTTGCAATTATGCGCGGAAGCGGTGCCTTCATCCAAGGGATCGGCGCTGCCAGGCTCAGCATGATCCTTGCGCTGCTGGATGGCTTTGTTCTGCGCATCGGGCTAAGCTGGCTTTTCGGCGTTGCCTTTGGCCTCAGGTTCTATGGCTTTGTTTTGGGATATGCCCTATCGGTCTATGGCTTCGCCATCCCAAGCTTTTTCTATTTCATCTCCGGCCGATGGAAAAAACGGCGTATTTTAGCAGAGAAAATCTGATTTTTATAAAAAAAGCAACCGATCAATCGGTTGCTTTTTTGCATTTTACAATGGCTTCGGTAATATTTTGCATTACCGACTCTCCATTTTGATTTTTAACATTCGTTGTAAGCTCAACAAGGCCATTTTTGGAGCTGCGCCGCTCCAGCCTTGTGATGGTCGTCTGTCCCTGCAAAACATCTCCTGCAAATACAGGCTTGAGCCATTCAATTTTGCTGGATTTTCCCGCAAGCAACGCTTCCCCAAAGAAATCCACCTCTAAATACTTTTTCCAAACGGTCATAAAGGACATTACCCCCGGCGCAATCAGCGCGCCAAAAGGAGTCAATTTGGCATATTCCTCATCCAAATGCAGCGGAATATTATCATATTCCTGCGCAAATGCGATCATCTTTTCCTTTTCAATTACCGCAGGCGCGGTTGTTACGCTCATTCCGAGCGTCAATTCATCAAAATACATTATATTACCTCTTAAAACAACATTTCCCAGAGTTTCTCAACCAGCGGGATCAAATTATAGATCACAGGCGCAAAAAGAATTGCAGGCAGATAATCCGCCACCTTGATTTTGGTGATCCCCATCAGATTGGTGCCGATCATCATGATCAAAACAGAACCGGCGCAGGTCATTTCATTAATAGCACCCGCACTCATCAGCGGCGCAATCCAGCCCGCGAGCAAAACAAGCCCGCCCTGAATGATGAATACTGCAACCGCCGAAAGCAAAACCCCAATTCCTAAGCTGGAGGCCAGCATCATAGAAGATACCAGATCCAGCATCGCCTTGGTAATCAAGAGAGAATGATCACCGGTAAGACCTGCCTGAATTGAGCCCGTTACCGTCATAGAGCCAACGCAGAATAAAAGCGTTGCGCTGATCAGCCCCTCCGCAATGGAAACATTGGCGCCCTCGCGCTTGAATTTGGTTTCCACCTTCCGAGCAAGCTTATTGATCCCGCTATCAATTTTCAGCAGCGTTCCCGCGATCGCGCCCAAAACAACGGAAGCGATCAAAATCAAAACATTCTCGCCGCTTAAGCTGCCTGAAATGCCGATATATAATGTGCAGGCGCCGAGGCCGATCATAGCCGCCTTGCTTACCCGCTCGGGAATGCCCTTTTTGAATAGTATACCAATCGATGAACCGATAATTACTGTAATTACATTAATAATAACGCCAAGCATCTTAAAACTCCTTTTTCCTCTTGCCTAAAGCCTTTTTCTTTTTATAATAATTCAAACCGATTGCGCTGACTTTTTAAAATCCCTTCTCTGCGCAATTTGCTGATCTCCGCCGATAGGCCGCTGCGGTCTACCTCCAGATAATCCGCCAATTCCTGCCGATCAAAGGGGATTTCAAAGCACATATCCCCATATTTCTGCGCCTCCATGCTCAAATAACTCATTAATTTTTCGCGGGTTGTTCGCTTTGATGTAATTTCAATCTTTTGATGGAACATAATATTCTTGGAAGCCAGATCCTTCATTAAGTTAAAGATCAGCTGCTGATGAAATTCGCAATGATTGGAGCAGGTATGCAAAATATGGCTGCAATCGATCAGCATTACCTCCCCCGGCTCATTGGCAACAACACTGATGGGCATTGCCTGCACCTCGGCGCAGGCAAAGGACTCGCCGAATATCTCCCCCGCACTGCTTTCAGATATAATATTGCGATTTCCATAATAATCCATCTGAATGATCTGCACCGATCCGGATAAAACAATCCCGATATATTTCGCCGCATTTCCCTCGGCAAAAATGGTATATTTTTTATCCACGGCGATGATCCGCGCTCCAAGACAATTCAGCATCTTCAGCAGCTTCTCCTCCCTGATTTCCGCAAACAAGGAGCAGCTCTTTAAAATTTTAAGATATTTTTTCATCTTTTTCTCCATTTGTTGAATTTTCAACATACATACTGCAGTTAGTATACTATAATGAACCCAGAAAATCAAGGAGGATTTCCTATGAAAATCGCTTTTTTCGATACAAAACCTTATGATAAGCCATCCTTCGAGCGCTATGCCACGGAGCGCGGTATTACCTTTAAATATTTCGAAACCAAGCTCAATGAGGATACGGTGGATCTGGCCCATGGCTTTGACGGTGTTTGCGTCTTTGTAAACGATACCGTTAATGCTGCGGTCATCGATCGCTTAGTGGAATTAGGGGTTCGGGTGGTCGCGCTGCGCTGCGCAGGCTTCAATAATGTAGATATGAAATATGCCTACGGTAAAATCCATGTTTTGCGGGTCCCTGCCTATTCCCCCTATGCGGTAGCGGAGCATACCATGGCGTTGCTGCTGACCTCTATCCGCCGCATTCATAAAGCCTATATCCGCTCGCGGGATTTTAATTTCAGCCTGGCGGGACTTACCGGCTTTGATCTGCATGGGAAAACAATCGGTATCATCGGTACCGGCAAGATCGGTAAGGTCTTTATCAATATCTGCCATGGCTTCGGCATGAAGGTATTGGCCTATGATAAATATCCCGATCCTGCGGTAGATGCAGAATATGTTGATCCCGACACCCTCTTTGCGCAAAGCGATATCATCTCCCTGCATTGCCCGCTGACCGATGAAACCCATCATATTATCAACGAAGAAAGCCTTAGCAAGTGCAAGCAGGGCGTTGTTTTGCTCAATACCTCGCGGGGTGCGCTGGTGGATGCCGAGGCGCTGCTGGCAGGGATCAAATCCCGCAAGGTAGGCGCCGCCTGCTTGGATGTTTACGAAGAGGAGGCCGATCTCTTTTTTGAGGATAATTCCGGCCACATTTTAGAGGATGATACGCTGGCGCGATTAATCTCCATGCCTAATGTTATCGTTTCCTCCCATCAGGCCTTTCTTACCAAGGAGGCGCTGGAAAACATCGCCGAAACAACGGTTGCCAATCTGATCGGCTTTTTTGAAACCAATCAATGCCCCAATGAGATTTGCTATCGCTGCGGCGCTGCCGAGGATTGCAAAGACGGAAAATGCTTTGGTTAAAGGAGGATAAAAAATGCTGAGAAAAATTATTAAAATAGATCAAGAAAAATGCAACGGCTGCGGGGCCTGCGCCGCCGCCTGCCATGAAGGCGCCATCGAGATGATTGATGGCAAGGCTGCCCTAACCCGCGAGGATTATTGCGATGGGCTGGGAGATTGCCTTCCTGCCTGCCCCACCAACGCCATAACCTTTGAGGAGCGGGAGGCGCCTACCTATAATGAAGAGGCTGTTCGGATGGCAAAGATTAAAAAATCAGAAGCAAAGCTGCCCTGCGGCTGTCCCGGCAGCCAAGCCAAGGCCCTTCGCCGCGATGCGCCGCCCGCCAAAGCAGCAGCCATCGGCAGCAGGCTTGCCCAATGGCCCTGCCAGATTAAGCTGGTACCGGTAAATGCGCCTTATTTTGAGGATGCCAATCTGCTGATTGCCGCCGATTGCTCCGCCTTTGCCTATGGAAATTTCCATGAGGATTTTATTCGCAATCATATTACATTGATCGGCTGCCCCAAGCTGGATGAGGGGGATTACGCCGAGAAGCTTACCCAAATTATCGCCAATAATAACATTCAAAGCGTAAAAATCGTCAGGATGGATGTTCCCTGCTGCGGCGGGCTGGAAAACGCTGTGAAACGCGCATTATTGACCGCAGGAAAATTCATTCCTTGGCAGGTGGTCACCATCTCAACCGATGGAAGAATTCTTGAATAATCCATTGAAATTTTTTAAAACAAGAGATATAATAAATAATAGAAAAATATAATACAGAGGTATAGCACTATGCATATTACAAACGATATTAAATATATCGGCGTCAATGATCATAAGGTAGATCTTTTTGAAGGCCAATATGTTGTTCCCAACGGCATGGCGTATAATTCTTATCTGATTTTAGATGATAAGATCGCTGTTATGGATACGGTGGATGCCGCCTTTACCCATGAATGGCTGGACAACCTGCAAAACGCGCTGGGCGCGCGCAAGCCCGATTATCTGATTGTTCAGCATATGGAGCCGGATCATTCCGCCAATATCTTCAATTTCAGCAAGGCTTATCCCGAAGCGAAAATCGTATCCTCCGCCAAGGCTTTTGCCATGATGAAAAATTTCTTCGGAACAGATTTTGCCGATCGGCAGATCATTGTCGGCGAAGGAGACACCCTCTCTTTGGGCAAGCACGTTTTAACTTTCGTTACAGCGCCGATGGTACATTGGCCCGAGGTTATCGTAACCTATGACGCTTGCGATAAGGTCCTCTTCTCTGCCGATGGCTTTGGCAAGTTCGGTGCTCTGGATGTGGAGGAGGATTGGGCCTGCGAGGCGCGCAGATATTATATCGGCATTGTCGGTAAATACGGCGCGCAGGTTCAAAATCTGCTTAAAAAGGCAGCGGAGCTGGAGATTGAAACCATCTGCCCGCTCCATGGCCCCGTTCTGAAGGAAAACCTCGGCTATTATCTCAATCTTTATAATATCTGGTCCTCCTATCAGCCGGAGGAGGAGGGCATTATGATCGCCTATACCTCTGTTTACGGCAATACCAAAAAGGCTGTTTTGCAGCTTGCGGAAAAGCTGAAGGCCAATGGTTGCCCCAAGGTTGTTGTCAATGATCTTGCGCGATGCGATATGGCAGAGGCGGTAGAGGATGCCTTCCGCTATAGCAAGCTCGTTCTTGCAACAACTACCTATAACGCCGAACTCTTTCCCTTTATGCGGGAATTCATTACGCATCTTACCGAGCGCAATTTCAGCAATCGCACGATTGCTCTGATTGAAAACGGAAGCTGGGCGCCGGTTGCCGCCAAGGTAATGAGGGGAATGTTTGAAAAGAGCAAAAATATCACCTTTGCCGAAAATACCGTAAGAATCCTCTCGGCCCTTAATGATGAGAGCGCTGCTCGGCTGGATGCGCTGGCGGAGGAGCTTTGCAAGGAATATCTTGCATTGCAGGATTCTACCGCCAATAAGAACGATCTTTCGGCGCTCTTTAATATCGGCTATGGCCTTTATGTTGTCACCTCCAATGACGGCAAGAAGGATAACGGCCTGATTGTGAATACCGTTACGCAGGTTACAAATACCCCGAATCGACTGGCGGTAACCATTAATAAAGAGAATTATTCCCATCATATTATTAAGCAGACCGGAAAGATGAACATCAACTGCCTGACCGAGGATGCCCCCTTCAAAGTTTTTGAAGCCTTTGGCTTCCGGAGCGGGCGGAATGTTGATAAATTTGCCGATTGCGAGCCGCTTCGCTCGGATAACGGGCTGGTTGTTTTGCCCCGTTATATCAATTCCTTTATGTCGCTGAAGGTGGAGCAATATGTTGATTTGGAAACCCACGGAATGTTTATCTGTACCGTTACCGAGGCGCGGGTTCTTTCCGATCGGGAAACTATGACCTATAGCTATTATTTCGAAAATGTAAAGCCCAAGCCCGAAACCGAAGGTAAAAAAGGCTATGTTTGCAAGATTTGCGGTTATGTTTACGAAGGTGACCCCCTGCCCGAGGATTTCATCTGCCCTCTTTGCAAACATGGCGCAGCCGATTTTGAAGAAATTAAATAATATTATAAAGGAGAAATTTTCAATGAAAGACAACAAATTTTATATCTGCGAGCATTGCGGTAATCTGATTGGTATGATCCATGATGCAGGCGTTCCGATGGTATGCTGCGGTCAGAAGATGACCAAGCTGGAAGCCGGCGTTGTTGATGCAGCCAAGGAAAAGCATATCCCCGTTGCCGAAGTTGCCGATAAAAAGGTAACCGTAACCATTGGCGAAGTTGCCCATCCCATGACCGAAGAGCATAGTATCGAATGGGTCTATCTTCTGACCGATCGCGGCGGCCAGCGCAAGACCTTGGCCCCCAATGAAGCGCCGGAGGTCACCTTCGCGCTGGCGGATGAAAAGCCGCTGGCCGTCTACGCCTATTGCAATCTGCATGGCCTTTGGAAGGCTGATATCTGATCAAGAAAGGAGCTCAATCAAATGATGGATAAGCGCGTTCATGAACTATTAAACGATCAAATCAATAAGGAGCTTTATTCCGCCTATCTTTATCTGGATTTTTCTAATTATTTCAAAGCGCAGGGTCTGGATGGCTTTGCCAATTGGTATATGATCCAAGCGCAGGAAGAAAGAGATCATGCAATGCTCTTCTATACTTACCTGCAAAATGAAAATATGCCGGTTGAATTGAAAGCCATCGCCAAGCCCGATAAGGTTTTCGAATGCCATATGGACGTTTTGAAGGCAGGCCTTGCCCATGAAGAGTATGTTACCTCCCTGATCAACGATATCTACGGCGCCGCCTATGATGTAAGGGATTTTCGTACCATGCAGTTCTTGGATTGGTTTGTTAAGGAGCAGGGCGAAGAGGAGACCAATGCAAATGATTTGATCTCCAAGATGGAGCTTTTCGGCTCCGATCCCAAGAGCCTCTATATGCTCAATCAGGAGCTGGCGGCAAGAATTTACAGCGCACCCTCGCTGGTGCTTTAATTCATTCAAAAGGAGAATATCATTATGAAAAAGTATGTATGCAATGTTTGCGGCTGGGTTTATGATGAGGCTGTCGGCGATCCCGACAACGGCATTGAAGCCGGCACCAAATTTGAAGATCTGCCCGAAGATTTTGCCTGCCCCCTTTGCGGCGTTGGCAAAGAAGATTTCAGCGAAGAATAAATTTAAAAGCCCCTCAAGGGGCTTTTAAATTTAAACACTACATTTTTGCAAGGAGAGATTATTATGCAGCTTGTTTGGCTAACCGCGCTGGGTGTCGGCGGGGCGACCACAATCGGCGCGTTGATCGGCTTTCTTTTCAAAAAGCATTCTCATCGTTTTTCCGATATCATATTATCCTTTGCTGCGGGAGTAATGCTGGCAGCCGCGGTATTGGGGCTGATTATCCCCTCTTTGGAATACGGCGGTAAATTTGCCCTGCTTCATACGGTTGGCGGTATTTTTGCGGGCGCGCTTTGCCTGAATCTGATCGATAAATTGGTGCCGCATCTGCATAAATTGATGGGCAGCGATCAGGAGGCTCATCCTGCCGCCAATCTGAATAAGGTGCTGCTCTTTGTTGCCGCCATTGCCATCCATAATCTTCCCGAAGGCATTGCGGCCGGAGTTGGCTTTGGCTCGGGCGATACTGCGGGCGCGCTGATCATCGCAGGCGGCATTGCCCTGCAAAATATTCCCGAGGGAATGGTAATCATCGCGCCGCTGCTGGCGGCGGGCGTTTCTGCGCCGAAGGCGCTGGTCATCGGGATGTTTACCGGCCTGATCGAAGTGCTCGGTACCCTGCTTGGCTATTATGCTGTTAGCCTCTCTTCGGCGATTCTTCCCTTTGCGCTGGCCTTTGCGGGCGGCACCATGCTTTACGTTATCAGCGATGAAATGATCCCCGAAACCCATGCCCATGGCAGCGAACGGGGCGCCACCTACGCGCTGCTGATCGGATTTTGCGTAATGCTGGTTACTGATTTTCTTTTAGGCTAAGAAAAATATAAAAGCCTTTTCGGGCCATGCCCGAAAAGGCTTTTTTTATTGCTCCAGCATTTGGATCAGCTTGCCCAGCTGCGGTTCAAATTTCGCGCCGTACCAATGATTTTCTTCCTTCGCGGTTGCTTCAATGCAGCCAACAACATAATCTGCCGCGATTCTCGCAGCATCATAGGCGCTCTTGCCGCGCAGCAGCGCGCCAACAAAGGCAGAGGCGTAAATATCGCCGGTACCATGGCAGCTATTGGGTAAAAAAGGATGCTCATAATAGGCATAGCGGTCATTTTCGTAAATAACCACCCCTGTTTTCCCTTTTTCATAGGAAACGCCCGTAAAGATGATATGCTTTACACCGAGCTTGCGCAATTTCACCAGCAACGCATCAATATAAGCGCGATCATATTCCTCTTGATACGGAGTGTCGGTCAAATAACAGGCCTCCGAAAGATTAGGAATCAAATAATCCGCCTTCGCGCAAAGCCCCTTCATCGCCGCAACATATTTTTCATCAAAAGCAGGATAAAGCTTTCCGCCATCCGCCATTGCAGGGTCAACAATCCGAAGACCGCCCGCATTCAGCGCATTTTCAAAGAAATCAGCAACATAATCAATCTGCTCGGTGCTGCCCAGATAGCCGGTATAAATGGCATCGAAGGAAATTCCTTCGCTTTTCCAATGGGCAAGAATCGGCGGAAGATCCTCGGTAAGATCCCGAAAGGTATAGCCCTTAAAACCCGCGGTATGGGTAGAAAGCACCGCCGAGGGAACAACGCAGGTTTCCAGCCCGCAGGCGGAAATAATCGGCAAAGCAACCGTTAGCGAGCATTGCCCCAGGCAGGATATATCCTGAATGGTTAAAACTTTTTTATATGACATCTCATATCACCTCGAAAATATTATACGCCATTTTGGTAATAATGAAATGATCAAAACAAATGAATTTTATATAACCAATTTCCGCTTTTTACGGCGAACGCGGTTAATATGCCGCTCAAAATCGCCGTTGTTGAGCAGCTCCGCCAAAACCAGCTGCTCAAATACAGGAACGGTGCAGGAATAAAAGCCCACCCGCTCTTGAAACCGCTCCAGCAAAGTTTCCGGCAAAACAAGATAGCCTACTCTTACCGAGGGAGCAATTGTGCGAGAAAAGGTATTCAGATAGAGCACCCGCCCCGCCCCGCGGGAGAAAAGAGGCTCCTCCGCTTTGGTGGAAACCGTAAGCTCGGAATCGTAATTATCCTCAATAATATATCCATCGCGCCCCGCCGCCCATTGCAGATATTCCGCCCGCTTGGAGGCGGCAGCGGTAACGCCGCTGGGATAGCTATTAAAGGGCGTAATATGCAAAACCGTTGCCTTGGCGCCGTTCAAGGCGGCGGAATGGATCCCCTCCCGCCCCATCGGCAGCAGCTCACATTCCACACCGTTTGCCTCATATACCCTGCGGATCTGATCATAGGCGGGATCCTCCAGCCCGAAGATCGTTTCCCGATCAAACAGCTGCAAAATTAAGCCATAAAGATATTCCGCGCCCGCGCCGATAACAATCTGCTCTGCTCGCAGGGAAAGGCCGCGGCTCCGCGCCAGATATGCGATCAGGGCGTTTTGCAATTCCAAGCAGCCCTGATTGGGCGATTTTTCAAGAATACGCCCCTCATAATCCTGCAATACCCTCCGCATGGTTTTGGCCAATACCGAAAAGGGAAAATCATATTCCGCGCGTTTTTGCTCCGCAGGCGGCTCCAAATGAGCTGCAGGCAGCTCCGCGCCCGAAAGAAAATCCTCTTGTTTATAAATAACATAGTATCCGCTGCGGGGGCGATTTTCCAAATACCCCTCCTCTGCCAAAATGAAATAAGTATGCTCGGTTGTTATAACGCTGACCCCGCTCTCCTCCGCCAGCAGGCGCTTGGAGGGCAGGCGGGCGCCCAGCGGATATAATCCTTCAATAATATCCTGCCGCAGCTGCTCATAAAGCTGCAAATAGGCAGGCTTTGGATTGCTTGCATTAATATAATACTTCATTCGAACTGATCATATCCTTTCCTTTATTTTCAATATTTTGGTATGACCAAAATCATTATAATCCATCCATGGAAAAAATTCAACTTGCTAATTATTCTTTTTTATCGTATAATGAAAAATGTCGAATTTCAAAAAAACAGAACGGAGCAATAATATGATTGAGATCAAAAAGAAAAAAGGATTATGGATCGCAATTGCCGCAATCCTTATGGTTGCCGCAATAGCCATCGGCTTATTTTTTGCCAATGATTTTCGCGTTGAAATCACCCCCAAAGGAGATGCGGAGCAAATCCTGGAATACGGCGAAAGCTATAATGAGCAAGGTGCCGAGGCGCTGCTGCGCGGAAAATTTATATTAAAAAAAGGCAAGCCGCTGGAGGTTTCCTCCGAGGGCGAGGTAGATGCCCTGAAGCTGGGCAGCTATACCGTTACCTATTTTGCCGAAAAGGCCTTTTGGAGCGCCTCTGCCGAGCGCAAAGTAACCATCCGAGATACCAAAAAGCCCTCCATTGAGTTGAAAGGCGCCGCCGAAGTTTCTATTACCAAGGGAAGCAAATATCAGGATGCCGGCTTTACCGCCGCCGATAATTATGATGGTGATCTTACCGATCAGGTAGCGGTTGATTCCAAGGTAGATACCGATAAGGCGGGGAGTTATGTTATTACCTATACCGTAAAAGACAGTAGCGGGAATACCGCCAAGGCGGAGCGCAAGGTCATCGTTAAAAAGCCTGTTTATTTTGCTCCAAGCGCTGCCGTTCCCGAAACCGGTACGGTAAACCCCGGCAGCCGCACCGTTTATCTGACCTTTGATGACGGCCCCAGCCCCTATACCGCAAAGCTTTTAAATATCCTAAAGAAATACGATGCAAAAGCAACCTTCTTTGTTACCAATAATGCTCCTTCCTATAATTATTTGATGAAGCGTATTGTGGATGAAGGCCATGCCATCGCAATCCATAGCGCTACCCATAATTACCGCAAGATTTATGCCGGTGAAGAGGCCTTTTTTGATGATCTCTATAAAATGCAAGAGATCATCTATAATGAAACCGGCGTTAAAACAATGCTGACCCGCTTCCCCGGCGGCAGCTCCAATACCGTAAGTCTCTTTAATCCGGGCATTATGTCGCGCCTTGCGGTTGCGGTAACCGAAAAAGGCTTTCGCTATTTCGATTGGAATGTTTCCAGCGGCGATGCGGGCGAAACAACCAGCACGCAGCAGGTGGCGCGCAATGTAATCGGCGGCATTTCCCGTACCGGCGCTTCGGTGGTTTTGCAGCATGATATCAAGGGCTACAGCGTTGATGCGGTTGAGCAGATTTTGCAATGGGGCAAATCCAACGGCTATACCTTCAAGGCGCTGGACATGACCTCCCCCACCGCCCGCCACGGCATTAATAACTAACTCTCCCTAAATATCCCCTTGATTATTTCAAAAGGCTGTGGTATAATAGACAAAATTTTTATCTAAAAGGTGAACCCCATGAATTTATGTTCTGATTTAATGAATATCATCCATTCCGATATCCGCGGCGAAAATTTTATGCTTTCGCTGGAAATGGAGAAAAACGGAATTGATATATTAAAATTAAATACCGGCAATCCCGCCACCTTCGGCTTTGGGATGCCCGAAAGCGTTCGCGCAGCGCTGATTGAAAATATGGATCGCGCAGTAGGCTATTGCGATGTTCGGGGAATGATCCCCGCCCGCCTGGCCATCGAAAAATATCAGCGCAGCAAAGGCATTACTGCCTTTGATCTTGATAATATCTTTCTCGGCAACGGCATCAGCGAAATTGCCTCGATGATCACCACTGCCCTGCTCGGCGTTGACGACGAGGTATTAATGCCTACCCCTTGCTATTCCCTTTGGTCGAATGAAACGCTTCTGAAGCGTGCAAAGCCTGTTTATTATCGCTGCTGCGAGGAGCAAAATTGGGCGCCTGATCTTGATCATATCCGCAGCCTGATTACCCCCAAAACCAAGGTTTTGATTTTGATCAATCCCAATAATCCTACCGGCGTTCTTTATTCCAAAAAGGTGCTGGAGGAATTGATCGAAATCGCCCGCGCTAATAATCTGATCATCCTTTCGGATGAGATTTACGATCGGCTGGTATTTGATGGTAAAACCCATATTTCTACCGCCTCGCTGGCGGATGATGTTACCATCGTTACCATGAACGGCCTTTCCAAATCCCATTGCCTTTGCGGCTTTCGCTGCGGCTGGATGGTGATCAGCGGCCCCGAAGCGCGCCGCAAGGAGATTTCGGAAAGCTGCCTGAAGATCGCCTCTGTTCGCCTTTCCGCCAATGCCCTGATGCAAACCATCGTTCCGGTTGCGCTGGAGGATACCGAATATACCGATTCTATGATCCGCCCGGGTGGCCGCCTTTATGAGCAGCGCAAGGCAACCCATGAAGCGCTCTGCAAAATCGAAGGGGTTTCCTTTGTTCCCAACGATGCTGCTTTTTATGTTTTCCCCAAGCTGGAAAAAGAAGTTTTGCGCTATGCCAATGATAAGGAATTCGCCCGCGATCTGCTGCTGGATAAGCATATTTTGATCGTTCCGGGCAGCGGCTTTGATTGGCCGGAGCCGAATCATTTCCGCATCGTTATGCTCCCTCAGCCCGATCTGCTGAGCGAGGCTATCGAAAAAATCGGCGATTTCATCCATCAACGCTAAAAAAAGCTCCTCATTTAAAATGAGGAGCTTTTTTAATTCAATTATCTAAAGAAACCAAAAAGGTTAAATTCACGAGGCATCGGGATGGTGCACATATAGATGGTCGCAAAAAGGAATGCCAGCAGCGAGATGATCAGAATCGCAGTCTTATTTTTATTGCTTTTGAAGGTGCTTACAATACCAAGCAAGAATAAAACAACGCTGTAAATTACCGTTACCAAGCCGAAAGCATCTCCATTCTGATTGGAGGTTTTGCCCTTTTCAATCTCCTCCTGCGATAAGGTCAGCAGCTCATTGGCCTTTTCAACATACCCATCCAGATATTCCTGATCAAAGAAGGGCGAGATATAAGCCTCATCCTTTTCCAGCCAGGCAAGGACCGTTGCTTCAGGATCATTATAATCCTCATCGCTCAGCTCATATTTCCAGCCGATCGCGGCCGCCATTCTTTCGCTGAGGTTTTCATCCAGCTTATAGAACAGCTGATAGCATATCTTTTGCACCTCTTCTTCATCGCCATTGGTCTGGGCGAAGGAGATTTCCAGCTGCATATCGCTGATATCATTCCAAAGCAGCATATCCTGATTCATCTGCTGAATTCCTGCATTATATTCGGAATTTCCTTCGGATGCCAGATTATTGCTGAGCGTATAGCTGGTTGCCTGCTCGCCGCCATGCAAGCTGCCGATCCAGCTGCCCCAAGCGGTAAGCAGCGCGGTAACGCCCAGCATAATGACAACTGCAAGCTCAATTGCCTGATCGGGTTTTGCCATGATTTTTTTGATTAGTTTTTTCATTTTATGTACTCCTTTAAAATAATTCAGTAGAAAGATAGCGATCGCCGCCATCGGGCAAAACAACAACGAGCTGTTTTCCCGCGTTTTCGGGGCGGCGCGCCTGATCGATGGCGGCTGCTAAGGCAGCGCCCGAGGAAATTCCCACCAAAATCCCCTCCTTTTGAGCGAGAAGCCTTGCGCTTTCGAAAGCTTCTTTCTCCCCGATCGCCATAATCTCATCCAAAACATCAAGATCCAGCGCTTTTGGAATAAAGCCTGCACCGATGCCCTGCAAGCCATGGCGGCCCGCCTCCTCGCCCGATAATACCGCCGAGCCCTTGGGCTCAACCGCGATCACCTTCAGCGAAGTCTTTTGCTCTTTCAGATATCGGCCGCAGCCGCTGATGGTACCGCCGGTACCAACCCCTGCAATAAAGAGATCGAGCTTTCCCTCAGTATCCGCCCAGATTTCAGGTGCTGTGGCGCGGTAATGCGCTGCGGGATTGGCAGGATTTTCAAATTGACCCGCAATCAAGCTATCGGGAATTTCCTTTGCAAGCGCTTCCGCTTTGGCAATGGCACCGCGCATTCCTTCGGCGCCGGGGGTCAAAACCAGCTCTGCGCCATAGGCGGTCATCAGCTTACGCCGCTCCGCCGACATACTATCGGGCATAACAATGATGACCCGATACCCTCTGGCGCCCCCTACCGCTGCAAGGCCGATGCCGGTATTCCCGCTGGTAGGCTCAATAATGCAGCCCGCGGGCTTCAGCAGGCCTCGCCGCTCCGCATCCTCAATCATCGAAAGTGCCGCCCGATCCTTGATCGAGCCTGCCGGATTGAAATATTCCAATTTCGCCAAAATCTGCGCCGAAAGGCCCAGCGCCTTTTCCAGCCGTTCCAGCCGCAAAAGCGGCGTTTTCCCAATTAATTCATCGATGGAATGAAAGATCATTTTTTTCTCCTCATATATGATATATTCATTTTACACCCTTTTCATTAAAAAATCCACCCCAAAGGGTGGATTTTTTTAATAATTATTCTGCTATTACCGTGCCGTCCTCGGTTAAGGTAAGCTTCATACCGTCCTTAACATATTCCAGAAATTCATCGCCCAGCGAATCGATTACCGGCATTTTTGCATGCTCCTCCTTGAGCCAGATATCAGCCAGAAGGACGCCCGCGCCCGCCAGCGAATCGATGGGCTGCGAAAAAAGCATACAGGCGGGCTGCCGCCCCATTGCGCAAGCGCAATAAAGAACAAAACCGCCGGTGGTGGAGCCAATGGTTTGAGGCAGGCAAAGAGCCTTACCCGCCATCTGCTTGCCGAAAAGATCGGGGTTATTCTGATCCCCGCAGGTAGCCTTCTTATCGCCGAATTGCAGCGCCTTCTGGAAGGAAGCCAAAGTATTCAGCCCGCCATGGGTAACAACCGCCTCGGCGGTCAGCGCGCCTTTGTTGACAATTCTGCCTTTAAATTCTCTCATAGCTTATTTCCCTCCTTTGGTGATCTGAACCAGAATTTCTTCCTCGGTATAATACCGCGCGGTCGTATAAGTACGCAGCTTATTAGAGGAGGTGATAACCGGCATCTTGGCGCAGAGCGGATTATTCATATACATCAGCGGGCAGATATAGGAAACAATAACGCCTGTTGCCTTCAGCCGCGCGGCATATTCCGTTTCCTCAAAGGCCTTGATGACTGCGGGCGCAGCCGTAAAGACGGTCGGAATCCGAATTTTATCGTTACCGTATTCCTTCAGCGCCGCTTCAATCCGCTCTGTCCAGCTCTTGAGCTGCTCCAGGCTCATATGGGGGCAGCCCATAAAGCAAAGCTTGGGGGCTGCATCCGGATTCTTCCAGATAACGGGATATTCGCGGTATACCCGCTCCAGCTCCGCATCATCGATCACATAAGTCTTTGCACCCTCGGCAATCAGCTTTTCGCCCAGCTCCTGCGCTTCGGGAGTCAGATTTTCAATATGATAAAGGCCTACCGCGCCATTGGAGGCGGTGGCGGCGCCGAAATCCTTTAAATAAGCTTTATTTTCATCATTAAGCTCATTGCCGATCCATTGATCCAGCCCCTTAACATAGGGCACATCCTCCATTACCTTCATACCGATGGCGGAGCCCAGCAGCTGCGCCTCGGGCTTTTTGGAGGTTTTGATCTCAATAATCCAGCTTGCCTTGCGCCCCTCATCGGTAACCAGCCCGAAATAAGGAACATAGCCCAAAACCGCGCCCATAATATCGATAATACCGGAATTCCGATTACAGCGCGCGCCCAAAACCGAATTGGCATAAACTACAGCCGAGGATTCCGACCAGCTGAGAACATCCCCTTTTTTCGGGGTATTGCCGACCTCCTCCATATAACCGGTGCAGGTGAAGGCATCCTCATTCAAAAGACCCAGCTTTTTAAGCTGATCCTCATAAAAATCCTGCCGCGAATACATAAAATTATTAAACACAAATTTCTGCAGAAAATTTGCAGGAACATTAGGATCGCAGGGGCGGGGGTCAACTGTAAATTTCTGCTTGGAAAGAGCGCCGCTTTGGATCAGCTCCTCAAAAAGCTCATAAACAGGCCCGATCATCTTCAAGCCGAAGGAAATAACAAGATGATTATATTCCCCCGTTACCGGCACCAGCTTGGTGGCGCCGAAAAGCTCGCCGTAGCGAACAACGCTTTCCATTACCTTGGCAAGGGTTTCGCCCTTCTCGCCGTTCAGGATTGCTTGCTGTTCATCTGTTAAATACATTTTATCTTCTCCTTCCATCAGATCTTCATGCAGATATCCCAGGCATTCCAGATGACTGTTCTGAGATTGCCTACCGATTTGGCATCGCCGACAATATGAACCTTGCCGCCCTTCTTGGCCAGCGGCATCGGCTTATAGCCTACCGAAAGGATAACGGAATCCGCTTCGATCTCAAGGGTATTCCCCTCCCGATCAGCGGCAATGATCCCCTTATCGGTAATTTCGCTGAGGCGGGTCTCCAAATGAACAGAAATCTGATTGGCCTTAAAGAAATCACGCAGAAAGCTTGCATTGGCAAGGCAAATTCCTTTACCCGCAATGATATCATCACCCATCTCAATAATAACAGGCTTTTTACCCTTAAGATAAAGCTCATAAGCGATTTCGCAGCCGGTAAGGCCGCCACCGATAATCGCAACCTTCTCCCCAACCTCTTGATTGCCCAGCAAAAAGTCAATCGCCTCGATGCTGCGCTCCGCGCCCTTGATGGGCAGCTGATTGGCCGCAGCGCCGGTAGCAATAATGATCTCATCCGCATCCAAATCGGAAAGATCGGTAACCTCGGTATTCAGCTTGATCTCAATGGGATATTTGGTAAGTTCCCGCCGATACCAAGCGATCAGCGCGCGATCCTTTTCTTTATAAGAGGGGGCCGCTGCCGCAATGAAAACGCCGCCCAGCTCGCCGCTCTTTTCATAAACAGTTACCTGATGGCCGCGCTTGGCAAGAACCAGAGCAGATTCCATTCCGCCGATACCTCCGCCGATAACTGCAATCTTCTTTTGCTTTTTAGCGGGCAAAATCTTATATTTTTTCGATTGCATGGTAGGCGGATTCAGGGCGCAGCGGGCAAGGCCGCGGGTATCGCCGAAATCCTGATTATTAGCGTGGCCCTTTGCGCTGGAGAAATTAAAGCAGCCTGCATGGCAGCAGATGCAGGGGCGGATATCTTCCAGGCGATTTTCAATCAGCTTGGTAACCCATTCCCCATCGGCAAGGAACTGCCGCGCAACACCAACACCATCGATCATCCCTGCGGCAACCGCCTCGGCGCCGGTATCCGGCTCCATCCGACCCGCGCAAACAACAGGAATATCAACAAATTTCTTGATATGCGCAACATCCTCCAGATTGCAATTCTGAGGCATATACATCGGGGGATGCGCCCAATACCAGGAATCATAGGTGCCGTTATCGGCATTCAGCATATCATAGCCTGCATCCTGCAGATATTTTGCCGCCTTTTCGCTTTCGGCAAGATCACGACCGATTTCGGTAAAATCCTCGCCCGGGACGGCGCCAACGCCGAAATCCTTCACCTTGGATTGAACGCTGTAACGCAAGGATACCGGATAATCCTCGCCGCAAGCCTCCTTGATGGCTTTAACAACCTCGGCGGGGAAACGATAGCGATTTTCAAAAGAACCGCCGTATTCATCCGTACGATGATTGGTATATTTCAAAGTGAACTGATCCAGCAAATAGCCTTCATGCACCGCATGAACCTCCACACCATCAACCCCCGCCTCTTTACAAAGCGCGGCGGTTTTTGCAAAGGCCTCGATGATCTCATCGATCTGCTTTTTGGTCATTGCAGGGGTCTTAATGGAGGGATCCCAGCGGGCAGGCAGCTCGCTGGGGCTTGCCAGCTGATAATCGGTATTGATAATCGGCTTTGCGATGGTGCGCAAAACCGCATTTTTATGCAAAGGAACAATATGATCGGTAATCGCCCAGGAGCGGCCCATGCCCGCGGTCAGCTGAACAAAAAGCTTGGCACCCGTTGCATGGATTTCCTCCATAAAATCCTTAAGCTCGCGAAACATTTTTTTATTTTGATAAAGCCATCTGCCGCCAAGGGTATCCTTCAGCGGAGCAATTCCGGGAATAATCAGCCCAACATTGTTTTTGGCGCGCTCAATAAAGAATTTGGCCGCTTCTTTATCAAAATGATTGGGCTCCATCCAGCCAAAAAGCGAGGTTCCGCCCATAGGGCAAAGAACGATGCGATTCTTGATCTCAACCTCCCTGATCTTCCAGGGCGTGAATAAAGCCTGATATTTCGGATCGGTTTGATTCATAGCAGTCATTCTCCTTCTAAATATAATATTATTAATTTAATTATAGATAAAGCGGCGCTTAAAGTCAACCGCCGCCCCATTAAATTTTACTCATAAAAAGAGGCAGGAGATTTAAATTCTCCTGCCTCAGCCTCTTTACATTTTCTTCAAAATGATATAAAATTAGTTCGGATACTTCACCTTGATCGGCATCCCCTTGGCCGCCGATTCAACGCAAGCGCAGCAAACAGCGACCGTAGATGCGCCCTCACGGGAGCTAACAGGCATCTCACCCTCGCTTTGCAGCGCATCAATAAAGGCATCGATCTCGGCAGTAATATTATGGTTATTTACCTCTACCGGCAATTCGATCGGGCGGCAATAGCGTGCCTTGCCATCCTCCCAGGGCTCTCCGCATTCAAAAAGCTGAATGGTATCGGAAGTATTATCGCAGATGATGGTCCCCTTGGTGCCGTAAAATACCGAGCGCATGGTATAATTCCGCTTGCAGCCGATGGAGGTTAGAACCTTGCCGTTTACATCATTGGGGAATTTCAAAAGCGCAATGGTGCAATCGTCTACCGGCCAATCGGTAAGGCATTTATGATTGGAAAGGGCATAAACCTCCGAGGGATTGCCCGCAATCCAGCGCAACAAATCAATTGCATGGCAGCCGCCGCCGATAATTCCATGGCGATCGGGATCTACCCGCCAATCATTATAGCCGCGGGCAACGCCGTAATCATGGGCATATTCGCTCTCAACAAAGAAAAGCTCGCCGATCCGCCCTGCATCGATCAGCTCCTTGGTCATAACAAACGAAGGGGTGCAGCGGCAGACCTGCCCGATCATCAGCTTGCGGCCGGTTTCCTTCTCTACCCGCATCATCTCTTCGCATTCTTCCGGAGTAAGCGCCATCGGCTTTTCGCAAAGAACATCCTTGCCTGCTCTTAAAAAAGCGGCTGTCATTTCCAAATGAAGCTTATCGGGCGTAACAATCACCGCCGCATCAACATTGGGATCCTCCACCAGCTCGCGATAATCCGCAACTGCCTTTTCAACGCCGAATTGCTCCTTGCGCTTCGCCAGCCGATCGGCAGCAGGATCGCAGATCGCATAAAGATTAGCTCCCTTATCCAAAACACCCTGCATATGCCGCTTGGCCATTCCGCTGCAGCCGATGACAGCAACATTGATTTTCTTATCCATTTATAACCGCTCCTTTTAATTGGAATTTATGATTTAATTATATCGATATCAGAGCATTTAAACAATGCCGATTTGTTTGAAAAAATCTTCATTTTGTTGGAGGAATTATTTATGAAAATCCAAAAGTTCAACCGTGAGCAGCGGGAGGAGCCCTCCCTTTGCTATTGTGATCGGGATATCAATTTAACCCCGGGCGCCTGCTACGGCCCTGTGATCCGCGATATTTATATTATCGAATGCTGTACTGCCGGCTATGGCTCTGTTATCATCAACGGTGTGGAATTCTCTGTAAAGCCTGGAGATTGCTATATCCTGCTACCGGGCGATACCATTATCCATACCGCCGATTTCAAGGAGCCGCGCAGCGGCGTATGGTGCGCAGCCGATGGGCTCCAAATCGGGCGCTGCCTTGCCCGAGCAGGGATCACCTCCGCTCAGCCCTATGCGCCCGCCGCAGTTTTTGAGGAAATTACCGCCCAGCTGGAGGAGCTGATTGCTATGAAAGGGGAGCAAGACCCCGGTGCCGAGCTGCGCCGCACCGCCTGCATCTATCGCATCTTGGGTGCGCTGCTGCGCAATAGCGCCAAAAATGATACCGATAGCTTAATCCAAAAAGCTATCGATATGATGGAGGCTCGCTTCGATCAGCCCCTTCCCGTTGAAACGCTTGCCGCCTCGGTAGGGCTGGAGCGCTGCTACTTTTCCACACTCTTTAAAGAGCAAACCGGCCTCTCCCCCCATCGCTATTTAAACAGCCTTCGCATCCGAAAGGCCTGCACCCTCTTAAAGCAAAGCGATTGCAGCATCGCAAGCGCGGCCGAAACAGTAGGGCTGGATCCCCAAAACTTTGCCCGCCTTTTCAAGCAAGAGCTTGGCATAACCCCATTAAAATATAAAAAGATCCCGTAACGCTCATTACGGGATCTTTTATTATTAAAGCTCCGGAAAATCCTGCGAGGTAATGATCGGCGCCTTGCAGCAATCCGATTCAAAGAGCAGAATTTCATTTTCGCCTTCCTTCAAAAACGGCGCAGGCAGATAAAGAGTTTTGGTAGGGCCTGCAGAATTATAATAGCGGCCGAGATTATGGCCGTTTACGATAATAAAGCCCTTTTCAAAATGCTCGGTTTTAATAAAGGTATCGCAGGGCTGCCCCTCAATTTGAAGCTTGCCCCGATAGAAGGAGGGCATAGAGGAAGGCTTTGCCGCCATCCAATCAAGAGGCGAAAAATCCTCCATCGGCAGGCAATAATGCTCCCAGCCGAAATGGAACCGCCGCTCCAAGCGAACCCCTTCCAGAATTCCCTTTTCATCAAACATCTTATGGCCGTAGTTTACCCGCCCCATATTTTCAACAAGGATTTCCAGCGTTTTTTTCTCGCCGCGGGCAATCTCAATCATCATTGGCTGCTGATCCTCGCGGGATCGCTCTTTCATGCCGATCAATTCGCCATCCAAAAAGATATGAGCACGATCATGAAGCTTATTAAGGGTAAGCGCAACCGGCGAGATCGGCCCCTCCAGCTCCGTCTTATATAAAAGATAGCCGAAATCCTGCCCCAGCTGCTCCATTGTTTGGGTCTGAGGCGCATAAATCGGCTCGGCAAGCTTTTGATATTGCTCCATCAAGCTGCTCATCTCGGTCAATTCAATGGCGCCATAAGCCGCCTTGGGGCTATCTTCAACCGCCAAATCGGGCGCCTTTTCGCCGGTATATTTTTCAATAACCTCTTGAATGGCAAAATAAAGCGGAGTCCTATCCCCCGCTTCCGAAAGGGGGCAATTATAATCATAGCTGGTAATGGTTGGCTGATATTGCGCGCCTGTATGATTGGCGCCGTTGGTAAAGCCGAAGTTTGTCCCGCCATGGAACATATACATATTAAAGCTGCCGTTGCGCTTGAAGAATTCCTCCACCATCGCCGTAACCTCTTGGATTGGGCGAACATGATGCTCCTCATACCAATGATCAAACCAGCCGCACCAAAGCTCGCCGCTCATAAAGGGCTGATCGGGATGAAAGGCCTTCTTTTGCGCCATCCTTCCCTCAACATCGCTGCCGAAATTCGCCACCGATAAAAGTCCCTCGATGGAGCCGCCCGAAAGCATCCAATCGCAGGTACCATCCGCGGTAAAAAGCAGGCAATCAATGCCGTTTTCTCGATAAAGGGCGGCAACGCGGTTTAAATACGCATGATCATCGCCATAGCTTCCGTATTCGTTTTCCACCTGCATCATAATAATCGGACCGCCGTTGGTGCAAAGCAGAGGGCGCATCCGCGAAAGCAGTTCTTTATAATAGGGCCTTACCTTATTCAGATAAGCCTCATTATCGCAGCGGATTGCCAGATTTTTCTCGGCAAGCAGCCAAGAGGGCAGCCCGCCAAACTCCCATTCGGCGCAAATATAGGGGCCGGGGCGTAAAATAACCTTCAGGCCAAGCTTCCCTGCAAGGGTAACAAACGCAGCAAGATCCAGATTGCCCGAAAAATCAAAGCAACCCTCCTTGCGCTCATGCAGATTCCAGCAGGTATAGGTTTCCACCGTATTAAAGCCGCAGGCCTTGAGCTTTAGCAGCCGATCCCGCCAATATTCCCGCGGAATACGAAAATAATGCATCGCGCCCGAAATGATCCGAAATTTTTCTCCGTTATAATAAAAATTTTCGGAATCATAAGAGAGCGGATTTCGCTCATTGAAATAATATTTATTTTCAATTTTCAGGGATGTTTCCATCGAAGCATCCTCCTTAAAAATTAATCCATTCCCAGCGTTGCAGCCATTACCGCCTTGATGGTATGCATCCGATTTTCCGCCTCATCAAAAACAATGGATTGGGCGCTTTCGAATACCGCATCGGTCACTTCCATTTCGTGAATTCCGAATTTTTCGGAAATTTCCTTGCCGACCGTTGTTTTAAGATCATGAAAAGCGGGCAGGCAATGCATAAAGACCGCATTCGGGGAGGCCGCTGCCATCAGCTTTTCATTCACCTGATAGGGAGATAGGGCGCGAATCCGCTCCTCCCAAACCTCGGCAGGCTCACCCATTGATACCCAAACATCGGTATAAAGAACATCGGCTCCCGCGGCAGCAACCATCGGATCCTCCTCAAAAGAAAGGGTTGCGCCGGTTTCCGCCGCGATCTTTTGGCATTCATCAATTAATGCAGCATCGGGCCAATATTCCTTGGGCGCCGCCGCAACAAAATGCAGCCCCATCTTGGCAGCACCTACCATCAGAGAGTTACCCATATTATACCGCGCATCGCCGCAATATACAAGCTTAATTCCCTTTAAATATCCAAAATGCTCCCGAATGGTCAGGAAATCTGCCAGAATCTGGGTGGGATGAAATTCATTGGTCAGCCCGTTCCAAACAGGCACGCCTGCATGGGCGGCCAGCTCTTCAACAATCTCTTGCCCAAAGCCGCGATATTCAATGCCATCATAAATCCTGCCTAATACCCGCGCGGTATCGGCAATGCTTTCCTTTTTACCGATCTGGGAGCCGGAGGGATCCAGATAGGTTACCCCCATCCCCAGATCATAGGCCGCCACCTCAAAGCTGCAGCGGGTACGGGTGCTGGTCTTTTCAAAAATCAGCGCAATATTTTTGCCTGCGCAAAGCTTATGGGGAGTCCCCGCCTTTTTTTGCGCCTTTAATTCTGCTGCAAGATCCAAAAGAGCTTGAATCTCGGCAGGGGTATAGTCCAATAATTTCAAAAAATGACGATTTTTCATCAATGATTCTCCTTTAAATCCGCCCCTTGAAATCAGGTTCGGATCATTCGTGTTTGCTTATAATGCTTTCAGCAAAACTTTGATTGCTTTTTCCAGCAATTCCATAGGAATATTCAAAGGCGGGAGCAATCTCACCTTATTTTTCGCAGTCAGGACCAAAACGCCCATTTCCCTGCAGGCTGCAACCACCTCGGCTGCGGGCCGCTTGGGAAGGATGCCGATCATCAGCCCCATTCCGCTGACCTCCTCAACCCCATCCGCATCAGAAAGGGCATCAAAAATATATTTGGATTTGGCGCGCACCTCCTGCAGCAGCGACTCATCAATGCGGCTGAGCACATGAAGAGCGCCTGCCGCCGCAATGGGATTGCCGCCGAAGGTAGAGCCATGGGAGCCCGCGTCCAAAACATTCTCTGCCCGCTCTCCCATCATGCAGGCGCCGATGGGCAGGCCGCCGCCCAGCCCCTTCGCGGTTGTTACAACATCGGGCCGCAGCCCCAGCCGCATATATCCGTAAAGACTGCCTGTGCGGCCGTTGCCGCTCTGAACCTCGTCTACCATCAGCAAAATATCCTGCGTATCGGCAATTTCCTGCAAGGTTTTGCAAAATTCCTCGGTCAGCGGCAAAACGCCGCCCTCGCCCTGAACCGGCTCAACAAGGATTGCAGCGATCTTATGCTTTTTCACCATCTCCAGCAGCGCCGCGCTATCATTGGCGGGGCAATGGAGAAAGCCCGCAGTCAGCGGCTGAAAGTCCTGATGAAAAACCTCCTGACCGGTTGCGGCAAGGGTGGTTAGGGTACGGCCGTGAAAGCTATTCTCCAAGGTTACAATATTATAATAATCCGCGCCTTTTTTCGCTGCAGCATACCGCCGCGCAATCTTGATGGCGCATTCATTGGCCTCTGCTCCGCTATTGCCGAAAAAGACCTTTTTCAGCCCTGTTCTCAGGCAAAGCTGCTCGGCAAGCTTGGCCTGCGGCGCAGAATAAAAGAGATTAGAGGTATGCTGCAATTGATGCAGCTGCTCCTCCACCGCCTGAATCCAGCCCGCATCGCAGCTGCCCAGCGCGCTAACAGCGATCCCGCTGCCAAGATCAATATATTCCTTCCCGCTCTCATCCCAAACCAGCGCGCCCTCGCCCTTTACCAGCTCCAGCGGGAAACGGCGATAGGTCGGCGCAACATAAGCGGCATCCAATTCTTTAACATTCATCGTTTCTTTGCTCATTTCCTTTTCTTTTTATCGGCAACCACCATGGTGCCCGCGCCCTCATCGGTAAGCGTTTCAATCAGGATGGAATGAGGAACCCGCCCATCCATAATAAAGACCTTTCTTACCCCACGCTCCAGCGCCTCGATGCAGCATTCCACCTTGGGGATCATACCGCCCGAAATAATACCGTTTTCAAAAAGGGCATGGGCCTCGGCAATATCAAGGCTGGAGATCAAAGTTTCAGGATCGGCAGGATCCTGCAAAATACCCGCGATATCGGTAAGGGTAATCAAGCATTCCGCCTTCAGCGCGCCCGCAATATAAGCAGCCGCCGTATCGGCATTGATATTATAAACATTCCCCTTCTTATCGCAGCCGACCGTTGAAATTACAGGGATATATCCCTTTTCCAAAAGATCGGTAACGGGGGTAATATTCACCTTGGTAATCTTGCCTACATAGCCCAGCCGCTCATCCTTCATTTCGCAAAGGATCATCCGATCATCCATGCCCGAAAGGCCCATGGCGCGGCCGCCCTTAACCTCCAGAAGGTTCACAAGGCTTTTATTGATCTTGCCCGCCAGAACCATCTGCACAATCTCGGCGGTTTCTTTATCTGTTACCCGCAGGCCGTCCAAAAAGACGCTTTCTTTGCCTACCTTTTTCATGGTTTCGGTAATTTCAGGCCCGCCGCCATGGATCAAAACAACCTTAACGCCGATCAGCGAAAGCAAAACAACGTCTTCCATCACCTGCTCTTTCAGATGATCATTGACCATTGCGTTGCCGCCGTATTTGATCACAACAACTTTTCCGTTATATTTCTTAATATAAGGCAGCGCCTGAGTAAGAACCTCTGCGCGCTGCGCATTGCTGATGGATAATGCCATTATAATTCTCCTTATGTGCGATAATCGCCGTTGATCTTAACATAATCATATGTCAGATCGCAGCCCCAGGCGGTGGCGGAAGCTTCGCCGCTCTTCAAATCAATCAGAATATCAATTTCCTTCTCCAGCAAAATCTTTTTGGCAAGCGGCTCCGAAAAATCAACGCCTGCGCCATTTTCGCAAACCAGAATTTCGCCCTTTTCCGAAGCAAATCGAACATCTACCTTGCTAACATCCACCGCTGCACCGCTGTAACCGATCGCGCAAAGGATCCGCCCCCAATTGGCATCGGCGCCAAACATCGCGGCCTTGGTCAAAGAAGAGCAAATAACGCTTTTGGCCACCTTTTTGGCCACTGCCTCATCCGCAGCGCCGCTAACCTTACATTCCAAAAGCTTGGTTGCGCCCTCTCCATCGGCAGCGATGGCGCGGCAAAGATAAACCGTAATGGTATTCAAGGCCTTCATGAAGGTATCAAAGGCATGGCCCTCCTTGGTAATCTGGGGGTTGCCCGCAGCGCCGTTTGCCAGCGCAACAACCATATCATTGGTAGAGGTATCACCATCAACGCTGGTCATATTAAAGGTATGCTTCACATCCTCGGATAGCGCCTTTTGCAGCATCGGCGCGCTGATGCTGCAATCGGTCGTTAAAAAGACCAGCATAGTCGCCATATTGGGATGGATCATCCCGCTGCCCTTGGCGATACCGCCCATACGGCAGGTCTTTCCGTTAACGGTAAATTCCACCGCGATTTCCTTAACCGCCGTATCGGTTGTCATAATCGCTTCAGCTGCCGGCCGACCATCGGCGCCGAGATTATGGGTCAGCTTTTCCATATTATCGGCAATCGGCTTAATATCCAGCGGCTGACCGATTACACCGGTAGAAGCAACAACCACATCCTTGGGGCTGAGATTCATCGCCTTTCCTACCAGCTTACACATCTCCTCAGCCACCTCAATCCCATTGGCATTGCAGGTATTGGCATTGCCGCTATTGCAGATAATCGCCTGCGCAATGCCGTTTTTCAGGTTTTCTTTCGTTACTGTAAGGGGCGCGCCCTTCACCAAGTTTGTTGTATAAACCGCAGCTGCGCGGGCAGGAATTCTGCTGAAGATCAGCGCCAGATCTTTTTTGCTGCGATTTCTGCGAATTCCCGCATGGATTCCGCTGGCCAAAAAGCCCTTGGCCGCGGTAACTCCGCCTTTAATAATTTTCATAATCTATCTCCTTTAAAGAATAAGCCCCGTATCTTCGGGAATTCCCAAAACAATATTCATGCATTCCAAGGCGGCGCCCGATGCGCCCTTGCCCAAATTATCATAGCGGGCGATCAGCAGCATCCGCTCCTCATTGCCCTGAACGGTAATCTCCATTCCATCAGTACCCGAAAGGGCGGCAGCGGAGCAAAAACCATCGGCATCCGCCTGATCCGACCAGCGAACGATCTTACCTTGATATTTTTCGCGGTAAAGCGCCTTGATCTCCTGCAGCCCGAAGCCTGCCTGAAGCTGGCTTGCAAAAAGCGGAACAGTTACCTCCATACCGCTGTAAAAATCGCTAACAATCGGGCAAAATAACGGCAGATTTTTCAAGCCTGCAACCGCTGCAATTTCAGGCAGATGCTTATGCTTTTGGGAAAGCCCGTATTGACGAGGCGCCCGCAGCTGCGCATCCTGCACCTCATATTGCGCAATCATCTTTTTCCCGCCGCCGCTATAGCCTGTTATGGAATGGCAGCTGAGCATGGCATCCGCCGATAAAGCTCCCGCCTCAATCAGCGGCGCTACCAGCGCAATGATCCCGCTGGCATGGCAGCCCGGTACCGCGATCCGCTTTGCTTTTTGCAAGGCTGCGCGGCGGGCTTCGGATAGCTCGGGAAAGCCATAGCACCAGCCATCGGCGGTCCGATGGGCGGTGGAGGTATCCAAAACAACGGTTTCGGGATTCTCAATCATCGCCACCGCCTCTCTTGCCGCATCATCGGGCAAGCAAAGAAAGGCGATATCCGCCGCATTGAGCATCTCCTTGCGAGCGGCAGGATCCTTGCGCCGCTCCTCGGGCAGCAGCATCAGCTCCAGATCCGCCCGATCTGCCAAACGCTCATAAATCCGCAGGCCGGTTGTGCCGGCGCTGCCGTCAATAAATACTTTTTTTTGCATAATTTACCTCTTTTTAAAAAACGACAGCGGGCCTCCATCGGAAGCCCGTTGGCTTTATTGATTCAGATATGCTTCAATGAATGCAATCTGAGCCGCAACGGAATCAGGGCCGCATCCGCCGGCGGAAATACGCTTGGAAACGCAGGTTTCCAGCGAAATTTCTTGATATACATCCTCCTCAAAGAGGGGAGAAAACTCCTTTAATACCTCCAGCGGGAGCGCATCCAATACAGCATTTTCCTCGATCGCACGGGCAACTGTTTGCCCAACAATCTTATAAGCGGTGCGGAAGGGCAGCCCCTTCTTTACCAGATAATCGGCAAGATCGGTAGCATTAATAAAGCCCTTCCCCGCCGCAGCATACATATTTTCGGGGATGGCGCGCATGGTCTTGATCATCGGCGCAAAAATGCTCAGGCATTTCTTTACCGTATCAATCCCATCAAAGATCGCCTCTTTATCCTCCTGCATATCCTTATTATAAGCAAGCGGCAAGCCCTTGAGGGTAGTAAGCAGAGCCATCAGATCGCCGTAAACACGCCCGGTCTTGCCCCGCACCAGCTCCGCCATATCGGGATTTTTCTTTTGGGGCATAATGCTGGAGCCGGTCGTATAGCTATCATCCAGCTCGATGAATTTGAATTCCCAGGAGGACCAAAGAATAACCTCCTCGGAAAAGCGGGAAAGATGCATCATAATCACCGCAAAGGCGCTCAGCAGCTCCAGGCAAAAATCCCGATCGGAAACCCCATCAATGCTATTGAGGGTATAACCATCAAAGCCAAGACTTTCGGCGGTCGCCGCCCGATCGGTCTGATAGGTGGTGCCCGCAAGGGCGCAGCTGCCCAGCGGATTTTGATTCATCCGCTTGGCTGCATCCTCAATTCTACCGATATCCCGCATCAGCATCATCGCATAAGCCATCAGATGATGGCCGAAGGTAATGGGCTGCGCCCGTTGCAAATGGGTATAACCGGGCATAATGGTATCCTTATGGGCCTTCGCCTGCTCCAAAATTGCTTGGAGCAAATCCTTGATCAGGGCGATAATTTCCGCCGCCTCATCCCGAAGATAAAGCCGGATATCTACCGCCACCTGATCATTGCGGCTGCGGGCGGTATGCAGCTTTTTGCCGAGATCGCCGATCCGCTGCGTCAATACCGATTCGATAAACATATGAATATCCTCTGCCTCGGGATCGATGGCCAGCGCGCCACTCTCAAGATCCGCAAGAATGCCGCCCAGCCCATCGATGATGGCAGCGCCCTCTTCCTTGGTAAGAATGCCCTGCTTTGCCAGCATGGCCGCATGGCTTACCGAGCCGCGGATATCCTGGCGGAACATACGGCTGTCAAAATGAATGGATGAATTGAAATCATCGGCCTCGCGATCCAATTCCTTTTGAAACCGCCCTGCCCACATCTTTTCCATAGCTTAAAAACCTTTCGTTTATCTTTTAAATCTCAATCCCTTTTTCCTTACGCATCTTACCGTTGACTTTAACAGGAAGACCAAAGAGATTGATAAAGCCTGTTGCATCGTTCTGATCATAAACCTCATCCTCATCAAAGGTTGCGATCTCGGGATCATAAAGGGTATAGGGCGAGGTTACCGATGCCAAAATCATATTGCCCTTATAAAGCTTCAGCTTAACATCGCCGGTAACGGTTTCCTGCGTGCTGTCAACAAACGCCATGATTGCCTTTGTAAGGGGAGTAAACCATTGACCATCATAAATCACCTCGGCAAATTTCTGGGCTACCAGCGCCTTATAATGGGAGGTTGCGCGATCGAGGCAGAGGGTTTCCAGAATTTCATGTGCCTTATAAAGAATGGTACCGCCCGGAGTTTCATAAACGCCGCGGCACTTCATACCTACCAAGCGGTTTTCAACGATATCCAAAATACCGATACCGTTTTTGCCGCCCAATTCATTGAGCTTCCAGATCAGATCAACGCCGTTCATCTCCTTGCCGTCAATGGCGGTAGGAACACCCTTTTCAAAATGAATGGTAACATAGGTCGGGGTATCAGGCGCCATCTCGGGCGATACGCCCATCTCCAAAAAGCCGGGCTTATTATAAAGCGGCTCATTGGCGGGATCCTCCAGATCCAAGCCCTCATGGGAGAGATGCCACATATTTTTATCCTTGGAATAATTGGTCTCACGATTGATCTTCAGAGGCACATTATGCGCCTCGGCATAAGCGATCTCCTCCTCGCGGGATTTGATATCCCATTCCCGCCAAGGGGCGATGATGGGCAGATCGGGCGCAAAGGCCTTCAAGGTCAGCTCAAAGCGAACCTGATCATTTCCCTTGCCGGTACAGCCATGGCAGATCGCATCAGCGCCCTCAGCAATGGCGATCTCCGCCAGCCGCTTAGCAATGCAGGGACGCGCCAAGGAAGTACCCAGCAGATAGTTTTCATATACTGCGCCTGCCTTTACCGCAGGAAAGATGAAATCCTGAACAAATTCTTCGTTCAGATCCTCAATATAAAGCTTGGATGCGCCGGTTTTCAGTGCCTTTTCCTCCAAGCCCTCCAGCTCATCTGCTTGGCCAACATTGCCCGATACCGCAATTACCTCGCAGTTATTATAATTTTCCTTCAGCCAGGGAATGATAATGGAAGTATCCAGACCGCCGGAATAAGCTAAAACAACCTTTTTGATATTTTCTTTTTTCATTGCATTGTCCTCCGATTGAATAAAATTCAAAATGAATGAATAAATACTACCATACTCTGCATAAAAATTCAAGTATTTTTATTTATTTTTTTATTTTTTGGATAGATTATATATATTTAAACATCAGCCGCCTGCTTTTTTAAGCCAATTGTCAATTTTATGCATTTATTAATGCATATTATGCAATTTTTTCAATAAAAATACCCTGCCGATGGTCTCGGCAGGGTAGCCTTCAGGATCTTTTTTTCATTTCATTATAATAAATCTCTTCCAACTTTCGGGTCATCCGCGCAGCGGTAAATTTATTTTGATAATGAAGATAGGCAGTCTCCCCCATTCGCTTACGCAGCGGCTCATCCTCCAGCAGCTGCTTCATCGCATCATAAAGGGCATCCACATTCTGCTTTTCGCAAAGCAGGCCGTTTTCGCCATGGGTAACCATATAGGGATTTCCGCCATAAATGCTGGCAATGGCAGGTTTTTTGAGGCTCATCCCCTCTGAAAGGGCCAGCGAGGAGGTTTCTGTACCATAGGAGCAATTCACATTGACATCCAGAATATTCACAATTCTGCCGACATCGGTAATAAAGCCGGTAAAGATAACATGCTCTTCGATTCCAAGCTCCGCCACTCTGCGGCGCAGCGGCTCTTCCTCGGTGCCGGTACCGAGGATCATAAATTTGGTATTGGGATGCTCCTTTACGATCCGCGCTGCGGCATCAATAAAATAGCGATGCCCCTTTACCGCCTCCAGCCGCGCAACGATGCCGAAAACAATATCTTCCTGCGCGATTCGATATTCGGCGCGCACCGCGGCCTTTTCCTCCTCCGAGGCGATCTTCAGCGGTTCAACGCCATTGATAATCACCGTCACCTTCTTTTCCTTGATACCGGTATCGGTAAGATTTTCCTTGGCCGCCTCCGCCACTGCAACGATATGGGTAGAGAGGGTATTATTAATAAATCCGTTGATCTGCTTTCCGGGAAATACCGTCAGCCATTTCGGGGGATCATAGGCGCAATGGCGGGTATAGATGCGAGAGGGCACGCCCCTGAAAAAAGCGGCAATTTTCCCGCTCATAGAAGAATGGGTGTGAACAATATCGGGCTTTTCCTGCTTAAAAATCCGCATCAATTCAAAGATTCCTTTAAAATCCATTGATTTATCGGCCAGATTTTCGGTTTCGATCACCTCATAGCCCACCGCCTCGATGCGGGGCTTGAGCAGGCTGTTTTTCGGCAGGATCACTTTGATCAGGAAATGCTCGCGATCAAAATTACGCAGGTAATTGACAAGCAAGGTCCCCGCCCCGCCGATATTGGTATCGGTAAGAATATGCAAAACTTTTATCATATCGTTCCTCCGCAAAAGAATGATCTTTCTTTATTATTCTAATTTTTTTATAAATTAATGTCAAGAGTTTCTCCCCTTTTCCTTGACATCATTTCCAAATAATGATAAAGTTAAACTATAAAACCGCAGTTAAAGGAGATCCATCATATGCGTTATTATGAATTCATTCATCGTCCCGAATTGGCGGAAGGCGAAAAGCCCGCCTCCATCTTTGAAAAAATCCCCGCCTATCCCTGCGATCGGGCTGGAAAAAACAAGCGCCATACCGGCAATGCAGCCGAGCAGCATCTCTATTTTGCCGCGAGCGGCGCCGATCTGCTCGCTTATCGCGAGGTATTGCTTAAAGAGGGCTATAAGGTATGGCAGGAAAACGAGATCAACGGCAATATTTTCTGCACCCTCTGCAACGATGAATTCAAAATCCATCTGCAATATTTCAAGCATCTCAGCCAGGTACGAATCAATGCCGAGCCGCTGACTACTCTTCCCGTTCGTCCTCAGGATAATCAATATACCGATAAGGGCATCCGCCCCTCCATTACCCAGCTTTGGCTGGATTACAGCGATGTTGATTGCGGCATGAGCTATGAAATTCAGCTTTGCGACGGCAGCTTCGTTATCATCGATGGCGGCTGGAGCAAGCATAATGAAGCGGAAACCCTCTTCAATTTCATCAAGAGCAAAACCCCCGCGGGCGAAAAGCCGGTCATCGCAGGCTGGATCCTTACCCACCATCATCCCGATCACATCTTCTGCTTCTATGATTTTATGAAGCGCTTCGGCAGCGAGGTAACGCTGGAAGCTGTCATTTATAATAACCCCGGTTATAACGCTGCCGCGCGGGTTGGTGAGCATTTGGTAAATGATTATACCCGCTTGGAAACCTTCATGGAGGAATTGGGCGAGGAGGTTCTGCTCTATAAGCCCCATGCAGGCGAGCGGTATTATATCCGCGATTCTATCTGGGAATGCATGATGACCCATGAAGAGCTCACCTTCGAGCCCCTGAATAATACCAATAATACCTCCATCATCTTCAAGATGACTTTGGCGGAAAAGACTACCATGTGGCTCGCCGATTGCGCAGGCATTGCCAGCCGCTTTATGATGCCCGCCTATGAATATGCGCTGAAGAGCGATATCGTTCAGGTAGGCCATCATGGCTACGGCGATATCATGCGCGCGATCTATCATTATATCGATCCCAAAATCGCCCTCTGGCCGGTTCCTGAATATCGCCATGATGTTATCCCCTCGCTCACCGAATTCTTCAATAAATATACCCATCTTGAAGAAATCTATTTCGAATATGATGAGGATCATACCATCGAGCTTTAAATTCAATAAAAAAAGAGCCCTGCGGGCTCTTTTTTATTTACTCCGAGCGCATTTTTTTCGAAATTGTCAACTTTCGGAGAATAAGCATATAATGCTACCGGAGGTGAAAATGATGTCATTTCTTTGCTGCGATAATAATCGCAATTGTACGATCGCGGCGGTCATCGGCAGCCTGATCCTCGGGATTATCGGCGCCTTTTTGCAAATTACCGATGCGCTGGCAGTTACAACGCCCTTCTTATGGGTTACCTTCGGCATCGGGGTTGGCATTCTGGCCATTGCCCTTGCATCCGCCCGTATCCATGGTGATAGCGAATCCTATCATTGCTGCCCGCCCCTCAGCGCTTTGCTGATCGGCGCGTTGGGCGCAATTCTTACCGCGCTGATCCTTTTGGGAATTCCCGCCGCCATCGGCGGCGTTGTCGGCGCGATCTTCATCGGGCTGTTGCTCTTTTCCCTTTTCCTTACCCTGAGCGCCACCGCCTGCTATATTCGCTGCCTGACCCGCTGCAATCGCTGAATTTAAAATGCTCAACGTCTTTCGCCGTTGAGCATTTTTTATTCTTTCAATAATGCTACCGCAACATCGTTTACATTCGTTCCCGTAGGCCCTGTTATAATCAGTCCGCCGCATTTTTGAAGCGCATGATAGGCATCATTTTCCTTTAAGACTTCAAAAATGGAGACCCCCTGCTGCCGAAGCACCTCGGCGGTTGCGCCATCCGCATAGCCGCCCGCTGCATCGGTAGGGCCATCGGTGCCATCGCTTCCGATGCTGAAAACAGCGGCATTTTTCATCCCCTCAATGCCGATCGCGGCGGAGAGGGCCAGCTCCTGATTGCGGCCGCCAAGTCCCTTTCCCTCCAGCCGAACAACCGTTTCGCCGCCTGCAATGAAGGCATATTTTTTGCCGCCGCCCTCATGGCTTTTTAAAATAGATGCCAAAAAGCTGCCTGCCTCCTTTGCCTGGCAGCAAAGTCGATCGGTCAGAATGATCGGCTCATAGCCCAGCCCGCGGCAAGCCTCAGCCGCAGCAACGCAAAGGGCACGAACCGAGCCGGTTATCATCGTTTCAACATTCTCTAAATGCTTTGGTGTTTCTTGACTTAGAAGCCTTTTTGCCTCTTCCGAAAGCCGCAAAGCATATTTTTCGGCAATCGCCAAAGCCTCGGTGCAGCTGCTTTGATCGGGATAAGCAGGGCCGGATGCAATCATATCCGGCGGATCGCCGATGATATCCGAAAGAACAACTGAAAAAACCCGCGCAGGCGCGCAATGCACCGCAAATCGCCCGCCCTTAACCGCCGAAAGGCGCTTGCGGATGGTGTTCATCTCAGTAATATCGGCGCCGCTCGCCAGCAGCTGAGCGGTAATATCCTTCAATTCCTCAGGCGGAATCAGCGGCAGCTCAAAAAGCGCGCTCCCGCCGCCCGAAAGCAAAAATAATACCGTATCCTGCGGCGTAAGCCCGCTGCAAAGCGCCAGCGCTTCGCGGGCAGCAGAAAAAGAATTTTCATCCGGCACAGGATGCCCCGCCTCACGGCAAACCAAATTACCGATCGGCCCCTTTACATGCTGATATTTTGTTATTACAATCCCTTTATCGATTTGCTCGCCAAGGCAATCATAGGCCGCCTTAGCCATCTGCCAGGCAGCCTTGCCCGCCGCAACGAGGATAATATGCCCCGAAACAGACGCCCTCTTCAGCGCACGCTTTACAGCTGCATCCGGCATTACCGCGCGGATGGCAGCATCGATAATTTGATTGGCATCCGCCCTCAAATCGTCCTTCATTGTTATTCCCTCATTTATGAATTTATCCAGCTATGAAGCCGCCATCTGCCGCTCTCATATTCAAAAATCGCCATCGCGCAATTCCCGCAATAAACAGCCTTGCGCGGATATTTCACACCCAAAATATATTCCAGCATTGTAGTCAGAAAGCCGCCATGGCAAAAAGCGGCAATATTTTCCGCATCTTCTTTTTCTATCTTCTCGGCAAAGGCTTTGACCCGCGCTTCAAATTCCGCGCGGCTCTCGCCGCCGAAAATGATATAGCCCTCGGAAGCAAGCTCTTCGCGCTGCTCAGGGGTTACCGAATCGAGAGGTTTTCCCGCCAGATCGCCAACGTTTACCTCCCGCAGCAACGCAATGGATTCATAGCGGCAGCCGGGGATCGCCTGCTCGGCGGTTTGCTGCGCCCGCCAAAGATCGCTGGTATAAATGCGATCAAAGGCCACTTTCTCCAAGATCGGGCGGATCGCCCGCGCTTGTTCTTTTCCTTTTTCAGTCAGATTTACCTGCATCCAGCCGGTCCAAAGCTTGGAGAGATTATTTTCGCTCTCGCCATGCCGAATTACATAAAGCTTCATTTAAATTTCCTCAAATACTCTTTTTATAGCCCTTATAAAGATGGCAAATATTCAGATCCTCTTCCATATCCAATCCATGGGAACCGCCGTCATCGATCTCATGGCAGCCATGATCCATCGCAAAGCCGACCAATGTATTATGTTGCTTCCAATGGCGCTCCACCAGCTTGCTAAGCATTCCGAAGGTTTCAACATTCGCCCGCAACTCCGCCAACGCCTCAATCCCCTCGGGCCCAAATTTATGCATTTTAGAATCGTAATTTCCATTATAAACCACGATGAAATCATGCTCATCCCGCAAAATCAGCTCCGCCGCAATGGCATTGACCTCATTAATGCCGCCGAGTTCGCAATGATAATAATCCATCTCACGCTCCAGATAAATCTTGCTGAGGCTGCATTTTCCATAGGTTACCAGCGCAGGCTTTTTGCCCGCCCGAATCAGGGCATCAAAAAGCGTATCAATGGTAATTACAGGCTTTTCGTATTTTTGAATTCCATGTACCGCGGGCTGCGCGCCGGTATACATCGTTGCAAAGCATACAGGCGTTACCGAAGGCATTACCGATTGCAAGGGCAGCACCAGCTCGGAATATTGATCCAGATCACCGCAAAGAGAGGGATATTTTTCATAGACCCATTGCGCAATGGCATCGGGATTATACATCAAAATCCGATCGACCTTTCCGCCCTCAAAAAGCGTATCAATATATTGATTGAGCTGCGCATTGGCGGGCGCTGCCCGGCGGGGCTTTTCGATCCCCATCGCATAGGCCAAAGAGCCGCAAATTCCATCCAACGAATTTTGATTCAGCATTGCATTTTCCTCCATGAATTATTATTGGAATAGTATAGCACATTGAAAAAAACCTGTCAATTTCAAAACCGGCAATGCTTCTGCATTGCCGGTTTTGAAAATTATATTATTGCACAGCATCGGTCTTATTCCATCGGAAATTGCCCCAAACGCCGTTGACCTCGCTGAAATAGATAAAGGAATCGGGATGCTTGCGGGAAAGCTTGATCAGATCATCCATCTGCCTCAGATTGATGATGGTAACGATGGTCTTTTTCCGATCACCGGTAAACATCCCCTCGCAATCGATAATGGTTGCGCCATGCTTGAGTTCTTTCAGGATATCCTCTTTAAACTTTTCGGGATCATCCGTAATAATCCGCGCCTCTACCGCATTGCGGGTTGTTTTCAGCATCCGATTCATGGCGGTATTAAAAATCAGCATCTGCGCCACCGACATTATCACGCTTTCCAGATTGCCGTAAACAAAGAACGAGGCCCCGATAATGATATAGCAAAAAAGGGAAATCAAGCTTTCAATATTTAAATAAGGGCGCCGCTGCTGGATAATGGTTGCAATGATATCTACCCCGCCGGAGGAGCCGCCAATGCGGATCATCAGTGCTGTTCTTACCCCCAGCATCACGCCCGAAGCGAAAACCGCCAGCCAGCTGTTATCGGGCGAGATATATTGATAAAGATCCAGCGCCTCCATTGCGATCAGCATTCCCGAGGAAAGCAGGGTAAAAAGGGTGGTATAAATAACATACCTGCGGCTGATCAAAAACCAGGCAATGATCAAAAGCGGAATATTAATGGCCAGCGAAATATAGCCAACATTGATCCCTGCCAATTTTTGAAGCATTACCGCAATGCCGTCTACGCCGCTGGGCGCAAAGGAAGCAGGATTAACAAAGCAATGAATCCCCAGCGCCGATAGGGCGGCGGCAAAGATCATCAATAAAATATCTTTTAAAAGTTTCATTTCAGAAGCTCCTTTTATTGCTCCAATTTGATAAAGCACCAATCAAAGGCAGGCAGATGCTCCAAATGCAGCTGATTGCCCTCCAGCTTGCCCTTAATGCGATGAAATTCCGCTTTTCGATAGGCTTTATCGAGGGTAACGATAAATTGATCCGCCGCATCGGCAAAGCAATTAAATAATCCCAGCGCCATCTCCCCCGCGCCCTCCTTGCAAAGAAGGTATAGATCGGGATTGCCGAGACATTCGGCGGGCAGCGGCGCATCATTTTTTCTCAAAAAGGCAGCCATCTGCCGCTGGCGGGAATAGTTTTTGTAAATCTCATCCGGCGCAGAAAAAGCATCCATGGCATATACCAAAAAGCGATTACCCTTTTCGTTGCAATAGCAAAAAGATGCGGGCAGCCGCTCGCCATCGGGCAAAATCCATTCGCTCTCTACCGCTGCGCCGCGGCGCAGCTTCAAGCGAGAGGCAAAGGGCGGCTTATGGCCGTAATCGGTAACGGTTTCATTCTCATCGGTTTCGCAATAATGCTCCTGTATCGGCGTAAACCGCGGGCCAAAAGCCTCAATACCGATATCGATCCCCCGCTGCTGCAAAATACGGGCCGCATGCTCATCCAAAATCAGCGGTTTTTCAAGGGCAGAAAGCTCCATCTCCCTTGCATTCTCGCCAAAAACAATTCCTGCGCAGCCCGCGCCCCGATGGGCGGCGGGGATGGAATTATGGCTCAAAAAGCGTACGGCTCTGGAGAAGAACTGATAGCGAATCAGATCAACATCCAGCTGATCGGCGGAATAATCCGATTGTTCGATTTTTTGCATTGTTTCGTAAATCCGAACGCCGCTATCGGAAAGGCCCTCAAAGGCTTCCGCGATGGCCTTATGATCCTCGGCATTGGAAAGATGCGCCCGAATATAGCCGCGCTCGTAATCGGAATGATTGGCGTAGCAAACGGTGTATTTCAAAATACCGCTCATATTCCCATCTGCCCGCAGCGCCGCATCAAAGATTTCAAGATAAGAGGCAGGTACCCGATGTCGGGGGCGCGGATAGGTATCGCCCTCGGTCATGATTTCAATGTCATCCCCATCATACCAAGCACGCTCCATCCGCTCCAATTCGATTACATCGCAAAGCTCATTGCCGTGCAGCCGAACAGACGCCCAATAGGGCGCGCCGATCAGCCGCAAAAAGGGCTTGGTTTTCCCTGCCAGCATTTTGGAAAGGTTAAAGGAATCAAGCCCATCATAATCGAAGGTGGTAATGCAGCCGCATTGCCCCAGTCTGACTGCGGGATCAACAGCATCCACCGCCGCCCGCATCCGCGCGGCAAAATTTGAAAGGCATTCCTTGTTTGCGCGCAAGAAGGCAGAGCGATAGCGATTGGGAGCGCCGCCAAACATTTTTTCGTAAAGCCCTTCCGCCGCAGGAATTTCTCCCTCAAGATATTCCGCCATTTTGGCCCGATGAAGCGGGCAAAAGCAGGCGGGCGCTTTCATGGAGGTAAAGCCGAAGGCAAGATCATCGTCAAACATAATCAGCTCGGGATGCATTGCCGCAAGCCGCTTAAGATGCCGCTCCATAAACGAGAGATACCCCTCATCCAGCGGGCAATATTTTACCGTTGTTGTTTGGCATTTTTCCCCCAGCGCGTTGACCATTACCGTATATTTCGGCTCCTCATTATAAAAGCGAAAGGTCCAAAACCAAATTCCGACCTCAATCCCCGCCGCCTGAAATTGCGGAATTGCCGCCTCAAGCGCCCGATAGTAGCCTTCCATCACCGCAGGCTCATTGCTCAAAAAATCGATCGCCAAAAAAACACGATCAGCACCCATTAATTTGAGATCCTCAATCCCCTTTTGAGCATCAAAGGTATCGGAACATATGTACATCGGAACAGATAACTTGAACATCTTTCAACCTCGCATTTAATATTAATGTATTCAATATACCACATCTTCAAAACAAAGTAAACTGTTAAATAAAATAAAAGATGATCGAGGGCGGCGGCATCGGGCACTTGTAAAAGCAACCGGATCATCTAAGCAGCCAGACACAAGGGATGCGTTGCGCTCTCGGTTTTCGGCGACCGCCCCGAGCGGTTTACGCCGAAACCATCGTGATCCCGACTCCGCAGTCCTCAAAGCCTATCGCGGCTTTGAGGCTGCTTCGATGAACTTTTTTGCATTCTGCAAAAAAGTTCAAAAGCCCCGGATCTTTCTCCGCCAAATAAAAATGCACCCCTTGCGGGATGCATTTTTATTTGGCGGAGAAAGAGGGATTTGAACCCTCGCGGCGGTTACCC
>JAZQDS010000063.1:0-10260 GCA_045546895.1 Eubacteriales bacterium | reverse complement strand
TTTTTTGGTTATTATGTATATGAAATTATTGTTTTTTCAAAAGTTCATTTTTAATATTCCAGAGGCTGATCGAATAATCCACATAGTATTCGTGCGGATTTTCAAAACGCTTTACTTCATCCCAAAGCAAGCTCAACTGCTCCAAACAATAGGAACGAATTGCAGCAGTTTCCGGCTTGTGATAAACCAGTTTCCCCTTTTCAAAAATAGGTTTTAAAAGCGGAACAGCAGTATAATCATTTATCACTTTTTGTTTCCAGGTATGAATGGGATCAAACAAGGTATATGGTTTTGATTCGTCAATCACCTCATCATGTAGGGTAATAAGATCAGCGATTGCCATTCCCGTTTCCTTGGAAAACAAGCGATATGCCTGCTTGAAGCAAGGAGTAGTTATCTTCTCAATGTTTTCGGAAACCTTGATTTTCGGCGTAATAGTTCCATCCTCTTCTTCAACGCCTACCAACTTATAAACGCCGCCGAAAACAGACTCGCTGCGCGAGGTAATTAAGCGCTCGCCAACTCCGAAAAGATCGATTTTTGCGCCCTGCATAATACAATCGCGAATGATATATTCATCCAAAGAATTGGATACCATAATTTTACAATCAGGATAACCGGCTTCATCCAGAATTTTCCGAATTTTCTTCGATAAATATGTTATATCGCCGGAATCAATTCGAACCGCCACCGGCCGCGCGCCAAGCGGCGCAAGCACCTCATCAAAACAGCGAATTGCATTGGGCAATCCGGATTTTAAAACATTAAAAGTATCAATTAATAATACGCAAGAATTGGGATAATTTCTCGCATACGCCTCAAACGCCTCGTATTCCGAGGGAAAGCTCTGAACCCAGCTATGCGCCATTGTCCCCGTGCTGGGAACGCCGTAAAGCTTATCGCAAAGAGCATTTGACGTACCGGTACAACCCGCAATATAAGCGGCGCGCGCCCCCAACACAGACGCTGCCGTACCATGCGCCCTCCGCGCACCGAATTCGCTCACTCCTCGCCCATCGGCGGCGCGAACAATGCGCGAAGCTTTTGTGGCAATCAAGCTTTGATGATTTAATGTAAGTAGCAGCATTGTTTCAAGCAGTTGCGCTTGTATCGCCGGCCCGCGTACCGTTAAAATCGGTTCGCCCGGAAACACGGGTGTACCTTCCGGAACGGCATAAACATCACATTCAAATTTAAAATTACGTAAATATTCTAAGAATCCCTCGGAAAAGAGCTGTTTATTCCGCAAAAATTGAATGGTTTCTTCTGAATATGAAAGATTGGAAATATAATCGATTACCTGATCCAGACCACAGCAAATTGCATAGCCGCCCTGATCGGGAACTCTGCGGAAGAAAACATCAAAATAAACGATTTGCTCCCCTTTTCCTTCATTATAAAATCCATTACTCATTGTGAACTCATAAAAATCATTGAGTAAGCTTAATTCAAATTCAGAATACATAAAATCACATCCTTTTATTTCATAATTATATCATCATTTTTAAATTAAGCAATCCCTTTGTACATATTTTTTCAAAATTCTCTTGATTATTAGACTAAAAAATGGTAATATATATATCTATAAAAATTTGAAAGGAAGTTTTTAAATGTTTATTAACGAAAACATCTTAATTGTTTTTGCCTTTGTTTGTGCTTTGATAGCGCTTATTTTTGCAGTGATTAAAGCTGTAAAAATAATGAAGTTCTCTGAAGGAACCGATCTTATGAAAAAGATCTCCGCTTCCATTCGCAAAGGCGCCAATGCTTATCTGAAGCGTCAATATAAGATTGTTATCATCTTTTTTGCCAGTATGTTTGTTATTCTTTGTGTAATGGCAGGCTTTAAATTGTTGACATGGTTTGTTCCTTTTGCTTTCATTTCCGGCGGCTTCTTCTCTGCCCTTTCCGGATTTGTTGGCATGAAGATCGCCACCGCCTCCAATGCACGCACCGCCAATGCTTGCCGAGAGGGCTTGAATCGCGGTTTGCGCGTAGCTTTTTCCGCCGGCTCTGTTATGGGCTTTACCGTTGTTGGTCTCGGCCTTTTGGATATTACTGCCTGGTTTATGATTCTGAAGTTTGGCTTCAATCTCAACGCCTCCGAAATTACAGCGGCAATGCTGACATTCGGTATGGGCGCTTCCTCTATGGCTTTGTTTGCCCGCGTAGGCGGCGGTATTTTCACCAAGGCAGCGGATGTCGGTGCCGATCTTGTTGGTAAGGTTGAAGCCGGCATTCCCGAGGATGATCCGCGCAACCCTGCTGTTATTGCCGATAATGTTGGCGATAATGTTGGCGATGTTGCGGGCATGGGCGCCGATCTTTATGAATCCTATGTTGGCTCCATCATTTCCGCCTCTGCTCTCGGCGTCGCTGCTTTCGGCGGCAATCTCAAAGCAATGCTGCTTCCTATTCTGATGGCAGCAATCGGTATTATTTGTTCCATTTTCGGCACCTTCCTGGTTCGCACTAAAGAAGGCGCTTCTCAAAAGAATTTGTTGGGTGCTTTGAGCCGCGGCACCAATTTCAGCGCAATTCTGATCGCATTGATTGCTATCCCCCTCGTTATTTTCTTGCTCGGTAAAGAAAACTGGGGTCTTTATATCGCGATCCTCTCCGGCCTGATTGCAGGTGTATTGATCGGTCAATCCACCGAGTATTTCACTTCTGATACCTATAAACCCACCAAGAAGCTGGCCTCCAATTCCGAAACCGGCTCTGCCACCATCATCATCGGCGGTCTTTCCCTTGGTATGCTTTCTACTGCCTTACCCATCATCATTATTGCAGTTTGTGTTTTGGTTGCTTATTTCGTATCTGCCGGCTTTACCGGCGCCAATCCATCCATGGGTCTTTACGGCATTGCTTTGGCCGCGGTTGGTATGCTTTCTACTCTCGGTATCACCCTTGCAACCGACGCTTACGGCCCTGTTGCGGATAATGCCGGCGGTATTGCCGAGATGGCGGGTCTTGATCCTGAGGTTCGCAAAAGAACCGATGCCCTCGATTCCTTGGGTAACACCACCGCTGCAACCGGTAAGGGCTTTGCAATTGGCTCTGCCGCCCTCACAGCGCTCGCTTTGATGGCCTCTTATATTGATAAGGTTAGCACTATCGAAGGTGGTGCCGAAAAAATTGCAAACCTCAGTTTGATGAATCCTACCGTATTGATTGGCTTGTTCATAGGCGCTTGCCTCCCCTTTGTTTTTGCAGCACTGACTATGGAATCTGTAGGCAAGGCTGCTCAATCCGTTGTTATCGAAGTTCGCCGTCAATTTAAGGAAATAACAGGCTTGATGGATGGCAAGGCAGACCCTGATTATGCATCTTGCGTTGATCTCTGCACTAAATCCAGCCTGCGTGAAATGATCCTCCCCACTGTTATTGCCATCGTTGTTCCCGTTGTCGTTGGTTTGATTCTGGGCTGCACCGGTGTTGTCGGTATGCTGGCAGGTGCCACAGTTTCCGGCTTCCTGATGGCTATCTTTATGTCCAATTCCGGCGGCGCTTGGGACAATGCTAAAAAATATATTGAAAGCGGCGAGCATGGAGGCAAGGGCTCTGATCAGCATAAGGCCGCTGTTGTTGGCGATACTGTCGGCGATCCCTTCAAGGATACTTCAGGCCCCTCGATCAATATTTTGATCAAGCTGCTCTCTATGGTTTCCATTGTTTTTGCAGCATTGGTTGTTTCCATCAGCATTTTCTAATTATTAACAAAAAAATAAACGGCTTCAAAGAAGCCGTTTATTTTTTTGTTTTAAAGCCCCAAAAGGCTTTTCCAAGCATCAATATAGCTTTGCGCCTGATCCGCATTCTTACCTTCGGCAAAGATGCGAAGAAGCGGCTCTGTACCGCTGAAACGACAGATCACAAAAGAGTCATCCTCAAAATAGACCTTGCAACCGTCTTCATAGTTCACCCTTGAAATTTCATGGAGAAATTCAGGAAGCTCACGTTCAACCATTATACGATGAACAATTTCCCCTTTATTCTCCTCCGGAAACGGAAGATTAAACTCTACCATTTCATAAGTACCATATTTCGCCACAAGCTCTTCCCAAAGCTCCGAGGGGGATTTTCCGGTTTTGCAAATCATCTCAACAAAAAGCGACGCCGCATAAACCGAGTCTTTGCCATGGATATGCCCGCGTACGGTAAGGCCGCCGGAGGATTCACCGCCAAGAATCGCATCAACTTCATCAATTTTAGCAGAAATATATTTAAAACCAACCGGAACTTCATAGCATTTTTCGCCAAGCCATTCTGCAACAGCATCCAAAAGATGGGTTGTTGCAAGATTGCGAACCACCGCGCCCTTCCAGCCTTTATACTCATGCAGATAGTAATAAAGCAAAACAAGGATTTGATTTGCATTAATATATTTTCCGTTGCTATCAATGATTCCGAGGCGATCACCATCGCCGTCAACACCGATTCCAAGATCATATCCCCCACTTATTACACGGTTTGCAAGATCCTGCAAGGTATGAAGGGTCGGTGCCGGCATCTGGCCGCCAAAGAATGCATCTTTGTTACTATGAATAATGTCCATTGTGCAGCGTGCAGTATAAAAAATCGTCATCAAAGGATAGGTGGCGCTTCCATGCATCGGATCAAATAAAATCCGCAGCCCGCGTTCCCGAAGAGCATCCATATCCAAAACATTGATGATATCATCAATAAAATCGTTAAAAGGATTCTCAAGATATCGAATTTTTCCGCATTCAAGGCCCTCTTCAAAAGAAACGGAATTGCAGGCTTCTACTTGATCAATCAAATTCTCCAGCAATGCGGTTGTTTCAACATCGGCATCTCTTCCCTCTTCAATAATCAGTTTAATACCGTTATATTCCGCAGGATTATGAGAGGCAGTGACCTCAATACCAAAATATAATTTCTGCTTTTTAACCGTATGCATCACCAGCGGAGTCGGCGCGCTACGGCGAAGGAACAGAACCTCAATACCATTCCCTGCCAAAACCTCCGCCAACCATTGCGCAGCCTCAGTCGATAAGAAGCGGCGATCATATCCGATTATAATAGGTCGATCTTTTTTATTCTGCCGATTCATCAGTTCGTAAATCCCCTGACCAACACGACAAATATTACTTTTAATAAAATCAGATCCAATCTGCGCTCTCCATCCGCCTGTACCAAATCGTATCATAATTCTAACCTCCGTTTTAACAATAAATACTACATTATAAGGATCTACACTTGCACATTTTGGCATGCAATCATTTTTTTCACTGAGTTATCCCAAAAGTATTTTTTCAGAGCTTGCGGTAAAACCTCAAAAGTCAAGCATTGCCGAAATATAGCTTATTTCTTTGCTAAAAAGCCAAAGGGATACTCATAAACACAAATTATCACATCATAAATTATAGCACCATTAATCTATCATAACAATTAAAATTATGGCCTAAAACTTATACTTTTGGTTGATTTTTTAAAAAAGATATGCTACTATAATGTTCCGGAATATAAAAAGCAGAAGGTGAAGCATTTTGGAATATATTAAAACAACTATGGACTCTCCCCTCGATATTCGAGAGGTCGTTTCGATCCATTATTTCGAATATGCCAAGGATTTTGAGCATTCCGGCGAATTTCATGATTTTTGGGAATTGGTCTATGCGGATAAAGAGGAGCTGGTAATTACCGCCGGCGCCCATGAAGTTTTTCTTCAAGCAGGTGATCTTTACCTTCATTCCCCAATGGAATTTCATAATCTGCGCTGCAACGGCGAAAAAGCAGCCAATTCCATGATCATCTCCTTTTATTCCTCCTGCCCTCAGCTTTTCTCAATCGCAGGAAAAACCATCCAATGCCCGCAAAAATGCAAAAAGTTTCTCGCCATGATTATTGAAGAAGCCAAAAAGGCTTTTGTTACCCCCCTGGGCAATCCGCGTACTGCGCGCCTGATCCGAGCCGAAAATCAACCCTTTGGCGCAGAGCAAATGATTCGCATCCATTTAGAGGAATTTTTAATTCGATTAATTCGAGAGTATGGTGCAAGCGATGAAACCATTGATCCGGCTTTAGTTGAAGATGTTTCTAATTCAAAATTGGCCGATATTTGCCGCTATTTAGAGGAAAACGTTGAAAACAAGATCAGTTTCTCGCAGCTTTGCCGGCATTTCTCTATGAGCGAATCAACAATTAAAAAAATGTTTCGTGATATCATCGGCGTTGGTGCAATGGATTTTTATAATCGTTGCAAAATCGACCGTGCCAAACAAATGATTCGCGAATCCGAAAAGAACTTTGCTGAAATTGCGGAGCTTTTGGGATACAATTCCGCTCAATATTTTTCGCGACATTTTAAAAAATCGACCGGAATGACCCCATCACAATACGAGCGTTCCCTTGAAAACATGAAATAGAAAAATCCCGTAGCAGTTGCTACGGGATTTAATTTATATTATTTTCCGCATCCGCAATCGCTCAAGCAAGAGTGACCGCGATTCTTTCGGCATTTTTCATTTCTTCCGTCACCAAGCAGGCAGGTAATGACCAACGCCATAATTACGGCAGTAATGCAATCATTCATATTATCACCTCATTGCATTATATGCCGCAGCTCTTAGAATTTGATATAGAAATTGCTATCCCAAGACGGAAGAGCCGAAAAATGCCGAAAATAAAGCTTTTTGATCGGGCAGAGATCATTTACCAAGAGAGGCAGCAAAAACAAATCCTCTGCGCGATGATAAGCCGCCAGATCCATCGCAGGCCTGCATCGCTCAATTGTTTTAGCGCCTCCACGTAAAACGGCAGCTTCCATTCCTTCAACATCGATTTTAATAAGAGATACCTCTTGATTGTCCATCAAAAAATCAATTGTTACTGCCTCAATCTCATCGCCGGTTCCTTCAAGGCAATTTGCATTTCTTCCCGCTCCCTTTGCAACATTGATTTTTCCGCAAAAATCACCAACGCAATAATTATAACATTTTAAATCGGCGCAGCTTGCAGTATTGCGCACCAAGCGATTGAAATTTTTAATATTGGGCTCAATAGCCACGATGTTTCTATATTTTGATCCGGTCATTTCACAAAAGCGTAGAACAGTATCACCATTATAAGCGCCGATATCAAAATACGCCTCATTATCCCCCAGCTCAAATAGGCCATAAGCTTCGTTGATTTCGCTTTCACAATTAAAATAATAATCAGGAACTCCGCTAAGCTTTGCTTTGATAATCGATTCATAAGTTCTGCGAGATTTTTCATCCGAAAGCATATCATAAACCCTTTGCAACTGCGGGCGATGTTCCGCCGCAAATTGATGATCAAAAATGGTTTTCCCGATCACCGGCATATCCGGAATATATACTTCCTGCTCTCTCATCAAGCGGCGAACATTATCCATCACTTCTTTTCGATGGGTCCCAAAGGCAAGCAGGATGATCATTTCCCCATATTTTTCTTTCAACTCAGAATACCTTGAAACCGTAAATCCTCGAAATTGCTGATAACGAACAAACTCATCGCTGGCAAAAATTCCGGAAACCGAACAGCCCAACGCCGCAAGATGATCCAAAATATACTCTGCCCCGTTCCCCATTCCATATAAAACAATAGGTTTTGTTGCAGTTTTAAGATATTCCCAAAGATACTTATCGCCCATAACAGATCTTACACGGGCTCTTGCCCGACATAAGCGCCTCCTCTTCTGTTAATTCCAGCGCATTCTTACCGCCATGCTTCTGATTATTGTGATAACGCTCGCCGGTTGGCGAGGCAAATACTATTTCATTTGTTTTACCTGTATCATCAACAATAATTGTTTCAGAAAGTGACTTTCCATCGAAATAAGCTGTAAGTTTGCAGCTGCCTTTGCGATTAGCGGTATATATGCCGTTTTCAACGGTAATCACATCATTTTCAGCCTCTAAATCAAAATCTGCATAGTAATGATTTCCATCGCAAATCGCCACCCCGCCGCTTTGACCGATCAAAAGCGTTTCGCGGCTTAAAACCATATCAAATTGCGGATCATAGGGCTTGGGATCAAAGGTTAGAGCAGCAGTAAGCAACAATCCTGCCGCGACTAAAAGACCGATGCCGGCCATTAAAATCTTTACTGATTTTTTCATTTCCGAAAGGATAAGAATCAATAAACCAATCGGATAGCAAAGGATCAGCAAAGCGCCGATAAATATCGGCTCATTTCTCAATTTCATGATCATTCCACCATAATTAAAAATATGAAAAAAACGACCTGCTTTCGCAAGTCGTTTTGGTGCGGATAAGAGGACTTGAACCTCCACCGAGTTGCCCCGACTAGAACCTGAATCTAGCGCGTCTGCCAATTCCGCCATATCCGCATATATCCGCTGCCTTTCGGCAACGGAATATATAATAGCAGAGAACAATTAAAAAGTCAATACTTTTTTAAATTATTTTTTATTTTTTTCGTAGGTCTTTTGGGTAAACCGCTCTCCATCAACAATAAAACGATCATGCTCCGCTTTGCCGATCAAGCCAACCTCATCATATGCTTCGATTTCAAAGGAAAGCTTGCGCCCTTCGGCAGCAATCAGCTTACTTTTGCAAGTAACCTTCATCCCAATCGGGGTTGCCGCAACATGCTCAACATTAATCTTGGTACCAACGCTTGTATTCCCTGCCTCCAGCATTCCTTCAATGCTCTCGGCCGCTGTTTGCTCCATCAAAGCAATCATAGACGGGGTGGAAAATACATCCAGCAAGCCGCTTCCAACCTTTTTAGCCGTCAGCTCTTCATTAACAACGATTTCAATTTTATTTTCTGTTCCGATTTTCATTTTGTTCCCCTTAAATATCCAAAGCATAAGCGAGCAGCAAATTCGTTGTATTGGCAAGGCCATCGATATGGGTTCTTTCCATGCCGTGGCTGCAATAAACTGCCATGCCGCAAAGCGCAGAGCGAACATTATGACCGGCTTTCAAAACAGCACCGGCATCGCTGCCGTAAACGCGATAAATATCAACTGCATAATCACACTCCGCCTTTTCAGCATATTCAATCAAACGGTTGGTAAGCTTATAATCATAGGTGATGGAAGCATCCTTGGTGCAGATACTTACGGAGTATTCGCTTCCATCCAAATCCGGACCGATCAGGCCGATATCCACCGCCAGAAATTCCGAAACGCCCTCGGGAATATAGCTTCCACCCAAGCCGGTTTCCTCGCAATAAGGGAATGCGATAATGGTTTTATATTGAGGCTTCAAATTATGCTCTTTCATATATTTCAGCATCGCAAAGCAGCAAGCCATTGCTCCTTTATCATCAATGAACCGAGATTTCAAAAATCCCTTTTCGGTAAATTGACAGCGCGGATCAATGGAAATGAGATCGCCATGGCGGATGCCAAGCGCTTTAACCTCTTCCCTGCTATGAACGCGCTCATCCAGAATGATCATCAAGGTATCGTCTGTTCTTTCCAGCTTCAAAGCATCCTTGAAAACATGAGTAGAATGAGATTGGCAGGTCAAAAGGCCGGTATATTCTCTTCCATCGCGGGTATGGATGGTGACGGTTTCGCCATCCAAAGTAGAAAGATTGATGCCGCCAAGGCTGCGGAAACGGATTTTTCCATCGCCATCAATTCTGCGAACAACAAGGCCAATGGTATCCGCATGGGCGCTGATCAAAACAGCCTTGGAATTATCTCTGCCCTCCAGGGTAATATAAGCTGTATCCTTATTATCGTAAGTAACCTCTACCCCTAACATAGCGGCATATTTTTCAATCACAGGCTTCAGCTTCAGATCGTACCCCACAGGGCTGGGAGCATTAACAAGGTCCTTAAAACAATTAATCAAAAATTCACCATCAATTTGAAATTTCATATTGGTTCCTCCAAAGTGGTTTTTTATTAATATATCACAATAAGGGAATTTTTTCAATATTAATAATAAAAAAAGAGATGACAAATGTCATCTCTTTTTATTGCGAAAGGGCGACTAAAAGTAGTATAAGTAGGGGTAAGAACGACCAAAAGTAGTATAAATCTTCTATTTGTCGGCCATCTTTCGGCTTAACTGATAAAAATAATCATTATATGTGTAGTAGTCATCACTTTGATAAACAAAATCTTCACAAAAGTCGAGAGAAGCAACCGCTCGTTCTTCATAGGGATCCGTTTGATCAAACAAGTCGAGCATGTCTTCCTTGCTTGTAATTGTTATGTCTTTTGTGCAAAAAAGTTCGTTCTCTTTATCTCCGTAAGGACACATATTGCCGTGTCGGCAGGTCATACA
>JAZQDS010000062.1:0-3719 GCA_045546895.1 Eubacteriales bacterium | reverse complement strand
GTATTGGCGAGTATTTTAACACAGGGTGAGCGGAGATCCGCCTTTTCAAAACAGGGTTCGGATGACTCTTGTCACCTTAAGGTGAAGAGGTAAATAAAGAAAGGAGCAAGGCGATGGATAGAAAGATTTTAACGGTAAGTATATTGTGCTTGGCGGTTGTTTTGATCAGCGGCTCCATTCTCGGTGTTATTGATGCGGCGAATGGGGGCGCGCAGAATAAAAAGGATGATGTTGCCAATCCCGATCTTTATATCAGCCGCCCCGAGGCAGAGCAAAAAAAAGAAGTAACGCTGGGCAAGGAAAAGATCGAATTGGAATATGAAAAAACCCGCAATGAGCCTGAAACCCAATTTGATATTTATCACAATGAAAATGAAGATGAATATGCTTTTAATGAAGAGGGCCAGCTGCTGGTTTACCAGCCCAAAGAGAAAGAGCCGGCCTCGGAAGTAAAGATCACCGAGGCGCAGGCAAAGGCGATTGCCGAGAAAGAAGTTTTGCAGCTTTTCCCCGAGCAAATGAAAACATTTAAATTCGAAAGCTGCAGCGGAGGAAGTTACTGGTATATTGATTATGCTGAATTAATGGGTAAAGATGGCTTTATTCAAGGAGAAGATATACAGGTTATGCTTGATCCTTACGGCGCGGTGCTCTATTGCGACTATGACCGCCGCCCCGAATTGGATTCCTTTGATCGAAGCCGCTTGGCCGATTTGGATCAAGAGACCATGGATCAATGGGTGCTGGAGAAGGGCAAAAAGCGATTTGGCGAAGAAACCACTCTGAAGAGCGCGCGCTATATTTTGCGAGAAAACGAGGGCGAAATTGTTCTTATGATTTCTGCGAGATTCGATGGCGATTTGAATTACGGCGAATATATTTATCCGCTGGAAACCAAAGCGGATCAAGCTTCCCAAACAGCCTGATTGCCCTATCAAGGGAGCAGGCGAAGAAAGCAAACAAAAGCAACAGAAAAAAGGGACTGCAGCGCGCTGCAGTCCCTCTTGATTTTGGCGAGGGGGAATGATATACTAATAAAAGATTAGTCTTAAGCGAACCCTCACGCCCGACAAGATGCTGCGCTAAACCGTAATGGGTTCGTTTTAAAAAAGAAGGAAGTTTATGAAACGAGAATTAACATGCATTATGGATATCTGCGAGCAGATGCTGGTCTGCGGCGCGGAGATCAGCAGGGTAGAGGATTGCATCCGCAGGCTGGGCCATGCTTTCGGCGCCGAGCGGGTGGATGCCTTTATTATCATCTCTTCCATGCAGGTAACCCTTTACGATGGGGAGCGCCGCGCCTATAATCAGGGGCGGCGGATCATAAATATCGGGATGGATCTGGAGCGGCTGCATCAGCTCAACGATCTTTCCCGCCGCATCTGCGCGGAGCGGATGGATGTTGCAGCGGCGGAGCAGGAGTTTCAAAAGATATGCCGCTGCAAGCGGTATCCTGAGGCAATAAAGCCCTTTTGCTATGCCTTGATTTCCGGCGCCTTTACCCTCTTTTTCGGCGGGCATTGGGCGGAGGCGGGCTGCTCCTTTGGGATCGGCCTTTTGCTGGGCGGCTTGGTAATGCTGACCGAGCGGCTGCGGATGAACAAGCTTTTTTCAAGGTTGATCAGCAGCTTTTTTGCCATCTCCCTTGCCTTTTTGCTTTGCAGGCTGGGGATTTTACGCTCGGTAGATAAAACCATCATCGGCAATATTATGACCTTAATCCCCGGCGTTGGGCTGACCAATGCGCTGCGGGATCTTTTCGCCGGCGACAGCACCTCGGGCCTTTTACGAACGGTGGAGGTCATCCTGCTGGCGCTGGCCATTGCGGGCGGCTATTTTCTGGCGGCCTTTTTGCTGGGAGGTGCGGCATGAGAGAATATTTGATTCAGATCGTAACCGGCTGCCTGGGCGCTGCGGGCTTTGCGCTGCTTTATAATATCCGCGGGCGAAGGCTTTTATTTGCCACGCTGGGCGGGCTGCTTTCCTGGCTGGTTTACCTTTTGAGCTATCAGCTCTGGCCCAATGAGATTTTATGCTATTTTATTGCGGCAACGCTGGTGGCGGCCTATGCCGAGCTGATGGCGCGGCTGCTTAAGACCCCAACAACGATGTTTATTACAACCAGCCTGATTCCGCTGGTGCCGGGCAGTTCCCTTTATTATACCATGACCTATGCCTTTCGGGGCGCGGGGGAGGCCTTTATTGAAAAGGGGCTTCATACCCTCGGCCTTGCGGGCGCGCTGGCGGCAGGCGTTATTTTGGTGGCCGGCCTTACAGCGGCGATTACAAAGATTAAAACTCAATTTTCAAAGTGGGAGGAATAAAAATGAAAGTATGCGTTGTTCAGCCTTGGTATTCCTTTGATCCGAAGGATCTGGATGCCTGCTATAACGGAATGGTGGAATGGATCGATCAATGCGATGATTCGATGGATCTGATTGTGATCCCCGAATATGCGGATATCCCTGCGGCGATGGATGATGCCGCGGGCTTCCATGCCGCCATCGAAAAATACGGCGCGCGGATTGCCGAAAAGGCGGCGGAAACCGCCCGCCGCTGCAATGCGATCGTTTTTGCCAATTATGCCGATGAGCAGGGGAGAAATACAACCCATTGCTTTGATCGCAGCGGCAAGGAGATTGGGCGCTATCTGAAGGTTCATCCTGCGCCCAGCGAGGTGAAGACCCCCGCCGAGGGCGGCAACGGCATGGAGGTCGGCTATAGCTATCAGGCCGATGAGCCCCAGATTTTGGAGCTGGAGGGGCTGCGCTTCGGCTTTATGACCTGCTATGATTTCTATTTCTACGAGAATTTTGCGCCGTTGGCGCTGAAGAATGTTGATATTATCATCGGCTGCTCCCATCAGCGCACCGATACCCATCAGGCGCTGAATATTATCAATCGCTTTCTGTGTTATCAGACCAACGCTTATCTTCTGCGTGCCTCGGTCTCTTTGGGGGAGGATTCTCCCATCTGCGGATGCAGCTGCGTGATCGCTCCCGACGGGACGGTCCTTGCGGATCTGAAGAGCCGCGTGGGACGTGCCGTCTGCGAGATCGATCCCAAGGAAAAGTATTATAAGCCCGCAGGCTTCCGAGGCGCTCTGAAGGCGCATTATCAATACATTGAGGACGGGCGCCGTCCGTGGCTCTACCGCAACGGCGGAGCCTCCGTGGTGCCCTTCGATCAGTATATGCCTTACCCCCGTCTCTGCGCCCATCGCGGCATGCACCGCATCGCGCCCGAGAACAGCCTGCCCGCCTACGGTGCCGCTGTTGCCCTGGGTGCCAAGGAGATCGAATTCGATCTGTGGGTGACCTCCGACGGGGAGATCGTCTCCAGCCACGATTCGTCTCTGGATCGGGTCAGCGACGGTACGGGGAAGATCTACGATCATTCCTACGCCGAGCTGAAAACGCTGGATTTCGGCTCCAAATTCAGCGAAAACTACAAGAGACTTCCCATTGTTCTCTTTGAAGATATTTTGCGGAAATTTGCGGGGCGCACCGTGATGAATATTCACGTGAAGACCCGAAACAATCAATGCGAGTATCCCGAGGAGGCTTTGCGTAAGATTGTTTCCCTCATCGATCGTTACGATTGCCGAAAGCATGTTTATTTCATGTGCGGAAACGATAATTTTCTCCGCCTTTGCCGCCGTCTCTATCCCGATATCCGCCTTTGCTGCGGTGGCGGAAGCGCACCGTGGGAGATCG
>JAZQDS010000061.1:0-6343 GCA_045546895.1 Eubacteriales bacterium | reverse complement strand
CCCGTAGGAGTCTGGGCCGTGTCTCAGTCCCAATGTGGCCGATCAACCTCTCAGTTCGGCTACTGATCGTCGACTTGGTGAGCCGTTACCTCACCAACTATCTAATCAGACGCGAGTCCATCCTTAAGCGATAAATCTTTGATACATCTGTCATGCGGCAAATGTATGTTATGCGGTATTAGCACACCTTTCGGTGTGTTATCCCCCTCTTAAGGGCAGGTTACTCACGCGTTACTCACCCGTCCGCCGCTATCCTTTACAAAAATCTGCCGAAGCTTCATTTCGTAAATTCCCGCTCGACTTGCATGTGTTAGGCACGCCGCCAGCGTTCGTCCTGAGCCAGGATCAAACTCTCTAAAAAAATTTTATTCAAGTTCTTAATCCAGCTCATAACAATCTTCTAAAAACTGGCTTTAAAAGTTTTGTTAATCGCTTTCACCATCAATCTTTGATCAATGGATTTTTAACAATTAACGGGTTCCTTTTAATGATGCTGTTTAATTTTCAAAGTCCGCCGCTTTCCCGCTTCTTTCCTCAGGTTCCGACCCTATCGGATCGACCCCCTTTTTTGCGGGTGCCTGAATATAATATCAAATCTATCCTCGTTTGTCAACACTTTTTTTCTTCTTTTTTGAAGTTTTTTATTTTTTTGATAAATAAAACAAAAAATCAACAAAAAGAAAAAAGGAACTGTTGAAATATCACATTATTCCTCGGAAAGACTCTCTGCAGCTGCCGCTTCAAAGCCCTCTTCTTTCAAGAAATCAACAAGGGCGGCGGTTGTTTTTTCATTACTGCCCAGCAAGCCATTCACATCCAAATAAAACTGTCCTTCCTCATTTTTTGCCATTCTTTGCATTGCAGAAGCGGCACGCTTAAGAGATTTTTTACGGCCAATGCCCGCAAAAACATCTTCAATCACAATATCCTTGGCATTATCGGTAGCGGAATAGCAACGCAGACACATAGTGAAAGCCGAATAATCCAGCTTAACCGCCATTTGCTCGCCTTTGGCGGGCCGATAGACCAAAACGATATTCTGAACACTCAGCGAGCCGATCAAAAGCACGCTGCCGACCAAGCCGATCAAAAGAATTTTATATTTATTCCAGAAGCTTACCTTCTCATCTGTTTTCTTCGCAGACATCTTTTTTCCTCACTTTTTAAAATTTTTGTTTCTTTTTTTATAAAGATGTAATATAATATAAATTGACCCTATACAGGAGGTTCGACACTTGAGTATTATATCACAACAAATAAATCAATACAAGATGTTTTCTCATATTCACTTTGTTGGCATCGGTGGTGTTTCGATGTCGTCGCTTGCGCTGATTTTAAAGCATCAGGGCAAAAAAATCACCGGCTCCGACAGCGGCTGCGGGCCTACCATCGCCAAATTAAAGGATGCGGGCGTTATTGTTTATTCCGAGCATGCCGCCGAAAACGCGGAGGGCTGCGATCTTTTGGTTTATACCGCCGCGATCTCCGATAATAATCCCGAGCTGGTATATGCCAGAGAGCACGAAATCCCCATGATGGAGCGCGCGGTATTATTAGGCTATATGATGGCGGAATTTGAGCGATCCATCGCAGTTTCGGGAACCCATGGTAAAACAACCGTTACCTCCCTGCTCTCCTCCATTTTTATGAGCGGCGAGCAGGATCCCACAGTTATGGTAGGCGCCAATCTTAAAAGCATCGGCGGAAACTATCGGCTGGGCAAAAGCCCCTATGCCATTTACGAGGCCTGTGAATATGTTAATTCCTTTCATCATTTTTATCCCAATTGCGGCATCATTTTAAATATTGACGAGGATCATCTTGATTTCTTCAAGGATCTGAGCGCTATTCAGCAATCCTTTTGCCGCTTTACCGAAAACATCGATCCAAACGGATTCCTTGTTTTAAACGGCGAAGACGAAAACTGCCGCTGCATCGAAGATGCCTATCGCGGCACGATTGAAACCTTCGGCTGCTTTAAAACCGCCACCTGCTTTGCCGATAACATTACTCTTTGCAACGGCTACCCCGCCTTTGACATTTATTACAAAGGTGCATTTATCAGCCACATAGCGATGAAAATCCCCGGCGAGCATAATATCCTGAATGCGCTGGCAGCCGCCTGCGCAGCCCTACATTACGGCCTGAGCGGTGAGATGATCAAGGCAGGCCTGGAATCCTTTACCGGCGCGGATCGGCGCTTTGAATGCAAGGGCTTTACCAACGGCGCGATGATTATTGATGACTACGCCCATCATCCAACCGAGATCACCGCAACGCTGAAAAGCGCAAAGGCGGCGGAGGGAAAGGTTTATGTTGTTTTCCAGCCCCACACCTTTACCCGTACTTACTATCTAATGGATGAATTTGCGGAAGCGCTTTCCATTGCGGATCAGATTATCCTCACCGATATTTATGCCGCAAGAGAGATCAACAAGGTTGGCGTAAACATTTTGGATCTGCGCAATAAGATCGAGGGCGCGCGCTATATCAGCAAATTTGAGGATATTGCCGCCACCCTCAAAAAAGAACTCAATGAGAGCGATATCGCCATTTTAATGGGCGCAGGAAATGTAAACACCATAGCCTCGCTATTAATTGAATAAAGCAAAAATGCGGATGCAAAGCATCCGCATTTTTATTTTATTTCGTTTTCACATACTTGTAAGTAGACCAGCCGGAATAGTAGGTGGTGCCGCCAACCTTCTTATAGGTTCTGACTCTTACATAATATGTCTTTTTAGCGCTCAAGCTCTTCAAAGTTGTTTTGGTAGTTTTATAACTCGAAATCGTTTTGGTCTTAGCGCTTGTAAACTTCTTAGAGGTAGAATACTGAATCTGATAGCCGGTTACCTGAGTTGATTTCTTGGTGATCACTACCGTAATACTCTTTTTACCCGCCGTCAGCTTTGAAACGGTAGTCTTGACCGGGTTGATCTTAAAGGTCAGCGTCTTGGTGCCAGTGTAGTTACCTTTACCTTTAATCGTCACCTTGTAAGTGCCCACGTTCTTGCGGCCGCTGGAGTAGGTAACGGTATAAGAAGATGTAGTCAACTTTGTGCCGCTGCTGTTTTTAACAGTCACGGTAGGCTTCTTCACCTTACCATCATAGGTGTACGATGTGGCAGATAACTTGTAAGAACTAATCTTCGCAGGATTAATCTTGAAGGTTAAGGTCTTGGTACCGCTATAGTTGCCCTTCATTTTTACGGTAACTTTGTATGTACCTACATTCTTACGACCAGCTGCATAAGTAACCGTGTAATCGGTATTCTTCTTTAATGTCTTGCCTGCCGAATCCTTGACGGTAACTGTCGGTGTTTTTACACCGCCATTGTAGGTATATGTAGTTGTCGATAATTTGAAGGTCTTAGCATACTTGATAGTAGTGCTACTCGCTACTTTCCCGCACACGGTACATTTCTTAACGATGCTACCATTCTTGGTGAGTGTTGCTTTGGTAGTCGTTGTTTTATAAGAGTGGGTAATACTCCGTGTTGCTTTACATATATTGCAGGTGGTATCGCAAGCATTGGTGTGCGTATGGATGTGTTCACGATTCGGCTCATAAGAAAATGTAAAACCATTACTATAATAATCACTGAAAGTACATACCGCTCTTAAACTATATAGATTTCCTGCTTTCAAATTATATCCATCCTTATAAGGAACAAGAGCGTTATTTTGATCAAAAATAAAGAAATCAATATCAAGTTTATACCATTCGGAAGAATATATTTCATAGTTATTGGTTTCGTCAGGTTTTATTAACCAATAACCCTCAACGTCAGAACCGTCCTCATAAGTCATTCTTAGAGATTTGAAATCGGTTATTGCAGCCGCTTCTATGCTTATAAGCCACTCTACATACGAAGTAACATATATGTTGGATTTAGAGGTTTTTCCATCCATATAAACGATTTGTACCGGCTGATTTCCGGAACGGATGAAAATTTCATCGGTATAACTCTTATCAAATTCACCCAAGCATATAATATCGTTTATGGATATACCATTTTCCATCAAATCTTCATAATAAAAAGTTTTTTTCGATTTATCGGAATAGGTAACTTGATATTGAAAACTAGAATAATCTTCATAGTTTAAATAAAGCTTTTCCTCATACGAATAAGAAAAATCGTCTGCCCAAATTGTATTCCCTTGAATTAAATCAATATTAGTAACATTATTTGTAGCTTTAGAAACATTTAAACGTACAAGCCTATCACTTTTTTCGCCACTTGAAGTCTTAATGATATATTCCGTGTTTGATTTTAAGGTTAATCGGGTAGTTTTGTAATAATCAAAATAAGTGAATTTAACGTATTCGCCGGAAACTTTTTCGTAAATTTCCAAATTAAAATCCGCGTAATCATTCAACACAAAGAGATAATCGCCGGCTGCAGTTGTCTTAAACTCTAACCATTCATAAATATTACTACCAATAAAGATATTTTTATTGCCCCCCAAAGTAAGTTGTATGGGTGTGTAATCGGTTTTGGTAAAAGTAATACTTAAATCAGCATAAAACTGAATAAAATTATAATCGGCATCATAATCTCCGTAGGCAACTGCAATTTGATACAAGTGATCTTTAATTAAATAAAGATTTTCTCGAGTATGTGTTTCAATATAATCGCTTACACTAGCAAAAGAATTATACCAATAACCATCAGTGGTCTCAAATTCCATATCTGCGATATAGATGTCCACGAGAGCCTCTCCAGCAAAATCGGTGACATTTAAATCATAATATCCCGTTTGATCGACAGTTAAATATACATACTTTGTAGTACCGTCCCAAGATTCATGCCATGTTTGGTTTGCAGTAATTTGTTCTACCGATGCAGCGCTCACATTAAAAAATTCCGTACACGGAAACAAGCCCACCAACATTACCATACAAACAATTACCGATAAGATTTTCTTCATCTTTCTTCATTCCTCCTAAAAATAAAAAGTGCGGCTACCGAAGCAGCCGCACAAAAAACGCAAACTCCGATAGTCGCCAAACCAATTCAATATAAAGGGCAATGAGCACACTCGTATTGATAGAATTTGCATTTTTATCAAATTCATAATACGAGCATATGAAAAAAAGAGCATAATATTCCCATAAAAAAGAAAAAATTGCCCCTATCTTTGTTATATTCAATTGGTTTGGCAATATAAGTATACCATATTTTTTTCAAAAAAACAAGAGCAACCGTTTAAAAAAACCGTTGCTCTTAAATATTCCTATTTTTGGGGTACCCTACGGGCTGTTTTCTTACAGCAGACTTTTTTCAACCTTTCCCAGCCAAGGCTCAACAAGGCTGATCTCGATCCGCCCGCCGGCCGAAAGGCCCATCGGATTTTCAGGGCGCATATCCAGACCATGAAAATCGCTGCCGCCGCTCTGGTAAAGCCCTTTTTTACGGCAGAAGTTCGAAAGATATTCCTTTTGCTCTTTGGTATAGGTACCGTAATGGGTTTCCAGCCCATCAAACGGATGGGTTACAATATCATCCAACGATGCGGCTATATTGGGGGAATAAACATAAGTATGGGCCAGAAAAGCCAAACCGCCCGCCTGATGGATCAAATCCAGCACCTGCTCCATGGAAAGATGGAGCGGCGTTTGATCTACAAACAGCTCGCTTTTGGGATTAAAGAGATAATCGCGGGTAAAGCGATGGCGGTTTATTTCTATAAAATGCTTATCGCTTTCAAAGAAGCGGGCATTTTCGGGAAACTTGCGCATCTCCTCCAATATAAGAAATCGAATGCCGCCGATATTACAACGAAAATAGGACTTAGGATTCTCCCGCACCTTTGCAACAAACGCTTCATCCAATCGAACACCGCTGCTCAAAAGGGAATCCAGCGTTTGCAAAACTTCCTTGGCGGAGCGATCCGCGATCGCGGTTTCTTTCAGCATTTTATCCATCGCGGACACATCAAAACCATAGCCAAGGATCTCGATGGCCTCGCCCTTATAGGTGGCGCCGATTTCAACCGCCGGCAAAATTCTGCCGCTGAAGAGATGGCGCTTTTCCATAATTTCCGGATAGGCCAAGACCGTACCATGATCGCTGACGCTGAAGATGGAAAGACCGAGCTTTTCCGCTTGCGTAAGGGAGTTTTCTACAGTTGAGGTACCATCGGAATAGCGAGTATGCGAATGAAGATCAATATATTCATTCATCTTGCTTAATAATTACCAAAGCGCTTGGAACCGCGGCCGGAGGCCTCCAGCTTATCTAAATAATCCAGCGCCTTTCCGGTACCGATCGCAACGCAGGACACGGCATCCTCGGCAACATAAGCATTGATCCCGATCTTTTGAGAAACCAGCTTATCA
>JAZQDS010000060.1:0-2779 GCA_045546895.1 Eubacteriales bacterium | reverse complement strand
CGGTTATCGTTGTTGGGCCCGAGCTGAAGATTTATCAGTGCGGCCTGCCGAAGGAAATGGCAATCGAGCTGTTTAAGCCCTTCGTTATGAAGAAGCTGGTTGCCGATGGTCTTGCTACTAACGTCAAATCTGCCAAAAAGATGGTAGAGCGGATGCGCAAAGAGGTTTGGGACGCTCTGGAATCTGTTATCAAAGAGCATCCGGTTCTCCTCAACCGTGCGCCTACCCTCCATCGCCTTGGCATTCAGGCGTTTGAGCCTGTATTGGTTGAGGGCCGCGCCCTCAAGCTGCATCCGCTGGTATGTACCGCATTTAACGCCGACTTCGATGGCGACCAGATGGCGGTTCACGTACCCCTTTCCGCCGAGGCGCAGGCCGAAGCGCGGCTGCTGATGCTTTCTGCCAATAACCTGCTCAAGCCGCAGGATGGTCATCCTGTTACCGTTCCTACTCAGGATATGGTTTTGGGTTCCTATTATCTTACCATTGTTAAGCATGATGAGCCCGGCGAAGGCAAGGCCTTCAAGGATGAGGATGAAGCAATCGTTGCCTATGATAACGGCGTTGTAGGCCTCCATTCTCCCATTCGCGTTCGCCGCTGCGGCGAATGGAACGGCAAGATGGAGACTCGCCTGATCAATTGCACTGTCGGTCAGCTGATCTTCAACCATGCCATTCCGCAGGATCTGGGCTTTGTTGATCGCTCCGATCCCGCCAAGATCTTTGATCTGGAAGTGCAGGAAACGGTTACCAAGAAGACCTTGGATAAGATCATTTATCGCTGTATCAAGGAAAAGGGTAGCACAGTTACGGCTGAAATGCTGGATATGGTTAAGGCGCAGGGCTTTAAGTATTCTACCCGCGGTTCCATTACCGTTGCGGCCAGCGATATGACTGTTCCGCCCAAGAAATATGAGCTGATCGAAGAGGCTGAAAAGAAGATTACCAAGATTCTTACCAGCTATCGCCGCGGCTTGATTTCCGAGGATGAGCGTTATCAGCTCGTTATCAATACTTGGGATGAAACCACCAAGCTGGTTACCGATGAGCTGAAAAATTATCTGGATGAATTCAATCCTATTTATATGATGGCGAATTCCGGCGCGCGCGGTAGCATGAACCAGATTCGTCAGCTGGCAGGTATGCGCGGCTTGATGGCCAATACCTCCGGTAAAGCAATTGAAATTCCGATCCGAGCAAACTTCCGCGAAGGTCTGAATGTTTTGGAATATTTCATTTCCTCCAGAGGTGCGCGTAAAGGTATGGCGGATACCGCGCTGCGTACGGCAGACTCCGGTTATCTGACCCGCCGCTTGGTAGACGTTGCGCAGGACGTTATCATCCGTGAGCCGGATTGCGGCACTACCGAGGGTATCGTTGTTTCCACCATCGCTGAGGGCGATACCATTATCGAGAAGCTGCGCGATCGCTTGATTGGCCGTTATCTGGTCAATCCGCTGGTGGATGAAGCTACCGGCGAGGTGCTGATCTCCAATGATAAGCTGCTTAATGATAAGGATGTTGATATTATTGAGGGTAAGGGCATTGATCGGGTTGAGATCCGCTCTGCGCTGACCTGCCGCTCCAAACATGGCGTTTGCGCCAAGTGCTATGGTGCAAACCTGGCAAACGGCAATCCTGTAAATGCAGGCGAGGCGGTTGGTATCATTTCCGCTCAGTCGATCGGCGAGCCCGGTACCCAGCTGACCATGAGAACCTTCCATACCGGTGGTGTTGCATCGGGCGGAGATATTACTCAGGGTTTGCCTCGTGTTGAAGAGCTGTTTGAGGCGCGCCGTCCCAAAAAGGCCGCTGTTCTTGCCGAGGCAACCGGTATCATTGCGCATGATACCAACATCGAGCGCGATGCCAAGGATAACGGAACTCCCGTTGTCATTACTACCGATGATGGGGAAGAGGTTCATATCAATATTCCCTTTGGCCTGAAATTCCGCGAGAACCTGCAGGGTACCCGCGTTGAAAAAGGTCAGATCATTACCGATGGTGTTATCAATCCTCATGATATGCTGCGCCTGAAGGGCGAGATTGCTGCGCAGGATTACCTGATCAAGGAAGTCCAGAATGTATATCGCCTGCAGGGTGTTGATATCAACGATAAGCATATCGAGGTTATTGTTCGTCAGATGATCCGCAAGGTTCGCATCGATGAAAATCCTCAGCCCGATATGCTGATGGGTACGCTGGTCAATCGCTACGATGTTGAAGACCGCAATAAGGAATTGCAGGCGCGCATCGATGCGGGCGAGCAGGATGTAAAGCTGATTGTTGCATCGCCTGTTTTGCTGGGTATTACCAAGGCCTCTTTGGCAACCGATAGCTTCCTTTCTGCCGCTTCCTTCCAGGAGACTACCAAGGTATTGACCGATGCCGCAATTCATGGCAAGATCGATCCGCTGGTTGGCCTGAAGGAAAATGTTTTGATCGGTCGTTTGGTTCCTGCCGGTACCGGTATGGAGCAGTATCGCAACATCGAAATCGAGACCGCAGAGGAAGAAATTCCTGCCGCGGAGGAATAATTCGATAAAACCTTAAAAATCTTTTAAAAAAAGATTGACAAATAAAACGCCTATGTGGTATCATCTATGATGGTTCCGCATGGGCGTTTTTTGTTTAAAACTGCAAAAAACGGATAAACTTTCCATAATGAACTGCTCAAAAGATTAGGAAACCGCAAGGTTTTTTAATAAAAATATTGAAGAAAGGAGTTGTTTTCATGCCCACCTTTAACCAGTTGGTTCGCAAAGGTAGAGAGGTATCT
>JAZQDS010000059.1:0-3271 GCA_045546895.1 Eubacteriales bacterium | reverse complement strand
GGCCTCATAAAGCAGCCCCGGCTGATCCCGCGCGGTTTTGGGCGCCAGCGCAATGAAAACGGGCGCGGGCGCCAGCGCCTCCCGCAGGAAACCGACAAAATCGGTATATTGCTGCTGCAGGCGGCCGGGGATATATTCCATATCCACATCCACCCCATAATAACCTTTGGCGCGGAGGACCGCCGCCAGCTGCTCCGCCAGCTGCTGCTGCGCCTCCCTGCTTTCCAAAAGATTTACGCTTCTTTGGCTGTTGAAGCCGCCGCTTTCATCTACCGTTGTTAAAACGAGGATCGGCGCAACGCCCGCGCTGCGGGCGGCGGCGATCAGCTCTTCATCTCCCTTTAATTCCACCAGCTCGCCGCGGTTATTGAGCCCATAGCTGAAAAGGGAAAGATAGGTAAGATAGGGAAAGGTCTTGCGTAAAACCTCCCGATCGATGAAGGGATATGCATAGCCGTTGACTTCCAATTTTCCGCTCTTTTCCTCCGCCGAGGGGATGATCAGGCTATCCCCGATTACCAGATATTTATGGGGATCGATTCCGTTTGCCCGCACCAATTCTTCAATGGAAACACCATAGCTTTTTGCGATTTTATAAAGGCTGTCGCCCGATTGGATGGTGTAAACCGTCATAGCGCATCGCTCCTTTCATAAAACCATATGAAAAACCATTAAAAAATAGCAGAAAACTTTGGGAAAATAGATAAAAAACATTGACAAATTCTTGATTTGATATTAATATTAAGGTAGTAAATCTAAATTCAAAGAAAAGAGGTTTTATTACAATGGCTGAAGATAAGAACTTAGATTTTAGAATTGCAAAAGAAGCAGAAGAAATCGATACTTCCAAGAAGGTTCGTATCGGTATTATCGGTTGTGGCTGGATCGCAGGAAGCCACATCAGCGCTTATAAAAAGTGCCCCGATGTTGAGATCGTTGCCGGCTCCGATATTATCCCCGGCAAGGCTGCAAAATTCTTTGCAAAGAATGAGGTAGATGCCAAGGCTTATGAGAGCACCGAAGAGATGCTGGCCAATGAGGATCTGGATGCGGTTTCTGTTTGTACTTATAACACTCAGCATGCCCCCTGCGCCATTCAGGCGATGAAGGCCGGTGTTGATGTTATGCTGGAGAAGCCCTTTACCGTTACTTTGGAAGAAGCCAAGGAAGTATGCAAGGTTGAGAAGGAAACCGGCAGATTGCTCTCCATCGGCTTCCAGCCCCGCCTGAACGATAATATGAAGATGGTTAAGAAGATTGTTCAGTCCGGCGAATTGGGCGATATTTATTATGTTCAGACCGGCGGCGGCCGCAGAAATGGTATTCCTACCCCCTACGGCACCTCCTTTATTGAAAAGTCTACCGGCGGTATCGGCGCTTTGGGCGATATCGGCTGCTATTCCTTGGATATGGTTATGAATGCGCTGGGCTATCCCAAGCCCCTTACCGTTACCGGCTATAAGAGCGCTTTCTTCGGCACTCAGCCCTCTTATTATGAGGATAACGGCGATCCCGGCGAATATGCCAAGAGCTTCGGCGTTGATGATTTTGCAGCAGGCTTTATCCGCCTGGAGGGCGGCATCATTCTGGACTTCCGTATTGCATGGGCAATGCATCTTGATACTCCGGGTGATACCATCATTATGGGTACTAAAGGCTCCCTGCGCATTCCCTCCACCGAATGCTGGAATGGCTCTATCGGCGGCCCGATGAAGATCTATCATAAGATGGCGGGCAACGATGTTGAGACCGAGGTTCCCTATATCCATATGAAGGAAAATGTTTTCTATTTGAAGATCCGCTCCTTTATCGATGCGGTTAAGAATAGAACTGCTCCTCCCGTTCCCTCTTCCGAGATCCTTTATAACCAGGCAATTCTGGATGGTATCGTTAAGAGTAACGAGGTTGGCCACGAGATCGAATTGGATCTGTAATTCCCAATCAAATAAACCGCACGGCAAAGCTATGCATTGCGGGGCAGTTTTTTATATTTATCTTTCAGAGCTGAGATCGAAAACAACCAATGTGCCGGTTTGCTTTTGCGATGAAAACGAATAAAGACGCATTCCGTTCAATTCATCAAAGCATGACGGATATATTGACATATTCATCAATACAAAATATAATTGAATTATAGAAGGAGTAATCAACAGTCAATCAGGGGACGGTTCCCTGATTGAAAAAAAGACAAGGGCTTGTTCTGTAATTTTTAATCGTATTAATAATTTGAAAAATTTGGAGGGGTAAAGATGTTGAATTCTCTTATAACGCAAAAGAAAATCCGCTCATTTTCCGTATCGCCCGAAAATCTTACAGGGGAAAAGGGCAAGGGCGGCATGGCGGAGGAAGGCAGCGCCTCTTACGCCGCAAGGGAGCTTGGCAGGGGCTGGAAGGTAAATCCTTACTTGATATCGCAGCCCGGAGAAACGATGGTTCTTGCCGATGTTAAGGGGCAGGGCGCCATCAAGCATATTTGGCTCACAGACGGCGCAAAGGCCGGCCGGCTTTTGATTTTGCGCATTTATTTTGATGGGCATAAAAATCCCGCAGTTGAAGCGCCGCTCTCTGATTTCTTTTGCAATGCCGATTATAAAGAATATCGCCAGCTGAGCAGCCTTGCGATGTGCGTGAACCCCAAAAAGGGGCTGAATTGCTATTTTGAAATGCCTTATTTCAAATCTTTTCGTGTGGAGATTGAAAACAGAGGGGCGGATTCCTGCCATTTATATTATCAGATCGATTGCGAGGAAAAGGAGCTTCCGCCGGACACCCTTTATTTTCATGCTCAATTTCGCCGCGTAAATCCGCTCCCCTATAAAGAGCCCTATGTGATTTTGGATCATATTAAAGGGCGTGGGCATTATGTTGGCACCTATATGCATTGGGGCGTAAAAAATAACGGCTGGTGGGGCGAAGGCGAAATCAAATTTTATATTGATGGCGACCAAGAGTTCCCCTCCATCTGCGGCACCGGAACGGAGGATTATTTCTGCGGCGCATATAATTTCGATGTTGACGGCGAATATACCGAATTTACAACGCCTTATTCGGGAATGTTTAAGGTTCGCCATACAGACGGAACATACCAATCGCAAAGATACTTTAATCTGTATCGCTGGCATATTACCGATCCCATTTATTTTGAAAAGGATTTAAAGGTTACCATTCAGGCGCTCGGCTGGCGGAGTGAGGGCAGATATCTGCCGCTTCAGGATGATATTTCCTCTGTTGCATATTGGTATTCCGACACGCTGGAGGATGAATATCCCAT
>JAZQDS010000058.1:0-2436 GCA_045546895.1 Eubacteriales bacterium | reverse complement strand
GGGTGGGGAAAAAGGGTTGTCTATTAAACAAAAAAAAAATTTTCCCGCTGCAATGCAGCCATAATTTTTTATGCTTTATTTTTCAATAATATCCCGATCCTCCGGCGGGGCATAATCGGCGGTATGGATCGATTTTCCTTGGCGCAGCAGCCCGTTATTGATGGCTGCGTTTAAAAAATAATAGATTACCGCGAAAAACGGCACCCCGATGACCATCCCGATGAAGCCGAAAAGGCCGCCAAAAAGAAAAATGGCAAAAATGATCCAAAGGGCAGAAAGGCCCAGCTGCCGCCCTTGCAGAAGCGGGCCGATCACATTCCCGTCCAGCTGCTCCAAAAGGAGAATAAAAATGAAATAGGGAAGAAGCATGGAGGGCTTAACGATCAAAAGGATCAGTGCGGGCGGTACAGCCCCGATCCAGGAGCCGAAATAAGGGATGGTATTGCAAAGGCCGATGATCAGCGCATTGAGCAGTGCATAGGGCATTTTAAAAAGGAGCATAAAGAGATAAGCGATGATTGCAACAATCAGGGAGTCCAGCAGCCGCGCCGAAAGAAAATGGATGGTTTTTTCATGGGTAATGCGGCCAACGATGATAACTTTTTGATAGCGATCTTCTTTTTTAAAGATAAAATTCAAAACCTTTTTAAATTGTGCGATCAGTTTTTCCTTGCCCGAGAGAAAGTAAATGGAAATAACGATCCCAACCGCGATCTGAATAAAAACATTTCCGATTTGCAGGGTGGTATTGGCAAGCTTCGGAAGCAGCCCGCTGAGCTGATCGGAAAATTGGACCACAACCTTTTCAAGAGCTTGATGCCATTGCTTGGAATAGCGTAGATAGATTTCATTGAAATCGGGCCGAGCTGCAATAAAATCGCGGGCATTTTCCGTGAAGGCGCGATAGTAGGCCGGAATTTCGTTCATCAGCGTTGAGAGGCTATGAATCAGGCGCGGTAGGATATAGGCAATCGCGCCGCCTGCAATGCCAATAAATAAAGCGTAGGTAATAATCAGCGCCAAAACTCGCTTGAGCCGCGGCTTTTGGATCTTTATCAATAATTTATTTTCCCAAAAATTCAAAATTGGATTTAAGAGATAGGCGATGGCAAAGCCGATATAGAATGGGGTAAAGAGTAAAATTAATTTTCGCCCCGCGCTGATTGCCTGATCGAAATGGATCAAAAATGCAATAAAAACAGCAACACCCGATAGCGAAAAAAAGATCAGCAGCCCCAGCTTCCGCTGTTCCTTTCTAAAATAATGCTTCATAATATTTAACCTTTCCTTTATATTATTATGTACCGTTCACTGTTATTTTACCGTTCTCAACTTGAATTTACTGTAACTTTTTGTTATAATACACCTATAAAAGAAAAAGGAGTGCATTTATGCTTTTATCTCCGCGCTATATGCTCCCCGATGTTTATGCTTTAACCGATGCGTTTTTGGAAACACATCAAATTCGGGGCATTATTTTTGATATTGATAATACCTTGGTCGGCTTTCGTGCCGAAAGACCAACTGCTGAAAATCTTGCGCTATTGGCGCGCTTGCGTGCCAATGGGGTGCAATGTGCAATTGTTTCCAATAATTGCAGGGAGCGGGTGGAGCGCTTTGCAGAAGGGCTTGATCTTCCCGCCATTCATCGCGCCATGAAGCCGCTGGGCTTCAGCCTTTGGCGGATTCGCCGCCTTTTCGGGCTGAAGGCAAAGCAGATTGCTTTGGTAGGCGATCAGATTTATACCGATATGTTGGGCGGAAATTGCTTAGGGATGCAAACCATCCTTGTTGAGCCGATCGATACCAAGGAAACGCGCTTATTTCGATTAAAGCGGCGCCTTGAATTGCCGATAATCAATCGTAAGCGCAGAAAGGATGGATTAAAATGATTCGATTCGGACCGGGCGGAAATTGCGAATGGTTTAAATCTGCCGGAAATAAGACCTCCGATCAGATGCCTGCTTTTTTGCGGGAGATCGGGCTGGATGCCTATGAGGTGGAATGCGGGCGCGGTGTTCGGATGAACGATGCTGTTGCCCAAAGGTTGAAGGCGGAAGCGGAGCGCTGCGGGATCTCTCTTTCCATCCATGCGCCGTATTATATTTCGATGTCGTCGCTGGAGGAGGAAAAGCGCAATAACAGCATCCGCTATTTGCTGGAAAGCGCCGCTTTGGCAAAAAAAATCGGCGCCAAGCGGATTATTTTTCATTCCGGCTCCTGCGCAAAGCTCAGCAGAGAGGATGCCACGCGCCTTGCGCTGGAAACTCTGCGCAGTGCGGTAGAGGCTTTTGATGCCGAGGGCTATGGGGATTTGATTCTTTGCCCGGAAACGATGGGTAAAATCAATCAGCTGGGCTCTTTGGAGGAGGTAATGACTCTTTGCAGCGTGGATGATCGGATTTTGCCGACCATCGATTTCGGCCATCTGAATGC
>JAZQDS010000057.1:0-15726 GCA_045546895.1 Eubacteriales bacterium | reverse complement strand
TTTTATGCAAAGCGCGCCAATAAGAGCTCGGAGGAGTATTTCTTGGGCGGCCGCTCTTTGGGCCCTTGGGTTACCGCGATGAGCGCAGAAGCTTCGGATATGAGCGGCTGGCTTTTGATGGGCTTGCCCGGCGTTGCTTATTGGTATGGTCTTGCGGATGCGGCCTGGACAGCGATCGGCCTTGCTGTTGGTACATATTTCAATTGGCTGATTGTTTCCAAGCGGCTGCGGCGCTATAGCATTCGGGCGAATAATTCCATTACACTGCCGGAATTTTTCTCCAATCGGTTCCGCGAAAAGAAAAAGGTTATTATGATTCTTTCCGCTGCCTTTATTCTCATCTTCTTTACCGCTTATGCGGCCAGCTGCTTTGTTACCTGCGGCAAGCTCTTTTCTGCTCTCTTTGGGCTGGATTATAAGACGATGATGATTTTGGGCGCCGTATTTGTTTTGCTTTATACCCTGCTGGGCGGATTTTTGGCGGAAAGCGCCTCCGATTTTATGCAGGCGATTGTTATGATTGTTGCGCTGGGCGTTATTGTTACCATTGGTATCGTTCAGGCGGGCGGTCTGGGCGCTGTTTTTGCCAATGCGAAGGAAATCCCCGGTTTTCTGGAATTCTTTGGCATGGCCAATCCTACTCTGGATGCCGCAGGCACCCAGCTGGTTGAAAACGGCGCGCCTGTTTTCGGATCGGCCAATCCCTATGGCTTCCTGACCATCTGCTCGATGCTGGCTTGGGGCCTTGGCTATTTCGGTATGCCTCAGGTATTGCTTCGCTTTATGGCGATCCGCAAGGAAGAGGAGCTGAAGCGCTCCCGCCGGATTGCGATGGTATGGGTTGTTATTTCTCTGGCGGTTGCCGTATTTATCGGCATCATCGGCCGTCAGCTTTTCCCCATCGCGCATCTGACCAAATCGGCTGCCGAAAATATCTTCATTACCCTTTCCGAGAGCTTCCTGCCTCCGATTTTGGCAGGCTTTGTTATGGCCGGTATTCTGGCGGCTACCATCAGCTCTTCCGATTCCTATCTGCTGATCGCGGCCTCCGCTTTTGCCAAGAATGTTTTTCAGGGCGTTTGCAAAAAGAATGCCAGCGAAAAGCAGGTCATGTGGATTACTCGTATTACCCTGCTTGTTTTGGCGATGGTCGGCATTCTGCTGGCATTGGATGAAAACAGCATTATCTTTGAAATCGTTTCCTTTGCCTGGGCAGGCTTCGGCGCCACCTTCGGCCCCTTGATGCTCTTCTCGCTCTTCTGGAAGCGTACCACCAAGATCGGCGCCATTGCCGGTATGGTAGGCGGCGCAGGGATGGTCTTCCTTTGGAAGCTGGTTATCAGCAATCTGGGCGGTGTATTTGCCATCTATGAGCTGCTTCCTGCCTTTATCTTCTCGGCGATCTGCATTGTTGCAGGCTCGCTGCTTTCCAAGGCTCCCTCCAAGGAAATTGAAGAAGATTTCGAAGCGGTCCGCGCCGGTAAGGTTGAGGGCTGAACCTAAAATAAATAACGGGTTTTCGCTTTTGCGAAAACCCGTTTCTTTTATTTATGATAGCTTTCATTGGCATTGATTTTATGCGCGCGGTAAAATTGCTCCGCCAGCAATACCCGCATCATTTGATGGGGGAAGGTCATGGGCGAAATGGAAAGGCGGGCATCGCAGCGCTGTTTCAGCGCCGCATCCAGCCCGTAGGAGGAGCCGATCAGCAGCGCAATTTCGCTCTTGCCTTCGGCGGCGATCCGATCGATCATCTCCGCCAGCCCCTCGCTGGAGCAGCTTTTTGCTTCAACGCAAAGGGCGATGGTATAGGCGCGGGGCGGAATGCGCTTCAGCAGCGCCTCGGCCTCTTTTTGGAGCGCCTTTTCAATCTCCTTGGGGGAGGGGCGATCGGGCAGCGGCACTTCCGCAAGCTCGATTACCTGCCAGCCGCCGAAGCGGCTCATTCGCTTTTGATATTCCGCCTCTGCCTCCCGCCAATATTTCTCCTTCAGGGAGCCGGTGCAATAAACTGTGCATTTCATTGATCAGACCTCCAAGGGCGGGCAGAAAGCGCCGCCTACCTCAATGCGAATTCCCTCAATGCCGTATTGATCAAAGGTATTGATCACCATCTGCTTGGCGGTCATGGGGGTATTATTATGATCGCTCAGATGAGCAAGAACAACCGTTTTCAGCGCGCCCTCCATCGCCTTGAGAGCGAGCAGGGAGGCGCTATCACCATTGGAAAGATGGCCTGCATCGGAGCGGATGCGATTTTTGAGCGCTTGAGGATAAGGCCCCAGCTCCAGCAGCTCGGGATCATAATTACTTTCCAGCATGATCAGGCAGCAGCCCGAAAGCTCCTGCAGCATCTTGGGAGTGATTTTTCCGGTATCGGTAACGATGGCCAGCGCCTTGCCCTCCGCCTCGATGCGATAGCCGCAGGGTGCGGCGCAATCATGGCAGGTTTCGATCGGCGTAATGAAAAAGGGGCCCAATTGAAAGGGCGCGCAGCGATGGTCGATTCCATCAATATCTGCCCTGCTGAGGGTGCCTTGCGTTGCGTAAAAAGCGGGCGCACCATGCTTTTGAAGCTGGGGGATGGCTTTGATATGGTCGGTATGCTCATGGGTCAGCAAAATGCCCTCCAGATCGCCGAGCGCCAGCCCCAGCGATTGCATGGCCCGATCGATTTGCAGATAGGAAACGCCGCAATCGATCATCAGCCCCCGCCCCTCCGCCTTGAGGAGGGTGCAATTGCCCTTGCTGGTAGAACAAAAGGGATAAAGGATCAAGATTTCTAATTCCTTTCGGTTATTTTCTTCTATTTTACCATTATTCTTTCATTTTCGCAAGAAGCAATCAGCCGAATTTCGGCAGTGAAAAATGGGGATCAAAAAGGATATACGCCAGCGCCAGCAGCAGCGGGATATCGGGCTTTTCGCTGCTGCGGATCAGCAGGAAGGCCAGCCCGATCAGTAATAAATCCTCCCAGGGCAGGGCTTGGATCGGCTCCCGCTCCTTTGGGGGCGGCGGAGGCGGCTTTTGGGGTGGCTCCGGCTTGGGCGCCGCCGCAGGCGGGCGTGAACGCTCCGCATGGCGGGGCGGGTAAAGCTGGCCATCCGATTGCAATAAAATGTCCATAGGCTTCTCCTTAAAGGTGACAAGAGTAATGAACCTGATTTTAAGGGGCGGATCATTCGTGTTTGCTTACGTTAGCAGGTTTCCTGGCTTCGAAAGAGCTCCCACATCCGCAGCAGCTGCAGGATTTTAATGGCCTCCTCTACCCGCTCTTGGCGCTCACAGCGCAAAAAGGGCTTGAGGGCGCGGAGCAGGCTGCAGCGATCATCAGGCTGATTTTTCATGCCCGCCGCTGCTTTGCCGATCCGCAGCAAAAGGGCGGGGTCCGGCCCCTCGCCGCCAAAGGCAGAAAGAAGGGAGGAAAGCCCATCCGAAGCGCCGCCCGAAAAGAGGGAGGATAGGAGCGCGGAAGGATCTATTTGAGAATTTCCCGCAGCCGCTCCGTCACCTGCGGGCTGTTCAGAAAATCCCGCGCATCCTCCTTGCCCGAAAGACCGTTGATCAGGGTTTGAAGATCGTTGCCGTTGAGATTATTTTGAAGCTTTTCCATCTGTTTTTTATCCTTCATAATGGAGGAGACCTGCTCCTGCTGCTCGGGCGAGAGGGCAGAGGTCAGCTTTTCCAGCAGATCGCGGCGTTCCCGTTTATCCATTTTTTTGAGTTGGTCCATAAAATCATTTTGCGGCATAGTATGTTGCTCCTTTCAGCGATTATTTTTGCTTTGCCTATTTCTTTTCCCTTTAATTTATGCTAAAATTGATATAATAATGATAAAAAGATTGCAAGGGAGGGCCGCAGATGCGCTATATTGTTTTTTCCGATTCCCATGGGCAAAGGGAGCCGATGGCGGAGCTTTATCGCCGCTATCCCTGCGATGGCATCATCCATCTCGGCGATCATATTGAGGATGCGCGCTGGCTGCTGCAGCAAACAAGCGGCCACCCTGTTTATCAGGTAAAGGGCAATTGCGATTGGGGCGATGGCGGAATGGAGGAGATCATTCTGGAGGCAGGCGGGCTGAAGCTGATGCTTTGCCATGGCCATCGCTATGGGGTGAAATCCGGCTTGGGCGGCTTGCTTGCTGCCGCGAAAGCGGCGGGCGTTCAGGCAGTGCTTTTCGGGCATACCCATCAGCCGTTTATGGAGCGGCGGGAGGGGATTCTGATGCTGAATCCCGGCTCGCTGCGCAATCCCTGCCGCGAATATGCGATTATTGAAATAGAGCAACAAAAGATCAAAGGAGTATTATTACATGGTTTGGAATAAAGAAGAAATCCTCCGCCGCTATAGCCCGCTGGCGCTGGCTTATCTGGGGGATGGCGTTTATGAACTTTATGTGCGTAAATATGTTTTGGAGCAGGGCAATTGCCAAAATCATAAGCTGCATGAAAAATCCAAGCATTTTGTCAGCTGCGGGGCGCAGGCGCAATTTTTGGAGCTGCTGACGCCGCAGCTTTCGGAGGAAGAGCTGGAAATTGCCCGCCGCGGGCGCAATGCCAAGAGCAATTCCAAGCCACGCTCTGCCGACTACGGCACCTACCATGCCGCTACCGGCTTTGAGGCGCTTTGGGGCTTTCTTTACTTAGCAGGTGAGACCGAGCGGCTGGATCGGCTTTGGGATATTATCTGCGAAACGTTTGAGAAAGGGATATAATTCAAAGATAATGAAATGGAAAAAATGGGGCGGTCGCTTGCGCAGCCTGCTGCTGATGATGCTGGGTGCTTTGATCTATGGAGTCGGAGTAACGGTATTTATTAACCCGCATCGGGTTTTGCTGGGCGGCGCCACAGGCGCTGCCACCATCCTAAATGTTTTAACAAGGCTGCCGATCGGCATCGGCGTAATGCTGATCAATGCGCCTATTTTGCTGCTCTCCTTTTTCATATTGGGAAAACGGCTCTCGCTGATGAGCCTCGGCGGAACAGCGCTGCTTTCCGCGGCGCTGGAGCTGACCGCGCGCCTCCCCGCTTTTCAGGGGGATCGGCTGCTCTCTACCCTTTGCGGCGCTGTTTTGAGCGGCGCGGGGATTGCCCTGATGTGTGGCGAGGGGATGGTCAGCGGCGGCAGCGATTTGATTGCGCTGATTTTGCAAAAGAAATATCCCGCCATCAGCTTTGGCGGATTGGTGTTGATGATTGACGGGCTGATTGTTCTTTTGGGAGGCATTGTATATAAGGAATTGGAAACGGTTCTTTATTCCCTGCTGCTGGCGGCAATTTTTACCGTTGTTTTGGATCTTTACCTGAAGGGCCGAACCGCGGGCCGCATCGCCTGGATCATCTCCGCCCGCCCGCTGGAGGAGGCCATTATGGCGGAAACCGAGCGGGGAATTACGGTATTGAAGGGGAAGGGCGGATATACCGGCGAGGATAAATATGTTTTATTCTGCGCGCTGGCGCCCGGCGAAGAGCGCAGGCTTCGGAAGATTGTATATCAATTGGATCCCGAAGCATTCATGGTAGTTGGCGAAGCATCTGAGATTTCAGGCTATGGATTTCAAAGGCCGGAGCGAGAGGCAATTAAATGATTGATTATTTAAACGATATTATTAATTTGAAGCCCTATTTGGATCAGCCGCCCTTTGAGGGGGTACGCTATAATCGCAAAAAGATCGGGCGGGAGGATTTTTTAAGGCTTGCGCCCTTTGGGGTAAAGCCTGCTCCTTTTTATGAGGATGGTTTTTATCTTCAGGGGGAGGTAGACGGCAATCATCCCTATCATCGGGCCGGGCTTTATTATTTTCAGGAGCCCAGCGCCATGAGCGCTGTTACCGCCCTGCAGCTGCAGGGCGATGAGCGGGTATTGGATCTTTGCGCCGCTCCCGGCTCCAAGGCAACCGCCATCGGCGCAAGGCTGAATCGGGGCTTGCTGGTGGCCAATGAAATTCATCCTACCCGCGCCAAGGCATTGCTGGAAAATGCGGAGCGGATGGGGCTTTCCCGCGCGGTAATCACGAATGGCGAGGCGGCGGCGATCGCCCGCGCCTTGCCGGAATATTTTGATAAAATCCTGGTAGACAGCCCCTGCTCGGGGGAGGGGATGTTTCGCAAATATCCCCGCATTACCGAGGAATGGACAAAGGAGCTGGTTGCCCTTTGCAGCGAGCGGAGCCGCGGCATTTTAGAGGAGGCGGCCAAAGCATTGCGCCCCGGCGGTCGGCTGGTTTATTCTACCTGCACCTTTAATTTGGAAGAAAATGAAAAAACCATCCTTTGGTTTCTGGAGCGGCATCCCGATTTCCGCGTTGTTGCGAGCGGGATTGAGGGCGGCCGCAGCGGATTTTTAGGCCTTTCCGAGGCGGTAAGAATTTTTCCCGCCGATGGGGGCGAGGGGCATTTTGTTTGCGCGATGGAGCGCGCGGGCGCGGGCGAAGGGCGCGCGGCGCCCTTCTTTAAAGCGGAGCGCTGCCCCGAGGCGGAGGCGGCGCTGAAGGAGCTGCTGGGCAAGCGGCTTGATGGCAATTTGCTGCGTTGCGGGAATTTCTATTCTCTTGCCGATCCCGATCTTCCCTTTTTGCAGGGGGTTCGGATTCTGCGGGCGGGAATGCAGGTATTGGAGCAAAAGGGGCGGCAATGGAAGCCTGCCCATCATCTTGCGATGTGCCTTGCGGCTTCGGAATTTCCCTATGCGGAGGAATTATCCCAGGAAGAGGCGGCCCGCTATCTCAACGGCCAGACCGTTGCCTGCAAGCAAAAGGGCTATGGGGTTGTTACGGTAGAAGGAATCCCGCTGGGCTGGATCAAGGCCTCCGAGGGGATGGGTAAAAATCATTATCCCAAGGGGTTGCGTACATTAAAATATTAAAATAAAAAGCTTCGGCTGCTCCTTTCGGAGCTTGCCGAAGCTTCTCTTTTATTTTTGCAATGCGGCGGCACCCAGCGCGGTGGCAAAGGTGGCATCGGGCGGGATAATAAAGGGGATCCCATGCAGCCCTGCAACGCCGTTGAGCATCTCCTGCGCCTGCGGGAGGGTGGTAAGTGAGCCGGTAACAATGATCTTTTTGAAGCCGCGGGATTTGGCGATCAGCGATGCCATAACGCCTGCTGTTTGGAAGATCATATTGATCAGGCCCAGCGCCAGATCGCCTTTGGTGGCGGTGCTTTTAATCCGCCCGAAATTGGAGGCGGTAACATTTTGCGGGAGGGTTGAAATATCGGCATTGCTGATATCGCTTACCGAAAGATCAACGCGGGAAAGATCCCCCTGCTCGGAAAGGGCGGTAATGGCCTCATAATCGCTTTCGCCCAGCAACTCATGGGAAAGGCCGATCAAGGTCCCGCCGCCAACGCCGCTGCCGCCGATATGCTCTGTTTCATCCCCCTTGGCGTAAACGAAGGCGGTGCCGGTCCCCATGCTGATGACCAGCGCTTCCTCCTCCTCCGCCAGCAAAAGCCCGCCCTTGCCGATAGCGGAAAATTCATCGATTTTGCAGGTGGGGATGCCATAGATATCTTCATGGATCAGCGAGGCGCCAACCCCTGTTAAAACAATTTTTTCAACATCCTTTAAGGTAAGCTGATGCTGATGCAGGAGATTGCCGATGGCGCCGTAAAGGGAGGTGAGCTGATCCCCCGCTCTTACCTGCAGCAGGCCGATGACCTTGCCATCCAGCGCAACGATCTTGGTTGTGGATCCGCCCACATCAACGCCCAGAATAACAGACATATTTTTAAATCCTTTCATTTGTTTGGTTGGTTTTATTATAGAGGCTATCGGGCAAAAAGTCAATAAAAAGCGGAGCCGAGAGTATTCTCAGCTCCGCTTTTATTGGGAAGATCGATTAGTCGTCCTTCTTCTTGGAGAGGATGAGATTTACGATGATGCCCAGGATCAGCGCGCAAGCGATGGAGGTCAGGGTGACCTTACCGAAGGTGAGGGTCAGACCGCCGATGCCGCAGATCAGGATGGTAGAAACAACAAACAGATTCTTATTCTGCTCCAGATCAACCTTCTGAACCATCTTCAAGCCGGAAACGGCAATGAAGCCATAGAGCGCGATGCAAACACCGCCCATTACGCAGGAGGGGATGGTATTAACAAAGGCAACAAAGGGGGAAAGGAAGGAGATCAGGATCGCCAGAACAGAGGTGGTGGCGATGGTGAAAACAGAAGCATTACCGCTGATGGCAACGCAGGCAACGGATTCGCCGTAGGTGGTATTGGGGCAGCCGCCGAAGAAGGCGCCAACCATGGAGCCGACACCATCGCCCAGCAGGGTGCGATGCAGGCCGGGCTCTTCCAGCAGATCCTTTTCGATGATGGAAGAGATGTTCTTATGATCGGCGATATGCTCAGCAAAAACAACGAAAGCAACGGGAACATAAGCAACTGCGATGGTAGCGATATAAGAGCCGGAAAGCTCCTTAAGACCGCCAAAGGCAGTCAGGAAGGTGAAATCGGGGAACTGAACGAAGCTTTTGAGGGTAATGCCATCGGCAAAGAGATTGGTAATGGCAGTATAATCAATAACCTTCAGAGCATCCAGACCGGCCAGATTGCCGATAACGGTAAAGATGGAGCCAACCGCATAGCCGGCCAGAATACCGATGATGAAGGGGATCATCTTGGCCATCTTCTTGCCGAAGGTAGAGCAGATAACGGTAACCAGCAGGGTAACCAGACCGCAAACAACCGCGATGAGAACATGACCGCCGGCGGGCGCCTTTTGCAGATCGCCGATCGCATTGCCGGCCAGAGAAAGACCGATGATGGCAACGGTGGGGCCGATAACAACGGCGGGCATCAATTTATTGATCCAGCGCACACCTGCGAGCTTAACGATGATTGCGATGATGACATAGACCAGACCTGCGAAAACAGCACCGAGGATCAGGCCAACATAGCCCAGCGCCATGGAAACGCCGCCTGCGAAGGCTGCGGCCATCGAGCCGAGGAATGCAAAGGAACTGCCCAGAAAAACAGGGCTTCTGAACTTGGTGAACAGCAGGTAGACAAAGGTACCGACACCGGCGCCGAACAATGCGGCGGCGGGGCTCATGTTATTGCCTACGATGATGGGCACAACCAGAGTTGCGGCCATGATGGCAAGCAGCTGCTGAATCGCGAAGACCAGATTTGCGCCGAATTTAGGCTTGTCTTGGGGTTGGAAAACGAGTTTCATTGGAAACTTCCTCCTATTTAATTTTTTTCATATAAAAACTGCATTTACGACGTTGCCGCAAGGCAGAATATGAACAGGGATCAATGCAGCGGTTGCACAATCGGCATAAAAAAAGACCTTGCCTTCGATAAATAGGCAAGATCAGAAAAGGAGATTTTGGATGGGATCTTGCCGATGTTGCGCATCGAATGAAAGACCGTGCATTCCGGGAAAAATTGTTTTTTCCATCCTGAATAGTATAGCGCATAATGCGGTATTTGTAAACCCCCTTTTTCGACATTTTAAATGAAATTTTTCCCTTGACAAAGAAGGGTGTGAATGATACGATTAAATTAAGAAATTAAGAAAAGGAAGTGGCTCCGATGGGCAATGTTACAATTTTTGATCATCCTTTAATTCAGCATAAAATTTCTATTCTTCGGAATGTTGAAACCAGCAGCAATCAATTCCGCGCGCTGGTGGAAGAGATTACCATGCTGATGTGTTATGAATCGATGCGGGATCTTCCGCTGGAAGAGGTTGAGATTACCACCCCGATCTGTAAAACCAAAACCAATGTTATTTCGGGCATTAAATTGGCGGTAATTCCCATCTTGCGCGCCGGCCTCGGAATGGTCAACGGTGTAATCAATCTTGTGCCTTCCGCGCGGGTTGGGCATATCGGTATGTATCGCGATGAGGAAACGCTGGAGCCCCATGCTTATTATTGCAAGCTGCCCGCCAATATCGGCAAGCGGCTGGCAATCGTTGTAGATCCGATGCTGGCCACCGGCGGCTCCGCCATCGATGCCATTAATCAGATCAAGCAGCTGGGCGGCAAGCAGATCAAATTTATGTGTTTGATTGCGGCGCCCGAGGGCATCAAGGCGCTGACCGAAGCGCATCCCGATGTTGAAATCTATTGCGCGCATGTGGATGAAAAGCTCAATGAAAAGGGCTATATCGTTCCCGGCCTGGGCGATGCGGGCGATCGTATTTTCGGAACAAAATAAAGCAAATACCGCGGTAGCGAAGGCTGCCGCGGTATTTTTATTTTTAAAATTGGAATAGTTTTCCTGCGGGCGGTCGATGATAGAGGCAACGGAGGTGATCGGTTTGAATAAAATCGGATATTACATTGCAATTCCGCTGCTGGTAATCGCCGCGGCATTGACCTATCTTGCCATCAGCGGGCGGGCGGAGGCCAAGCGGATTGAGGGCGAGGTGGTGCGTTTTCATGTTGTTGCCCATTCGGATGAGGCGGAGGATCAGCAGCTGAAGCTGGCAGTCAGGGATGGAATTTTTGATCTGGTGCGGCAGCTTTTTGCCGATTGCGGCAATCAGCGGGAGGCGCTTGACGCCGCGAAGGAAAATCGTCATTTACTGCAGGCGGAAGCGGAGCGGATTTTGCGGGCGCAGGGAAGCGATGCAAAGGTCGCAATCGAGATCGGCAGTCGCCGATTTCCATCCAAGGATTACGGCTCCTTTTCTTTCCCTGCGGGAAAATATCAGGCGGTAAGTATCCGCATCGGCGAAGCGGAGGGGGAAAATTTCTGGTGTGTTCTTTATCCTGCGCTTTGCTTATCGCCCGCGGTTGTTGAGGAGGAGGCTGCCGATGAGCTTACCGCTGTATTGGGGGAGGAAAGCACCCGCTTTTTGCAAAGAGAGGGGGTGGCGCGGCAGATTAAATTCGCTTTTGCCGAATGGCTGGGGAAAATTTTTCAAAAGTTCGGAAAAAATTAAAAAAACCTCTTTATTTTATCCTCCCTTTATGTTATTATAAATAAAGAATATAAGGTGGAGGTACCTCTGATGAAGAAAATTACCAAAATTTTGTGTCTTTTAATGGTATTGGTGCTGGGCTGCAGTATGTTCACCGGCTGCATTACAACCAACGAAGATACCGAAGCTACCGAAGATGCTTCGGCGATTAAAATGACTGTCGGCATCCCTGTTGCTCCCGGCGAAGAAGGCTGGGCGGCTTGGGAGCCCATGCTCGCTACCTGGGTAGAAGATTTTAAGACCTTCTCGAATGTTGAGCTGAAATTTACCAAGATCCCCGCTGCCGATGATGCAGAGGGCTGGGCTGATTTTTCCAAGAAGGTAAAGAGGGGCAAAATTGCTGCTTTCCTTACCGAGCGGAATGAATATGTTGAAAAGATGATTGATAAAGATGAATCGATTATGTCGATTCGCTCCATTCAAGCTCAATATGAAGCCATTATGGAAGAGATCAATGATCCGATGCTGGTGCTGAGCGCTGAGCCCTCCGATCGCATCAATTATATGATCCCTGTTTACGGTACCTATCAGGGCCTCTATTATAATCGCACCCTCTTTAAGCAGATGGAGCTGGAAAATCCCACCTCCTGGGAAAATCTGCTGGCCGCCATTGAGGCTTTCAAAGAGAAGGGAATTACCCCCATTGCCGCAGGCTTTGCGGATGAGGGCCTCGAATATATGATGGATGAAATGATCCTTTCCGAGGGCGGTGTAGGCGAGCATAGCTATACTCCCTCTTTGGGCATCATCTCCAGCTGGGAGCGTGCTTTGGGGCATGTTCAGGATCTGGAAAAGATGGGCGCCTTTACCAAGGATTGCTATAATACCTCCTTTGAGGATGCGCTGGCTTCTTTCCAAAACGGCTCTGCCGCAATGATTGTTGCTCCCTCTACCGTCTTTGGCGGTGCGCTGAAGCAAGACGATGTTAAGGTTGTCGGCCTGCCCAAGACCCCGACCGGTCGCCGCGAGGCAGGCGCTTTTATCGGCCGCTATTCCTTCGGCATCTATGTTTCCAGAAAAGCGTTTTATGACAATACTCGCAGCTCTGATGCGATTACCGATCTGATCGGCAAGGATTATATGGGCTCCGATGAGTTCTATCAGATTTATGAAAACGAAGGCACCATGCCCCTTTATGCTACTTATTTCGATTATAATGCCGATAGCAAAATGGACGAAGCGGTTAAGGCGCTGCTGAAGGGCGAAAACGGCGGCGATTGGCCGATCCGCCAGCGTCTTTATACTTCCGATAATATCTTTAATACCTTCCGTGTTGTTTTGAAGGGCGGCAAGCACGAAATCCTTCAGGATGCAACCGATGCCGAAATCGAGGCGCGTAATGCAGCGATAAAGGCAAAAGAAGAGGAAAAGAAATAATGGTAAAAATTTTGGTCGGCGCCTGGCGCTGGATGGCAAAGCATTGGGCGGTAACAACCTCGATTGTGCTTTTGATCGCGGTTGGTATCACCTCCGCGCTTTGCTGGAAGTTCTTCGGCGATCCCTATGGTAAGATTTCGGTTTATGTTACCATTGAGGGGATGGGCGAAGGCAACGATATGGAAAACCGTAAGCTGCCCGCCAGCGAAAACGATACGGTATACGATGTATTTTCTATGAAATATCCCGAAACCTATCGGGATTTCAAGGAGCCGGTAATTGTGAATAACGCCTTTCTGGATTTCTTGGGCGTTCGGGCAAGCTCCTCCAAGGAGTTTTATGTTACGGTAGACGGGGTTTATGAGAGCAATCTGACCCAAGCCTACCTGCGGGATGGCTCCATTATCGAAATCGAATATAAATAAGAATCTGCCCTGCGCTTTGCGCAGGGCAGATTTTAAAGGTTTACAGCCCAAAGACGCTTGAGCTTGAAGCGGCTTTGAAATCAAGAACGGAAGTGAAAAAATGTATCGAATTCTTCAAAAAGAACGGCTGAACGGTAGCGTAAGCAAGATGGTAATCGAAGCGCCGTTGGTGGCGCAAAAGGCGCGCGCCGGTCAATTTATTATTTTAAGAGTAGACGATAACGGCGAGCGGATCCCCCTAACGGTTGCCGATTACGATCGTAAGGCAGGAAGCGTAACAGTGATTTATCAGATCGTTGGCGCAACCACCATGAAGCTGGATCGGCTGGAGGCAGGCGATGCCTTGGCGGATTTTGTTGGCCCTCTGGGGAAGCCTACCGAGGTGGAGGGCAAAAAGCGGGTAGCGGTTGTTGGCGGCGGTGTTGGCTGCGCGATCGCGTTGCCGGTGGCTAAGGCGCTGGCGGAGGCAGGCGCTGAGGTGGATAGCGTTGTTGGCTTCCGCAATCGAGAACTGGTTATTTTGGAAGAGGAATTTCGAGCAGTCAGCAATAGCTATTGGCTGATGACCGATGATGGCTCAGCGGGCGAGAAGGGGTTGGTTACCGATGCCCTGAAGCGGCTGCTGGAGCAAAAGGAATATGATGAGGTTATCGCCATCGGCCCCTTGATTATGATGAAGTTTGTTTGTCTGCTGACCAAGGAATACGGCGTAAAAACCATTGTTAGTATGAATCCTGTTATGATTGACGGAACAGGAATGTGCGGCGGCTGCCGGCTGACGGTTGGCGGCGAAACGAAATTTGCCTGCGTAGACGGCCCTGAATTTGATGGGCATCTGGTTGATTTCGATCAGGCCATTGAGCGCGGGCGTACATATCATGCCTTTGAGCAGGAGCGCTGCAACCTGCTGAAAAAGGAGGTGGAATAAAATGCCCAATATGAGCATGGAAAAGCAGCGGATGCCTGAGCTTGCGCCGGAGATCCGCAATCGCAATTTTGAAGAGGTCGCTTTGGGCTATTCCGCCGAGCAGGCCATTGAAGAGGCCAATCGCTGCCTGCAATGCAAGCATAAGCCTTGCGTTGGCGGCTGTCCGGTCCAGATCGATATTCCCGCCTTTATCAAGAAGGTGCAGGAGGGCGATTTTGAGGCTGCTTATCAGATTATCAGCGCTATGAGCGCGCTGCCCGCGGTATGCGGGCGAGTATGCCCGCAGGAAAATCAATGCGAGGGCAAATGCGTTCGGGGCATTAAGGGCGAGCCGGTTGCCATCGGCAGGCTGGAGCGGTTTGTTGCCGATTGGCATCTTGCCCATGCGGAGCAAAAAATCCAAAAGCCCGCCCCAAACGGCAAGCGGGTTGCCATCATCGGCAGCGGCCCTGCAGGGCTGACCTGCGCGGGGGATCTTGCCCGCCGCGGTTATGATGTTACAATTTATGAGGCATTGCATATCCCCGGCGGTGTTTTGGTCTACGGCATTCCGGAATTTCGCCTGCCCAAAGCAATAGTGGCCCGCGAGATCGATGGGCTGCGTGCGCTTGGGGTAAAGGTGGAGACCAATATGGTTATCGGCCGTGTGCTTTCGGTGGATGAGCTCTTTGCCCAAGGCTTTGATGCGGTATTCATCGGCAGCGGCGCAGGCCTGCCGCGGTTTATGGGAATTCCCGGCGAAAACCTGAAAGGGGTTCTTTCCGCCAATGAATTTTTAACCCGCGTCAATCTGATGAAAGCCTATCTTCCCGATAGCGAAACCCCCGTTCCCCGCGGCAAAAAGGTTGCGGTGGTCGGCGGCGGGAATGTTGCAATGGATGCTGCCCGCTGCGCCAAGCGGCTGGGTGCTGAGGAGGTTTCCATCGTTTATCGCCGCTCGATGGAGGAGATCCCTGCCCGCGCGGAGGAGATCCATCATGCCATCGAGGAGGGTATTCTCTTCAAAACCCTTACCAATCCCATTGAGATTTTGGGCGATGATCATCAAAACGCCATCGGCATGAATTGCGTTGAGATGGAATTGGGCGCGCCCGATGAGAGCGGGCGCCGCCGGCCGGTTGTGAAGCAGGGAAGCGAGCATCGGCTGGAGGCGGATGTTGTGATCATGGCGATCGGTACTTCCCCCAATCCGCTGATCCGCGCCACCACCCCCGGTCTGGATACCAATAAATGGGGCTGCATCGTTACCGAAGAGGAAACAGGAAAAACCTCCCGCGCGGGCGTTTATGCCGGCGGCGATGCCGTTACCGGCGCCGCAACCGTTATCCTTGCCATGGGCGCAGGAAAACAGGCGGCAAAGGCTATTGATGAAAAATTATCCAAATAAAAATAAGGCTCTGTATCGAAGCATACAGAGCCTTATTTTATTGATTTTGGCATTCATTTGCAGGATCGATTGCTTCCCTGCGCCGTAATCGCGGGGATTAAATCCAATGAAAAGGTTTTGTCAGCTTTTTTATGTTATGAATCCGAATAAAAAGGTTCGATTTACCGATGGATTTTTACAATGTCGAAATAGCCATCCAGCAGGGTATAGAGCGGCTGAAAGAAGCGCATGATATTCCAGATGCTGACCCCCGCAATGCCCAGCTCTCTTACCAAAGCGAGCTTCGCCTGATAGCTGCGCGCATCCTCATACCATACCTCGTGCTGCTGCTTGCGGCGGTCGTAATAGCGGAACCATGGCGCCTGCGCCTGCTCATCATATTCGATATTTGCGCCGTATTTCCGCGCCAGCGCGATGGCCTCGTAATTGCCGATGGAGCGGGCGGGGCGGCCCTGCTCATAAGGAAGCAGCCAATCATAGCCGTAATTGGGCAGGCCCATAAAAAGCTTTTCGGGCGGGATTTCGCCGGCGGCAAATTCCATTACCTTTGTTACATTCGGCAGCGGCGCCACCGCCATCGGCGGGCCGTAGGTATGGCCCCATTCATAGGTCATGGAGAGCGCGCGGGTAGAAACAGCGCCCATCCCCGCATAATCATGGGCC
>JAZQDS010000056.1:0-7909 GCA_045546895.1 Eubacteriales bacterium | reverse complement strand
AGGGGCAAAAGCCGTTTCATTTCATCTTTCGTTAAAAGGAATAGCCTTCAACGCTGTAATAAGCCATATTGGTCTGGCGAACATCCAGCCGACCAAAGGCCGCGCAGATGGGGCGGGAGCTCTTTACCCATACGGTGTATTGCTCCGCCTCGCCCAGCTTCAGGCCCCGCTCGCCCAGCGGATGATCCATCCGAACGCAGGTGGTTCTCATGCCGCCCAGCTTGAGGAAAATACCGCCCTCGGGCTCCTTATCCTCAAAGATCAATACCAGCTCGATCTCCGCTTCTTCCTCGTTCAGATTGGTAAGCATCAGCGCCTCATGCCCTTCAAATTCGGGATTATCGCCATGGGGCGGAAGATAGCCATCGCAAAAGACCCAATTTTTCTTTCCTTTTTCCATTTTTCTTCTCCTTAAGCAAACACAAATGATCCTAACCTGATTTTAAGGGGCGGATTTTCGCCTTTGCTATGTTAAAATACTCGTTCATCCGTCAGGATGAACTGCGTTTTGTGCCTTGCAAACTCAAAAATCCGCTCCCTTAAAATTCTTTGTCCTGAAAATGAGCAGAATTTCGGATCATTTTTGGTGCGAAGAAGGTTTGTAAGGCTGGCGCCTACAAAACTTCGACAAGCCGAAAAGCGCCGAAATTCTGCCATTTTAGGCAGGTTCGGATGATTCGTGTTTGCTTAAGCAACCAAGAATGATCCGAACTTTATTTAAAAAGCTCGGGGATATAGCGATCGTTATAGGTAGTCATCCGCTTCACACCATCGGCGGTAATCAGATAGCAATCCTCCATCCGGAAGGAGCCCCATTCCATGCCCTTGAAATAGGCATCGATGCAGATCGCCATATTCTCCTGCAGTACCCGCTTATTCTCGGTAGAGAAAACAGGCGCTTCGCATTCCAGCATACCTGTGCTATGAAGGCTGCCGTAGGGGCAGTATTCAATATAGCCGTATTTGGTAAGATAATCGGTATAAGCGTTCATAACAACATCGCAGGGTACGCCCGGCGCCATCTTGGCGGAGGCATAATTCAGCGCGTCATAGGCGCATTTTACCGCATCGGTCATATATTGGGGGATTTCGCCCAATACCAAGGGGCTGCAGATGATGCCGTTATAGCCGCCGTAGCAGGTGCCGCAGGCGATGGAGATCATTTCGCTCTCCTGAATTTGGCGCTCGTCATTCCGCCGCATGCTAACAAAGGAATTGATCGGGCCGGAGGCGATCATCGGGGTAAAGGCCTGAACGGTGCTCTCAGCGCCCAGCCGCATCATTTCGGCAACAAACAAGCCCTCAACATGGCGCTCGGTCATGCCCGGCTTGATTTGGGGAATGATATTGCGGAAGGTTTCGGAAACCATCTCCCAGTTCTTGGTCAGTAGCGCAACCTCGGCGGGGCTCTTGATCATTCTTTGCTCATAATGGATATCATCGAAATCGATAATCTCGGCATCATCAAATACCTTTTTCAGCTTATTCATAATGATGGCGGGGAAGATCAGGCGGCCGATGAAGCCAACCTTCTTCACATTGGGATGCTCCGCCTTCACGCTGCGGAAAAGGGCTTCAAAATCCAGCTGGCCTTCGGTATCATAAATAAAGCCGCTGACCTCGCCGATTTCGGGCAGGATGGCGATCCGGCTGTTGGGCAGCTCGTTTTTCAGCTGGCAATCGTCATAGGACGCCTGACCGCTGCAAACAATTACCTCGCCCTCGGCAGGGATAACGATTGCGGAGCTTTCGTTGGTGGGCGCAAAGCCGCAATAATAGCGAACGATCGCAATTTCCAAAAGATTGGAGAAGCCAACCACCAAATCAACATTCTGCTCCGCCATCTTTGCCCGCAAGGCGTCTACTCTTGCCTGATATTCTTCTTTTTGAATTTTCATAACCGTTCTCCTTTTTATGAAATTTAAATTCTTACGCAATCAAAGCCCATCTTTTCGGCAAACATTTCGATCTCTTTGGAAAGATCGCCGATGCCCAGCGCCGAATGATGGCCGGGGCCCTGCAAACACCATTCGTTGAAAAACTGCGGAATGGGCTTTTGGAGCCGCAAGCGGCAATTTGGATTGCCGATATTCAAAATTTCCCCTTCGATGACCTCGCCGACCGTATAGATCAGCTTATAGGTCTTATCGGTGCCGAATTGGGTCAGATTCAGCAGGGTGCAGGGGCCCTTGCGCATATCAAAATCGATGCCCAGCCCCTCGCCTGTTTTCCCATGATGAACGGTAAGATTTTGCAGGATCGGCTTATCGGCGGCAACGCTGATATTGCTGGGGCCGTCATGCCCGACCATAACAAAATCTTCATCGAAATCGCAGGAGAAAAATTCAACAAACATTCCGCCGCCGCCGCAATAATTGAGCAGCTTCATTGCCATGGCGGTTTTGATATCGCCCTCGGTAACGGCGGGAATATCCATCGCCGCAAGGCGGGAGGCGGCCAGCGCCGATTGAGCGCGCAGCTCGGTCATATAGGGCTTCTGCCCCCACCAATAAAAGCCGAAAGCATCCAGCTTATATTTCTTAACGATCTTATCAAAGGCCACCGCGATCTTGGCGGATTCCATCATATGGGCGTTGGTAACGCTCTCGTCTACCCGATAGGCCGCGCGGAATTCTTTATACATCTCTTCCAGCTCCGCATCGGTAACGGTCTTATAAGCCTCCTCAATTTCCTCTACCTCAGGGCGGCAGAGCAGGCGGCCTGTCATCTTCAAAATGCGATGCTCATCGGTAGGCATATCACACATATTGGTATAGCTGCTGCCGATAATGCCGAAGCGGCATTTGGCAAAGGCGCTTGCCGCGGCAGCGCCGAGGCAGCAGCGGCGCAGCTCTTCCCAAAATTCTTCCTGCGCAAAATAGCCGGTAATTACCTGAAATTTCTTGCCCTGCGATACCAGCGCCGCCGAATATTCGGGGATGCAGCAGGGGCCCTCGTGGTAAAGATATTCCTCGGTATCGGCATTCTTATAATCATAAGAGGAATCCACATGGGCATTCACCAAGCGGATGGGGACATCCACCGCGCGGATCGTAGGGGTAATCATGGCGCCGGTGGTATAGCCGAAGGGGAAGATCAAAAGGATATCCACTTCGTTGGCCTTGAAATAGGCGGCAGCCTCCTCGGCGCGCTCATCATTATCCACCAGGCCGGGGGAGCAGACCTGGCCGAAGCTCGAAAGCTTTTCCACCAGCTGATCATACATCGCAAGCCCCCGCTCCTTCAGGCGGGGATATTGCTCCCAATAAATTTGCAGGCCGGTCGGCAAAAGGCCGATCTTAGGCGTTACTTTAGGTTTAAGCTCAGACATTTTCTCGTTCCTCCATTACTCCGGCCTTCCTGCAGCCGCAAGGATGCGCAAAGCGTTTTCTCTTAATATCAATTTCTTTTCCTGATCGGAAATCTTTGCTCCGATAACGCAGCCCAGCTGAAATTGATGGCTCTGCATCGGCGCATCGGTACCGAAAAGAATCTTCTCGGCGCCGACCTCCCGCACCATCTTTTCCAAAACGCCGTTGAGGCGGCAGGTATCGCAAAGATCCAGATAGGCATTGGGGAAGCGCTTGGCGATGGCGATCGCATCGTCTACCTGCCCTTGAATGGAATGGCCCATAATAAAGGTCAGCTCGGGATGCCGCTCCAAAACGCCGATCACCTTATCGGCGGAATTGCAGCTCTCGCCGTTCATCGAAACGCCCCAGGTATGGGATAAAACAGGGATCTGATATTCCGCCGCCAGCGCCAGCGCGGGCGCATAGATCGGATCGGTCAGCGCGGTACGATGGTAATCGGGCAAAAATTTCAGCCCGATATAGCCCGGATGCTCCCGAAAGGCGCGGCGGATCTCATCAACATCCACCCCTAAAACGGGATTCACGCTGTAATACCCCTTGATCCGATCGGGATAGCGGCGCATTGCATCGGTCAGCTGCTCCCGCTTGCTGCTGCCGTCAAAAAGATCCTCGCAGGGGGCGCAAACAATGAAATCGATATTCGCCTCATCCATTGTTTTCACCATGCTGTCGGCATCGTGATCGGGATAATATAAACAATATTCCAAGCCCATATGGGTATGAAAATCAATGGGCTTATAATCCAATTCCGGGCGAATCATAATCTCACCTCGCTCAGCAGCCGCTCCAGATTTTTATAGGCAATATTTTCCCGCTCCGCCTCGCTGATCTTGGCGGTCATCAGGGTATAGATGCTGCCCGCCTGCGCATTGGTGGGGAAATTGGAGCCATAGAGCATCCGCTCGCTGCCAAATCTTTCGCAGACCTCCTCAAAGCCATGCAGCTGGCTGAAATCTCCCGTTTCAAAATAGAAATTGGGATACCGCCGCAGCAGCGGCCAGATCAGCCGCGCGCTGGGCCACCAGCCGATATTGCATAATACCACCGTAAGCTCGGGGAATTCCTCCATCACCTTATAAATCGGCTCAAAGCCGTTCATCGGCGAAAGGAAGAGGGGAATTTTCAGCTCGCTCAGCAGCGAGAGCTGCTCGCCCATCGTTACCTCGCAAAGGAAATAGCGATCCTGCTCGGGGAAGGCGCGCAGCGCCTTAACCCCATTGGCCTTCATTGCTTCGAAGAAGATTTCGGGCGCATATTGGCGATCGGTAATATCGGGCAGGATGGTCCAGCTGGGGATCAGCCGATCCTCATAGCCGCGGATCCCCTCGATCAGCTTTTGATTGCCGACCGTTGCATCCTGCTCATATTGGGCGCGATGCCATACCAACGCCCGCTCGATCCCCGAATAATCCATTTCGGCGATCAGCTCCTCGGCGGTCTTGGCGATCTCCACCTTCTCCAAAACGATGAAATTCTCATGGTTTACGCATTCGTGGTTCACCATATCAATGCCGAAGCTGGCATTACAATCGAATAATTTCATAGGGGCTCTCCTCCCGTTCAGCAATCAGATCCGAATAAGAATCGCTTGGGATTTTCCTCAACCATACGGCGGATATCCGCCTCATTGATGCCGTAAAGCCGCATCATCGGCACAAAATTGCGAAAAGCATGATCATAGCCCAGCCCGCCATACCGATGGAGGCTGGCCTTCAGGCAAAGATCATTGGCCAGCAAGATCTGATCGGTATAGCCCTCGGCGATCAGCTCCTTGAGCTTCTGAACGCGGGCAACATCCGTTTCAAAGGGGCCGCCTGCAAAGCAGCCGTCCTGCGGCTCAAAGAAGAATTCCTTGCTCAGATTATCAAATTCAAGATAAACGCCGAGATCCAGCACCTCTCTCAGATAAGGATCATCAAAGGTAACATCCAGATGACAAATGCAGATGTTTTCGGGGCGCACACCGCCCTCCAGCAAAATCTTTGCCGCCTCAAGCCCCGCATGCCCCCAGGGATAGGTATGAACATAAACCGGCAGATCGGTATGAACGCTGGCAATGGCCGCCGCCCGCAGCGCCTTTTCCTCAACAGGATAGATCTTTTCGCTGGTACCGATCTCGCCGATAACGCCGGGCTTTACGCCGGTATCGCAATGGCCGTTTTCAATCTCATCGATCATCCAACGGGCAATCTCTTCAACGCTCCGCTTCTCATACATCTCAGGCAGGGAATCATGCACAAATAAGCCCGTACCCGCAATGATATTCAGATCGGAACGGCTGCAAAATTCCTTAAGCTTTTTAAGATCGCGCCCCAGCCCTACCGTTGTAACATCCACCAGCAGATTGCAGCCGAAATCCTTCAGCGGCGCCGTTTCCTCCAGCGCCCATTCCAGATTATCCAAAATCAGATTGGTGCGAACGATATAGGGATTCATATGCAACATCCCCAGATCCTTCATCTCGATCTCGCTGTAAAAAATCTCCCGCTCCTTTTCGGTCTTGGGCTCTACCGCCTCATGGGTCATATCCAAAAAGAGATGCTCATGGGGGCAGATCAGCCCAACCTCCTCCGCGGAAATAACGCCGGTCACTGTGTTTAATTTTCTCATTTTTCCTCAACCTTTCTTGGCTTCATCCTTAAAATATGTGAGCGTTCACACATTCGGATGGAATTATTATATCATCCCTGATGCGCGATGTCAACCTCCGCGCCCAAAAAAAAGCAGCGCAGATCAGGTGGTTTCCCCTTCCTGCAAAAAGGGCTGCAAAATAATCCGCCGCGGCGGCGTATTTTTATTAATCTGCTCGATCAGGATTTCAGCGGAAAGCCGCCCCATTTCATGGCGAGGCTGAGCGATGGTAGTGAGCTGGGGATGCAGCATGGTTGCCAGATCCAGCCCATCATGGCCGATCACCGCCATTTCCTCGGGAACGCGAATTCCCCGCTCCTGCAGCCGCTTTAAGATGGCGTAAGCCATGCTGTCGTCCTCGCAATAGAGGGCGGTAATGGCGGGGGTTTGGGCAAGAATTTCCTCGATAATCGGCTTTGAAAGCTCCTCCGCCAGCTCCGGCTGGCCGTTGCAAAGATAAAAGCCCGCCGGCGCAATACCATGCTCCTGCAGGGCATCGATAAAGCCTTGGGTACGCTCCTGCCAGATGCGGAATTGGAAGGAATCCTTATAAAGAGTATCGCTCTCGCAGGGCGCAAGATTGCCGTGGACACAGCCGATCCGGCGATGGCCCTTTTGGTAAAGATGCTCCGCCGCCATCCGCCCGCCGGCATAATTATCGGTATTGATGCAGGTCACCTCGGGCAGATCGAATTCATTATCCATCAAAACGCATTGAATGCCCGCCTGCTCCAATTCCTTTACCTGCTCGGCGGTAATGGCAAGATGATGGAAAACCGCGCCATCCAGCCGAATTTCCTGAAACATATTCAAATATTCCCGCTGCCGCTCGGCGGAATGAACGTCACACATAACTGCCGTTTTGCGGCCGTGATAGGCGCTGGATTCAAAGCCCTGCTTTACCCGATTATGAAAGAGATCGGAAATATTGACCATAACATAGGCAATAATCCCGCTGCGCTTGGTTACCAGCGCCTTTGCGAGCCTGTTTGGCTTGTAGTTGAGGGCCTTGATCGCCTCCTCTACCCGCTTGCGGGTTTCGGCGCCGACATAGCCGTTGTTGTTGATCACCCTTGATACCGTCATGCGGGAGACCTTGGCGCGCGCCGCAATATCCTCAATGGTAGCCATCGCCGATCTCTCCTTTCGTATAATTCATATTATAAATTTATCATAAACAACGCGGAAAGTCAATGCCGCGCCGGCTGCCCCTGCACCGCCCCTCCTTCGTTATGCGTTATGCGTTATGCGTTATTCATTATTCATTATGCGTTAATAAAAAAAGAACTCCCCGAGGGGAGTTCTTTTTTTATTTAAAGCTTACGCAGTAGCTTCTTCGGTGGGGTCTTCCTTGCGGATAAACTCAATGTTCCAGCCGTTCAGCTTCTGCAGGATGATCTGTACGTCAGCATCGGTCAGCTCACCGTCGCCGTTTACGTCAGCCGCAAACGGGTTAACGGTAACGCCTGCAACCTGTGCAACACCATTAATCTCGCGGAGCAAGATAACAGCATCAGCAATTGTGATCAGATCATCGCCGTTTACATCGCCCATCATGGAGCGCTCATACTCTTTATAGGTGTGAGCGTTGTCATGATTACAGGTGTAAACATAATGTGCATCTTCACCAAGGGTGGGAGCTACAAGATCGCTCTTCACATAGTCATGGCCCAGAGCAGAACCGGTATCAACTACCTTCAGCTCCTCATGATCACATTCGGGGCAGGTGTAGATGGTGTAACCATCTTCCTCACAAGTAGGATCAGAGCCGGCACCGGCCAGATCATGGGTCTCGATGTAGGTATGGCGATTATCGTTCTGGCAGGTGAAGGTATGAGTGTGTGTCTCGGCATCCAGATCGAAGTCTGCAGTGGTATCCTCAACATAGTCGTGGCCCAGAGCAG
>JAZQDS010000055.1:0-24612 GCA_045546895.1 Eubacteriales bacterium | reverse complement strand
TCAAGGAAGAATAATGGTTCTCCACCTGAACATGCGATATCATTTACACACATAGCTACACAGTCGATACCTACGGTATCATGCTTATCCATCAAAAAGGCCATCTTCAGCTTGGTACCAACACCATCGGTACCGCTTACAAGGACAGGCTTTTTCATTCCGGCAAGATCCGGCATGAAAAGGCCGCCAAAGCCGCCGATATCAATATCGGCCCCGGCCGTCTTTGTGCGGGCAACATGGCTTTTCATCAATTCGACCGCTTTATAGCCCGCGGTAATATCAACACCGGCCGCGGCATAGCTTTCGGATTTCGAATTATTCATAATTTTATTCCTTTCCGTTCCAGCAATAGGTGCAAAGCTCGCATTCCGGAAGCCCTATCGCTTTAATGATATTTTCCAGGGATTGATACTCAAGGGTTGCGAACCCATAGCGCTCGCAGAGCGCATGACGCAGCTTCTCGCCGCGCTCGCTCTTATCATCGATATATTCATCGATATGCTTAAAGCCCTCTTCCCCTTCCAGCTCCAGAATCACTCGGCGAGCGATCAGATCCATCTCGGAGGTGGAGCGGGAGAAATTATGGTATTTACAGCCATACATAATGGGGGGGCAGGCAGAACGCATATGCACTTCCTTGGCTCCGCTCTCATAAAGGAAATCCACCGTTTCCCGAATCTGCGTTCCGCGAACAATCGAATCATCCACAAACAAAAGCTTTTTTCCCTTAATCAGCTCATGAACGGGAATTTGCTTCATCTTGGCCACCCGATCCCGATCCTCCTGACGAACAGGGGTAAAGCTTCGGTTCCAGGTAGGGGTATATTTAATAAAAGCGCGGGCATAAGGAATGCTGCTGCGATTGGCATAGCCGATGGCATGGGGAATTCCGGAATCGGGCATCCCGCAAACATAATCCAAATCACAGGCGATCCCTTTTTCTTGATCGCTTTCCGCCATCAAAACACCGTTCTGATAGCGCATCACTTCCACATTCACCCCTTCATAAGCGGAAGTAGGATAGCCATAATAACTCCAAAGGAAAGAACAGATCTTTTTCTTTTTCTGAGGCGCGGAAAGCACCTTCATTTCCTCGGGGGTCAGCTCAACAATCTCGGCAGGGCCCAGCTCCTTAACGATCTCAAAGCCCAGCTTTTGCGCCGCATAGGATTCAAAGGTGGCGCAATGGCCATCCTCATTCTTTCCAATCAAAATCGGAAGACGCCCCAAGCGATCCCGCGCGGCAATAATGCTGCCATCATCCCGCAACAGTAAAACAGACGCTGTTCCCTCAACGATCTCCTGAACAAAGCGAAGCCCGCTCAAAAAATCGGATTTCTTGCTGATCAGCGAAGCGATCAGCTCGGTGGGATTCACCTTGCCGCCGGTCATGGCGTCAAAATGCCCCCCATCGCAAACAAGGTATTCCTCAATCAGCTGATCGGCATTATTTATTTTGCCGATAACGCAGATCGCGAAGGTCCCCAGCTTGGAGCGAATCAGCAAGGGCTGGGGCTCCAGATCGCTGATACAGCCGATCGCCGCGGTCCCGCACATTTCCTCAAGCACATGCTCAAAGCGGGTCCGGAACGGGGCATGCTCAATACCATGAATCTGGCGCTGCAGGCCGATTTCGCGATCATAGACTGCCATTCCCGCGCGGCGGGTACCAAGATGGGAATGATAGTCCACCCCAAAGAAAACATCCGATAAACATTCTTTTTTAGAAGTAATTCCGAAAAATCCGCCCATAGGTCACCTTATGCAAAAAACAGCTCGCTCAAGGTCATCGGATCGATATATTCCCCATCCTTATAAACGCGCATATTGCCGGATGCAATCTCATCGATCAGCATAACCTTTCCATCAGCATCATAGCCGAATTCGAATTTAATATCATAGAGGACGAGGCCCTTTTCCTTCAGATCATCCGCAACAATTTGGGTGATCTTTTGGGTCATTGCCTTCATATCGTCATATTGCTCATCAGTCATAACTCCCAGCGCTACCAAAGCATCCTTGGTTACCAAAGGATCGCCCTTGGCATCATCCTTGAAGGTCATTTCAACATAAGCGGGAAGATCGGCACCCTCTTCAATATATTCACCATAGCGGCGGATAAAGCTGCCAACCGCCTTATGGCGGCAGATAACCTCCAGACCCTTTCCGAATACCTTGGCAGGAAGAACCTCCATAGTAGTATCCTTCAGGGAGGCATCCACAAAATGGGTCTTGATGCCTGCAGCATTTACCTTTTCGAAGAAATAAATGGACATCCGCAAATTAACATCACCAACGCCATCGATGGTCAAACCAACAGCATTTTCGCCGGGATCAAAAACACCGTCTTTTCCGGTGCAATCGTCCTTGAATTTCAGCAAATAATTGCCATTGTCTAATGCAAATACGTCTTTGGTCTTTCCGGTGTAAACAAGTTTCATCCTCTTTTTCTCCTTTTATTTTTATAAAATTAAAACCAACTTATTTCTGCAGCTTGGCATCCTTGGCCAAAACTGCCTCGGCATCCTGCGCCCGCTTGGCATCCAGCTTTTCTGCCAGCGCCGCATCCTCTACCGCAAGAATCTGAATCGCCAGAAGCGCTGCATTGGCAGCACCATCGATCGCAACGGTTGCAACAGGAATTCCAGAAGGCATCTGAACGGTAGAAAGCAGAGCGTCAATCCCGCCCAACTGCTTGCTTTGAATAGGGATTCCGATCACCGGCAGGGTTGTATTCGCAGCAACCGCGCCCGCAAGATGCGCCGCCATACCTGCCGCGCAAATAATAGCGCCAAATCCATTGGCGCGGGCGCTACGGCTGAAATCACGCGCCTGCTCAGGGGTGCGATGGGCAGAGAAAACATGCGCTTCCGAAGGAACCCCAAACGCCTCCAGCATATCCAGCGCTTTCTGAACGATCGGCAGATCGCTATCGCTTCCCATCATAACAGCAACTTTTTTCATCGTTTCGCTCTCCTTTTTTCTTAAATAATTAAAAAGGGCGCACGTACTCCATTACGGAGATGTGCGCCCAGACGGTCGGCATTCAAAGTTCTTTGTTCCGCTGTGGTGCTCCACATGATCCGTCAGTTGCAAAGAACCATTAATTTACCATAGAATTATAACATAAAATCTGATATTTTGTCAACGAAATGAACGGCAGATTTTTAAAATTGTGCATTCTTTCTTATAAGGAGGAGCCTTCATTGGTTTTGTTGGAAATATTGCCGAAACCCTCCAAAGGATAATCGGTCAGCAACCCCTGATAGATCAACTTGGTTTGGGGAATATCCATAAAGTGAATGGGCTGCATAATCAGCGGCAACTGCGAGGGCTCAACAATCCCATGCTGAAGCAGAATATTGCGAACAAATTCCGAGCAATAACGACATTTTCTGCGCCGAACAGGAATGCGGAAATAGGCCAGCCCCACTCCGATATAGTTATACCGCCAGCGAATTTTTTCCGCCAACATCTCCCCCAGGCGCGCCCGAATATCCCGATATTGCATTTCAGTAATCTCCATCCGAAGTACCGCTACCTGCGTATTGGGAAAGCGCTGATATACCCCTCGATCGGGCGATTCCGATATAAAGCCGCCCCAAAAGGGATAATAGGCAACCCGCCGCCCGAAGGAAAACATCTGCCGCAAATCAGAGCACAGGCTGATAGAAACATGATTATATTCCGCATGGGTAAAGAATTTCAAAAAACGGGAGGGAAAGGTGTTGGTCTGGCTCAAAACAATATAAATTTCTTTGCCCGAATGCTCCATTCCTGCTCCTCCTTTCTCGGATTTTATGGTAATTATAACATTTTATTCATTTTTCGTCTATCCTAATTTTGCAATAAATTCAATAGAAATCGGCAAAAGCCGCTCGCCGCACAAAAAAAGAGCACCCATCGAAATGGGTGCTCGAATTGAGATCTTTTATCTCTTGGAGAACTGGGGAGCGCGACGAGCGGCTTTCAAACCGTACTTCTTTCTCTCCTTCATTCTGGGGTCACGGGTAACAAAGCCGGCCTTCTTCAGGATGGGCTTCAGGCTCTCATCGGATTCGATCAGAGCACGGGTTACACCATGACGGATCGCACCGGCCTGGCCGCTTACGCCACCGCCGACAACATTAACGATCACATCATACTTACCCCAAAGACCGGTCAACTCCAGGGGCTGACGAACCAGCATCCGCAGGGTCTCCAGACCGAAATACTCTTCCATCGCTCTGCCGTTGATGGTTACATTACCGGTACCGGGAAGCAGGCGAACTCTTGCAACAGAAGACTTTCTTCTGCCGGTGCCATAGAAATAATTTTCGTTATTATACATCGCTTAAAGTCCTCCTTACTTCTCAAATACTTCGGGCTTCTGAGCGCCCAGATTATGCTCCGCGCCGGAAAATACTCTCAGGCGGGTCATCGCAGCATCTGCAATCTTATTCTTGGGCAGCATACCCTTTACCGCCAACTCGATGGTCTTTTCAGGCTTATTTTCCATCAGCCGCTTATAGCTGATCTCCTTCAGACCGCCGATATGGCCGGTATGATAGCGGTAGAACTTCTTATTGAGCTTATCGCCGGTCAGAACAACCTTTGCAGCGTTCAGAACGATTACACAATCACCGCCATCAACATGCGGAGTATAATCGGGGCGATGCTTACCCATCAGGATCATAGCGATCTGGGTGGAAACACGGCCGAGCGGCTTATCAGCAGCATCAACAATGTACCACTTGCGGGTAACTTGCTCTTGCTTTTTCATAAAAGTAGACATCGTTTCTTTCCTCCAATAAATTTTCTTTTTCATTGCCACGTTATTATAATACATTGAATTGCGGATGTCAACACCTTTTTTGAAAAAAATCAATTTAGATTTTCATTTCTTTCATTTGCTCTTTTTTTCTCTGTTTTTCTTTGATTTACTCACTTTCTATTTACAAAAAATATTTGATTTTTTCGTCATTTTGCATTAAAATAGTATCCAAAAACAGGGCATATTGCTGCCCAAAGAAAGGTTTTTTTCGTTTATGCAACAAATTTCGGGCTATTTACGCCGCGCCATCGATGATTTTAATATGATCGGGCAGAGCGAGCGAATTGCGCTGGCGATTTCGGGGGGCAAGGATTCCATGCTGCTGCTTCACGGCATGAAGCATCTTTCCCGCTATCATCCTGCGGGCTTTTCGCTGGAAGCCATCTTCATCGATCAGGGCTTTAATAATATCGATATCGAGGCCATTCGCCGCAGCTGCGCGGAATTGGAAATCCCGCTCACCATCCGCGCTACGGATATTGCCTCGGTTGTTTTTGATCAGCGGCAGGAAAGCAATCCCTGCGCCCTTTGCGCCAAGATGCGCCGCGGCGCCATCCATGATGCGGCGCTGGAGCTGGGCTGCCGCACCATTGCGCTGGGCCACCATCGGGATGACGCGGTGGAAACTCTGGTAATGAATCTGATCTATGAGGGGCGGATCGGCTGCTTCCAGCCCGTTACCTATTTGGATCGCAAGGAGGTTCGCACCATCCGGCCGATGATCTATCTTTCGGAAAAGCAGATTGCCAATACCATCGAGCGGCTCAACATCCCTATCGTTAAAAATCCCTGCCCGATGGATAAGACCTCCATGCGGCAGGAAACCAAGCAGCTGATCGCGGAGGCTGAGCAGCGCTTCCCCGGCCTTTCGGAGCGGCTTTTCGGCGCCATTCAGCGCAGCGAGCTCAAAGGGTGGGACGCGGGCAATAAAACTTCCTATTGACAAATTCTTTATATATATGATATACTCATCAAAAGGCAATGACGAAGAGGATCCGGAACTCTCCAAGGTCAGAGAAGCGGCGGTTGGTGCGAGCCGTTCCGAGGAATTCCGAGATGGTAGCTTCCGAGCCGGAGGGAAGAAAAGCGCCGAAGCGCTGATTAGACCCCTCCCGTTTCAGCCGCGTAAAGGCATCGAGCGGCGCGAAGCTTTTCGCGCAATTTGAGTGGTACCGCGGGTATTTGCTTTTGCAAGCTCGTCTCAAAGCAATTTGAGGCGAGCTTTTTTATTTTGTTAAAACATTTAAAGGAGATAAATTTATGAAGGAATTGGAAAAGGTATACAGCCCTCAGCAATTTGAGGACCGTATCTATGATTTTTGGCTGAAGGGCCGCTATTTCCATTCGGAGCCCGATGATCGGGAGCCCTTTACCATCGTGATCCCTCCTCCCAACGTTACCGGCCAGCTGCATATGGGCCACGCGCTGGATGAAACGCTGCAGGATATCCTCATTCGCTATAAGCGGATGCAGGGCTTCAATGCCCTTTGGATCCCCGGCACCGACCATGCGGGTATCGCTACCCAAATCAAGGTTGAGGAAGTTTTGCGCAAGGAAGAGGGGCTTACCCGCTATGATCTCGGCCGCGAGAAATTCCTCGAGCGTGTTTGGGATTGGAAAAAGATGTATGGTGATCGGATCATCAATCAGCTCAAAAAGCTCGGCTCCTCCTGCGATTGGGAGCGGGAGCGCTTTACCATGGATGAGGGCTGCTCCAAGGCGGTAAAAGAGGTATTTGTTAATCTTTACGAAAAGGGCCTGATTTATAAGGGCAATCGCATCATCAATTGGTGCCCTAATTGCACAACCGCCCTTTCCGATGCCGAGGTCGTTTATGAAGAGCAACCCGGTCATTTTTGGCATATCCGCTATCCCGTTAAGGATAGCGATGAATACGTTGTTATCGCTACTACCCGCCCCGAAACCATGCTGGGCGATTCCGCGGTTGCCGTTCATCCCGAGGATGAGCGCTATACCCATCTGGTTGGCAAGACTCTGATCCTGCCGCTGGTAGGCCGAGAGATCCCTGTTGTTGCCGATGATTATGTTGATAAGGAATTCGGCACCGGCTGCGTAAAGATTACCCCCTGCCACGACCCCAACGACTTTGAGGTTGGCAAGCGCCATAATTTGGAAGAGATCCTGATGCTGGACGGCAACGCAAAAATCAATGCCAACGGCGGCAAATACGAAGGCATGGATCGCTATGAAGCCCGCAAACAGATTGTTAAGGATCTGGAAGAGGGCGGCTATCTTGTTAAAATCGAGGAGCATACCCATAATGTCGGCGCCTGCTATCGTTGCGGCTGCACTGTTGAGCCGATGGCTTCCAGCCAATGGTTTGTTAAGATGCAGCCCTTGGCCGAAAAATCCATCAAGGAAGTAAAAGCGGGCGAGACCAAATTTGTTCCCGATCGCTTCAGCAAAACCTATCTTAATTGGATGGAAAATGTTCATGATTGGTGTATCTCCCGCCAGCTTTGGTGGGGTCATCGTATTCCTGCTTATTATTGCGATGCCTGCGGCGAGATGGTCATCTCCAAAGAGGATGTTCATACCTGCCCCAAATGCGGCGCACCCATGCGGCAGGAAGAGGATGTTCTGGATACCTGGTTCTCCTCTGCCCTTTGGCCCTTCTCTACCCTCGGCTGGCCCGAAAAGACCCCTGAATTGGATTATTATTATCCCACCAGCGTTTTGGTTACGGGCTACGATATCATCTTCTTCTGGGTTGCCCGTATGATCTTCTCCGGTCTGGAGCAGATGGGGGAAGTACCCTTTGAGCATGTTTTGATCCATGGTCTGGTTCGCGATAGTCAGGGCCGCAAGATGAGCAAATCCCTCGGCAACGGCATCGACCCGCTGGAGGTTATTAAAGAATTCGGTGCCGATGCGCTGCGCTTTACCCTTGCAACTGGCAATGCGCCCGGCAACGATATGCGCTATTATCCCGAGCGGGTAGAATCCTCCCGTAATTTTGCCAATAAGGTATGGAATGCGGCCCGCTTTATCCTGATGAACCTCAAGGAGGAGGATCTTTCCTTTACCACTGAAGGCCTGAAGCCTGAGGACGAATGGATTTTGACCCGCTATAATGAGGTTGTTCGGGATGTTACCGAAAACCTCGATAAATTTGAGATCGGCCTTGCGCTGCAAAAGGTTTATGATTTCATTTGGGATCTCTTCTGCGATTGGTATATCGAGCTGGTTAAGCCCCGCCTTTATGCCGGCGGCGCAGAGAGCGCTTCGGCGCAGAAGGTATTGCTTTATGTCTTCTCCGGTGCGCTGAAGATGCTGCATCCCTTTATGCCCTTTATTACTGAAGAAATCTGGCAGGCGCTGCCTGTTGAAGAGGAGGCATGCATGACTGCGCGCTTCCCCGCCTATGATCCCGCCCTTTGCTTTGATAAGGGCGCCGAAAAGATGGAGCATATCATGGAAACCATCAAGGCGATCCGTAATCGCCGCGCCGAAATGAATGTTCCCCTCTCCCGCAAGGCATCCCTTTATATTGAAACCACCCATACCGCTTGGTTTGAAGGGGCCGAAACCTTCTATCAAAAGCTGGCGGGCGCCGATCAGGTATTGATCAATCAAGCCGCCCCCGAAGGCGCAGTTAAGCTGGTATGCAACGGCGCAAGCCTTTATATTCCCTTTGCGGAATTGGTTGATATTGAGGGCGAAATTGCCCGCCTGACCAAGGAATTGGAAAAGGCCGAAAGTGAGCTGAAGCGAGTAGAAGGCAAGCTGAGCAATCAGGGCTTTATTGCCAAAGCGCCCGCCGCATTGGTAGAAGCGGAAACCGCCAAAAAAGAAAAATATCAGGCGCTGATTGCCGATCTTACAAAGAGCATTGAGGAAATGAAAAATCGATGAATTATCAAGAAGCCTTAACCTATATCCATAACCGGAAGGCCCATAGCGCCAAGCCCGGCTTGCATCGGATCAAGGCTTTGATGGAGCTGCTGGGCAACCCTCAAAAGGGGTTGCCCTTTCTCCACATTGCAGGAACAAACGGCAAGGGCAGCACAGCAACGATGCTGGCGAATGTATTGCACCATGCCGGCTATAAAACCGGCTGCTTTACCTCCCCCTTTATCTATGATTTTCGGGAGCGCTTCGCCATCGATGGCGCGCTGATTGCCGAGGATACCCTTGCCGCGCTGGCGGAGCGGGTAAAAGAGGCGGAGCAAAGCCTCCCCGAGCCGCTGACCGAATTTGAGGTTGTTACCGCCATTGGCTTTCTTTATTTTAAGGAAGAACATTGCGATATCGTTGTTTTGGAGGTAGGGCTGGGCGGCCGCTTTGATGCTACCAATATCATCGAACGCCCGCTGGCTTCGATCATCTGCTCCATCTCGCGGGATCATACCGAATTTCTCGGCAATACCATAGAAGAAATCGCCTTTGAAAAGGCGGGCATCATCAAGGAAGGCTGCCCGATCATTCTTTACCATCGCAATCCCGAAGCGGCGATCAAGGTCATTCGGGAGCAGGCGGCAGCAAAAAATGCGCCGCTGATCCTCGGCAGCGAGCCGCAGCAGCTGCGCTGCGATGCCGCAGGCAATGCCTTTCGCTATCGAGGCGAGGAATATACCCTGCAATTACGGGGCGCCCATCAGATTGGTAATGCCGTAACGGTATTGGAAGCCCTTTTCTTCTTAAAAAAGAGCGGTAAAATTCAATTTACCGAGTCGCAGCTGAAAATCGGGCTGCATCGGGCGATGATCGATGCGCGGCTGCAAAAAATCTGGGATCAGCCGCCCATCTATATCGATGGCGGCCATAATCAGGAAGGCATCGAAGCGCTGATCCATGCCATTGATTCTATTGAAGAATTAAAAGAACCGATCATCATTTTTTCCATGATGCGGGATAAACCCTATCAATATGCGGCGCAACAGCTGGGGCTGCGGGCCAAAGCGATGCTTTGCATTCAGCCGCCGCTTCCCCGCGCAATGACCGCCTTTGATCTTTGCAATATCGCTGATCTTTTCTGCGAGGATTGCGTTGCCTGCGATAGCTATGAGCAGGCGGCAAAGCTTGCGTTGGAAAAGGCCGAGGGCCATGCCATCATTGCCGCAGGCTCTCTTTATTCGGCGGGTGATATGGCCAATACGCTGAAAAATTTACTGCGCTGACAAATTTCTGCAAAATTTAAAACACCCTTTCATTATACTGATAAGAAAGGGTGTTTTTTCTTTTTACGGTACCGGCAAGTATTTTAACAAGCGGATTATTCTAAGGAAAGGAGAAAAAAGAATGAATATTACATTTCAACAAAATTTCAACGAACTGGAAGCGCGGCTGATGGGCGAGATTGATCATCATTCCGCCCGCGGCATTGCCGAGACCATCGATTTCAAAATTCGGCGCCTGCAACCGCAGCTGCTGATTCTTGATTTCGGCGGGGTAAGCTTTATGGATAGCTCGGGGCTTGCCGTTGTTATGGGACGATGGCGGCTGATGCAAAGCCTTGGAGGGCAGATCGAGCTGCGTCATCTGAGCGGCAGCATCCAAAAAATCTTTGAGATGGCGGAGCTCAGCCGCTATGTGAAAATTTAAGAAAGGAGCTTGGCGATGAAAGCAATCAATCAATTTACCATTACCTTCCCATCCCGCTCTGCCAACGAAGGCTTTGCGCGGCTTACCGCCGCCGCCTTTGCGGCGCAGCTGGATCCTACCATGGAAGAACTCAGCGAGATCAAAACCGCAGTCAGCGAAGCGGTTACCAATTGTATTGTGCATGCCTATGGGGATCGCATCGGCAATATTGGCCTTTCGGGGCGAATTTATCCCAATGGACGGCTTGTGATCCGCATCAAGGATCGGGGGCGCGGCATCGAGGATATCCAAAAGGCAATGGAGCCCCTCTTTACTACCGGCAATACAGAGGATCGGGCAGGAATGGGCTTTTCTATTATGGAAGCTTTTATGGACAAGGTTCGGGTATCTTCCAAGGCGGGGATCGGAACGACCGTAACCTTTACCAAATACATCAACATTAAAGAATAGATGCCAATCCTGAAGGACCGCTTGGTGGAGGAGAATTTAGGGCTTGTTCGGATGGCGGTTAGGCGGTATCGGGGATATGGAGTAGAAGAAGAGGATTTGATGCAGATCGGATCCATCGGGCTGATCAAGGCGGCGCGGGATTTTGATCCAGCCAAGCAGGTGCAATTTTCTACCTATGCGGTCGCCAAAATCATCGGCGAAATTAAAACCTATCTGCGCGACAACGGCGCCATTAAAATCTCCCGTAAATATAAGGAGGATAAGCTGCGGATCGATCGCGCCGCAGCGGCGCTTCATCAGCGGTTGGGACGTGAGCCTCATCTTTCGGAGCTGCAGGCGGAAAGCGGCCTATCGGAGGAGGAAATCCTCTCCGCCACCGAAGCAACCCGCCCCCTGCTCTCGCTGGATCTTCCGCCCGAGGAGGGGGGCATTACCCCCGCAGCGGAGGCGCCTGAGGATCGGCTGCTGGATCGAATTTTGATCAAGGAGCTGCTCTCTTCCCTGCCGCCGCAGGAGCGGCGACTGATGGTTATGCGCTTTTTTATGGATCAAACCCAAAGCGCCGCTGCAAAGGAGCTTGGGATGACGCAGGTTTCTGTTTCAAGGCTGGAAAAGAAAATCCTGAATAAGCTACGAGAAAAATCCAAATAAACAAATTAAAAAGAGGTCTTACGACCTCTTTTTAATTTGTTATTCTTCCCAGGGAGTAATTCCCGCTTCCTTCAGCGCTCTTTCCGCCCGATAGCGCGGGATGGTAAAGGAATAGAGCGTATAGGAAGGATCCGAAGCCTCGCTCTTCAAAGCGTGGCAAAGCTGAATATAAGGATCCTCGGGATTAGCATCATAATCATCATGATCAAATTCCGAGAGCTTAACATCGTTATCCGCCTCCATAGCCTTGGCGGCGCGAAGCATTGCAGGAACCGCGGCATCGCCCAGATCCTCCAAAGCTTCAACATCCAGCTCCTCCAGATCGCCCGCCAAATATTGATCCACATTATATTCGGCAATATAGGTATCGATCCCCGAAAGGGTAAGAACGCCTACCATCAAAACGCAGGCCAATACCGCAATCGGGATCAAACGGAACCGCAAAGCGATCTGCTTTACGATGATCAGCAAAAAGACCAGCGCCAGCGTTGCCATAAACCAGCCGGCATAAATCCGCTTGGGCGTCAGCCCGAATTGATCCACATAAAGAACCAGCTTTGCCAGCGCAGTGCCGATCAACAGCAGGGTTGCCACCGAAAAAACAATCGAAAGAATGCGGGTAATCGGCGCAGTATGATCGCCGCTACGGCGGGTAAAGAAGGTCATAATCGCAATAATCAGCAGATTAATTACCGATACCGCAATCAGTTGGAAAAAGCCCTCTCTTGCAAAATCGGCATAGGATACCGCTTGCGGCAGCTTGCCCGCAAAGGCAGCAGCATAATATTCCCATTGAGAGGCAAAGAAGATGCCATAGACCAGCAGAATGGGGATGGTTGCGGCGGCGGCAGTCAGCCGCGGGATAAATTTCAGCCGCGCAGAGGCGGTATGGCAGCCTGCGGCGGTAATCACATTGGCGCATTTATGATGGAGCGCGGAATGGAAAATACCGTAAATCAGCATGGCAACGGGAATGCCGAAGAAAATGCTTGCAGTATGGCTGAAAAGATCGCCCCAGCCGAAATCAAAGAATTTCAGAAAAAGCGCCTCAAAATCGGGATCATAAGAAAGCAGCAAAACAACAACGGCGGTAGGAATTACTGCGATGGCAATGCCCAGCAAAATCTTCAAAACCGAGCGCATACCGAATTTAAATTTGCCGGAGAAAAGGGAGCAAAACAGCCGCCAAAGAGAAACAAAGGGCATAATAACGATCGCCTTCAAAAAATCCATCGGCAGCAGATCGGAAAGGCCGCTTTCCAATGCATTCCCGAAGCCTGCATAAACGAAATAGCAATAAACCGCCAGCGCATAAAGATAAACCAGATAATGGAGAAAAGTATTGGCAGAAAGGATCAGCGCGGGCGAGATCAAAAGCGCCGAGCCTGCCATCAAAAGGGGCATCAGCCCAAAGCGGGCGCCCTTCAGAGACATTACCACTGCGCTCACGCAAAACAGCCCAACAATGAACATCATCCCGCCAAAGGGATTGATCCCAACGGGGAAAACCCTGCAAAAGAGATAGCCTGCCAGCAGCGCCAGCCAAGCAAAAACAACCTCAACGGCAGAAGTATCGCGACCGGTCTTTTCCTCGGGCGCGGAGGGAGCATTATAAAGCGGCTCCCCTGTTTGCGCATCGTAGCGCGGTTGATTTGGGGTATAGGCTTGTTGATTCATCATCATTCCTCCTCATCATCTTCAATTCTGATTTCCGGATCCGCAACATATTCCAAAATGTCCGCAATGCTGCAATTCAGCGCATCGCAGATGGAATTGAGGGTTGAAAATCGAATTGCCTTTGCTTTATTATTTTTTAATATTGATAGATTGGCCAGATTGATGCCCACCTTATCGGAAAGCTGATTCAGCGACATCTTACGCTTGGCCATCATCACATCCAAATTGATTTTGATCATTGCCGCACTCCTTAAAGGTTCTCTGCTCACCCTGTGTTAAAATACTCGCCAATACGGCTGTATTGGCTGCGTTTTATGCCTTGGTTGAGCAATGATCCGCTCTTTTGAAAATCTCCGACCTCAATGCGAGGAGATTTCGAGGGATTTTTGCTCTATCTTTTCTGCAGATCGGCTGATGCCGATCAAAGAAAAATAAGTGAAAAGCGCCGAAATGTCCTGCCTTGAGGCAGGCTTGGATTCTTATTATACCGTCAAATCATTTTCGGCTTTAATGGAGGTCGCTTCCTCAATTACATTTTTAACAACACGAATGCAAAGCCCCAAAAACAGCCCCGCAAATGCCATCGCCAACGCCAGCTGGAAAAAATATCCCAGCAGCAGGAAAAATACGCCCATCAAAATGGCGCACCATGAAATCCCGCGCACCAGCCCAATGCTTTTCGCTGTAAAAACCTGCCCGCGGCGCACCCTGCGCAGCAGAATGAAGAGTAAAACATCCGCCAAGGCACATACCGCCAAAATTCCATAGGCAAGCGCCAAAACCAGCCCATATCCGCCCGCGGGGACCGCAACGGTCTGATAAGCCAGCGCCAGCATGATTTTTGCCACCATCGGCATGCAGATCGCTCCCGCCAAAATGGCTCCAATCAATAGAACGCAAAGCGCCTGCGAAAGCGATACCGACCATTTTCGCGCAATTTTCAGCATCTTCTTTCCTCCGTTAAGGTAATGATCTCTAACTGCATCATAGCATTATTTTTTTCGAATGTCAATAACAATTTATCGAAAAAGGATAAATTTTTCTCGAAAAACAGAAATCGATCGTAAAAAAACAGAGCCAAAGGTCGCTCCTTTGGCTCTGCATTTTTATTCTGCGGCATCAATAATATTCTGGCGCTTGCATTGCTCGCGGTATTCCTTTGGGCTCATGCCGACTCTGCTTTTAAAAATCCGAGAAAAGCAATAAATATTGGTATAGCCCACCGCCGCGCAGACCTGAGAAACATTGAAATCCTCTTCCTCAAACATCTTTTTGGCGCGCTGAATACGATAATCGATGATATAATTTTGCGTACTTTTATTTTTATAGGTTTTAAAGAGGCGGGAAAGATAACTGCGCTCGATCCCGAGCATATTAGCGATATGCTCAACGCTGATATTTTGATTATAATTTTCCTTTATGTACTCCACCGCGCGGGTCATATAAAAATTCTTGGCGGGGATTTTTTTGGCGATCAGGCTTTCCTCAACACATTCCAAAAGCCCTGCAAAGCAGCCCGCAATAGCAAATTGATTGGGATACTTTTTCTCGCATTCAACAAAGAGATCGTAAGCGGCATCCATCGCCTTATGGGGCGAGGAAAAATCGATGATCGGCATCTGAGGCGAAAGCCCCATCCGCTCAATAAAAGCCTCCGCATCCGCGCCGGTACATTCAACACCGATATAATTCCATGGCTCCAGCGCATCCGCCTTCCAGGAAACGGTACGATTGGGAAACAAAACAAACGCCTGCCCTGCGGCAATATTGAAGCGGCGGGCGCCGCAATCCAAGGTGCCGCGGCCGGCCTCAACAACATTTATGATGATTTTATTAGGGGTAACCGGCCCAAAGGCCTCAGAGGGATTATAGCGATGGCAGCAACAAAGGCTCATCCGAATCTCAGGGAAAAAGCCTTCTTCAAATATAAAACGTTCTTCCCGCTCTAAATACTTTTGCATACGTCACCTCGTATTCTTTTATCATCAAGTGTATAATACCACATATAGTTAAAAATTGCAACATAAAATTAAAAAAATAGTGATTTTTTATCAACTTAAAATCAAATCAACCCCATCAGGTTAAATTTCTAAAGAGATTTTTTTACTTTATGTGACCCCTTAAAATCACGATGAAACAAGGCAAAGAGCGCCGCCGCCACCAGCGGCGCGCCCAGTAGCCCGCCCCAGAGATAATGATGAAGCGAGATGGCGGCTACCCCTGCCAGCGCGGCGCCGGGCAAGGCGGCAAGGCAGGTACGCAGCGGCGCATTCACCGCAAAGGGGACTACCGAAACCGCGCTGCCCGCCAAGCCTGCGGGAAAGGCTGCAATACCGCAAAGGCGAGAGGGCTCTCCGCGCCGCCACAAAAGCGAAAAAAGGGAAATTCCGCCCGCCACCGCGAGCCCTGCCGCGCCCAGCGCAAAGCGCAGCCCCTCCTCCCCTTGGCCAACCAAGGCGGCGCCCCGATAAAGGGGACCGCCGGGATCCAGCGCAGCGGGCAAGCCCATGATCAGGCCCCGCAGCCAAGGAAAGGAAATTCGCTCGGTTAAAAAGGCGATTCCTTGCGCGCTCCAATCGGTAAGCTTAAAGGAGGCCGCCGCAAGCCCGCCCAGCAGCAATACCCCCGCAACCGGCGCGCTCCATTCTGCGAGGCTTCTGAATCGGCCCAGCCTGCTGATCCGCCGCTGAATTCCGCGCATCAGCAGCCCCGATGCCAGCCCAAAGGCCAGCGCCAGCCATACCCCGCCGCTGCCGCGGCTTAATACAACTCCTGCGCAAATTCCCACCGCCATCCCGCTCCAGCGAGCATAATAAAAGCCCAGCTGCCCTGCGATCAGCGGGATCACCGTTGAAAGAGCGGCCAGCCCCACCATCTCAGCAGCCGCGCTCAAGCCATCGGGCGCTTTCAACAGCATCATCAGCCGCCCGATCAATATTGCTGCACCGCTGCTCAAAAGCAAGGGCGGCAGCAGGCGGCTGTTATGAAACAAACGAAGCAAGCCTCGTTCCTCCAAGGCTGCTTCCTTTTTGTAATAGATAGGCGCTCGTAAAACCTGCTTCAAAATATATTCAGGACGATGCTCCGCCTCATTCACCGCCGCAACCAACAGCGGCTTTCCATTAAACCGCCTCCCCTTCAGCCCATCGCCCAACAATAGGATGCCATCCGCTTCTTCAATGCGATCGGGCAAAAAATGTCGCTTTCCTTCCCCTTCTGTTTCCAAAATCATCCCCAGCCTGCCGGCCGCCAGCTGCAGGGCTGCCGCCGCAGCGCCGTTTTCACGATCCGGCAAAATGCAAAGGATCAGCGGCGCATCTGCATCAGGCTCAGCGGGCGCCGCATACCGCCCCTCCTCCGCCATCTGCAGCAGCGCCAAAAAGGTAGGAGCATCGGTTGCCGCCATCAATTGCTCGCGAAATTCAGCATGCAGCAGCAAGGCCTGCAGTCGATCGATTGGATCCTCCCCCGCCGATTCGGGCAGCACCGATAACACCAGCAAGCGGCAGAGCGCGCCATCAGGCGCATCCAGCGCAACTCCCTCTGCCGAAATCAAAACGCTGAGCAACGGGCGCTTGGCGGAATTGGTTTTCAAACGACAAAGCGCAACCCCGCCGCCGATGGTAAATTTTCCCTGCTCCTCTGCATAATAAAGCTCCTGCTTCAAATGGCGAGGACGCTCGGTATTGCCGCACTTTTGCTGCAATTCAATCAACTGCTGAAAGGCCTCTTCCCGCGTTTGAGCATCGGAACCGATGCAAATTCCGCCAAGTTCCATTCTTTCTGTTATCTTCATTGGGGCATCCTTCCTTTCTTTGGGGGCGAAGATTTTAAAAAAGGTTCGGATTACTCTTTTCACCTTATTAAAAGAATGTCCTTTGTTGCGCTTTTTTATACGAAAAAGCGCATCCTTGCGGATGCGCTTTCTTTCATTTTATTATAAGGATACAAGATTAATCCCGCAGGATAAAAGCATCTGCTTCCCGATCCAAAATCAATTTGCTTTGGGGCTGCAGGCTTCCCTGCAGGATGCGGCGGGCGATCAGCGTTTCCAGCCGCTGCTGCATCAAGCGGCGCAGCGGGCGGGCGCCGAAGCTGGGATCATAGCCTTGCTCGATCAGCAGCTCCTTCGCGGCGGGAGTCAGCTCCAGCTGAAGCTGATGATCCGCCAGCCGATTTTGCAGCTCCGCCAGCAAGAGATCTACTATTGCGCCGATATCCTCCTTACTGAGCGGTTTATAAAAGACGATTTCATCCAGCCGATTTAAGAATTCGGGGCGGAAGGAACGGCGCAGCAGCTGCTCCACCTGCGCCCGCGCTGCGGGCGCAATCTCGCCGCCCTCGATTCCCTCCAAAATCAGATCGGAGCCAAGATTGGAGGTCAAAATAATAATCGTATTTTTAAAATCCACCGTTCGACCTTGGCTATCGGTAATTCGACCGTCATCCAAGACCTGAAGCATAACATTAAAAACATCGGGATGCGCCTTTTCCACTTCATCAAAAAGCACCACCGAATAGGGGCGGCGGCGCACCGCCTCGGTCAGCTGCCCGCCCTCATCGTAGCCAACATAGCCCGGCGGAGCGCCGATCAGGCGAGAGACCGAATATTTTTCCATATATTCGCTCATATCGATGCGGATCATGCTCCGCTCATCGTCAAAAAGGGCTTCCGCCAGCGCCTTGGCAAGCTCTGTTTTTCCCACGCCGGTAGGTCCGAGGAAGAGGAAGGAGCCGATCGGCCTGCTCATATCGCGGATGCCTGCCCGCGAACGAAGGATAGCATCGCAGACCCGCTGCACCGCCTCATCCTGACCGATCACCCGCCGATGCAGAATTTCATCCAGCCGCAAAAGCTTTTCCCGCTCACTTTCCATTAATTTGGCAACGGGGATTCCTGTCCAGCGGGCAACAATTTTGGCGATCTCCTCCTCGGTCACCTTATCCCGCAAAAGAGAATTTTCTTTACGCCCTGCGCTTCGCTCGGTTTGCTCCGCCTCCTCCAATTCTTTTTTCAAGGCAGGCAGCTTTCCGTATTTCAGCTCTGCTGCTTTATTGAGATCATAGGCATTCTCCGCCTGCTGAATGGCAAGATTGGTCGCCTCAATTTCCTCCCGCAGCTTTTGAACAATCGAAATTGCCTGCTTTTCATTTTCCCAGCGGGCTTTCATCGAATGATATTCATCCCGAAGCGCCGCTGCTTCCTTTTGCAATTCCTTCAGCCGCGCATCCGATAAGGGATCCTCATCCTTTTTCAGCGCCTGCTCCTCAATTTCAAGCTGCATAATCTTGCGGCGCTTTTCATCCAGCTCGGTAGGCATGGATTCCATCTCTGTTTTAATGAGGGCGCAGGCTTCATCCACAAGGTCGATCGCCTTATCCGGCAAAAATCGATCGCTGATATAACGATCGGAAAGAACTGCCGCCGCAATCAGCGCCTGATCCTGAATTTTTACTCCGTGATAGACCTCATAGCGCTCCTCCAATCCTCTTAGAATAGAGATGGTATCCTCAACGCTCGGCTCCGCCACCAATACCGGCTGAAACCGCCGCTCCAGCGCTGCATCCTTTTCGATATATTGGCGATATTCATTAAGAGTAGTGGCCCCGATGCAATGCAATTCACCCCGCGCCAGCATCGGCTTTAAAAGATTACCCGCGTCCATAGAGCCTTCGGTTTTCCCCGCGCCCACAATGGTATGAAGCTCATCGATAAAAAGCAGAATTTCTCCTTCGCTTTTTTGAACCTCATTGAGCACCGCCTTCAGCCGCTCCTCAAACTCGCCGCGATATTTGGCGCCCGAAATCAGCGCACCCATATCCAACGAAAATACCTTTCTGTTTTTTAGATTTTCAGGCACATCCCCCCGAACAATACGCAAAGCAAGCCCCTCGGCAATGGCGGTTTTACCAACACCGGGCTCCCCGATCAAAACAGGATTATTCTTTGTTTTGCGGGAAAGGATGCGGATGACATTGCGAATTTCTTCATCCCGCCCGATCACAGGATCCAGCTTTTGCTGCCGCGCGGCCTCCACCAAATCGCGGCCGTATTTTCCCAGCGCATCATAGGTGGATTCCGGATTCTGACTCTCCACCCGCTGGTTTCCCCGCATGGCGCGCAAGGCCTCGCTGAAATTCTTTTTATTGATCTGATGGGCCGAAAAAAGCGCCTTAAGGACGGCATCCTTTTTATCCAGCAGCCCCAGCATAAGATGCTCCACCGAAAGATAGGCATCTCCCATCTGCTTGGCCTGCGACTCCGCTGCGGCCAGCGCCTCATTCAGCGCTGCCGCGCAATAGGGCTGCGCGCCCGCCGCAAGGATCGGAAGCTTTTTCATTTCGGCCTCTGCCGCCTGCTCCAGCCCTTCGATTCCCATCCGCTCCATCAGCGCCGGTATAAAGCCTCCCTGCTGATGCAGCAGACCATAAAGCAGATGCACCTGCTCAACGGTCGCGTTTTTATTCTCCAGCGCTGCCTGCTCCGCTGCTTGCAGCGCTTCCAAGCTTTTTTCCGTAAATTGATTGGCATTCATCCTTCTATCTCTCCTTCCGTTAAAGCGAAAAGCCCGATGCGGCATATTCCCTTACCGCCTGATCGATCATTCTTGCCGCTATGGCAGGTCGATCGGCATATTCAAAAAACAACTTTAAGGCACGATCAAAACGGTTTACATAATCATTAATCGCCTCGCCCACAAGCTCCGGGCGGCTATCGAAGGCGCTATGATAGCGCAAATTGCGATAAAAGCGACCATTTTCAACTGTTTCATTGGGCATATTTAAATATTTTTGCTCTGCCTTGGCCCAAAGAATCATAAATTCGTTTACATAATATATCAATTCTTGATTTTGCGTACGCAGCTGCACCTGCAATTGGCCGAATTCCGGCTCCGCCTCCCGAAAAAGCTCCACCCGATAGCGTACGGAAGGATTATATTTATAGTTCAAAGCGCTGCGCACCGTTAAAATAGAGCCGGTTGGCTGCATCAGCGGCTGAAAACCGCCCTGCCCCAGCAATTTTTCCAGCTGCATCAAGGTATTGCGCATCCGCTTTTCGGGGGTCAGCATTGAGCAATATTCCGCCAAAATCTGATTGATCATATTGGATCGATTGGTATGCATCGAATAGGCCAGCCGATCCACCTGCGCAACAACATCATCCATTAATACCAATGAATATACGCTTTTCTTCATTCCGATCACCTCTTTGATTTTATTGTAGCACTTTTTCATAACTTGTCAAGCAATTTATATAAATTTAATTACGAGTTTTCGAAATATTCACAAAACACATTGCAAATCCTTTCAAAAAGATTGCTTTTATATTAATTTGAGGTTAAAATCTTGCAAATATGCGCAACCTGTTCTATAATAAAATCAATTTAATTTTTAAAAATAAGGAAGTGGATAGCATGAATATCAACGAAAAGATTTCCTCTATCGGCGTTGTTCCGGTTATTAAATTAAATCATCCCGAGCGGGATGCGGCTCCGCTGGCAAAGGCGCTTTGCGAGGGTGGCGTACCGGTTGCGGAGGTTACCTTCCGCGCTGCCGGCGCGGATCAGGCGATCCGCCTGATGCGGGAGGCCTGCCCCGATATGCTGGTAGGTGCCGGAACCATCGTTTCCACCGAGCAGATCGATAAGGCGCTGGCGGCGGGCGCGCAATTTATGGTCAGCCCCGGCTTTGATCCCGAGCTGGTTGCCTATTGCAAGGAAAAGAATGTACCCATCTATCCCGGATGCACTACCCCCACCGATTACCACGCAGCGCTGAAATTCGGCCTCGAGGTATTAAAATTCTTCCCCGCCGAGCAATCGGGCGGGCTGGCAAAGATCAAGGCGATGAGCGCTCCCTTCCCCCAATTTAAGGTAATGCCCACCGGCGGTATTTCCCTGAAAAATCTGAAGGAATATCTCTCTTGCCCTGTAATCTGTGCCTGCGGCGGTTCTTATATGGTAACTGCAGATCTGATTGATCATCAGAAATGGGATGAAATCATTGCGCTTTGTAAAGAATCTGTTGAGATTGTAAAGGAGGCCAGAAAATAATGGCAAAGATTGTTACCTTCGGCGAGCTGATGCTGCGGCTGGCTCCCAACGGCTATTATCGTTTTTTCCAAAATGACCAAATGCAAGCCACCTTCGGCGGCGGCGAGGCGAATGTTGCAGTATCCCTTGCCAATTACGGCATGGAGAGCTGCTATGTTACCAAGCTGCCCAAGCATGCCATTGGTCAGGCGGCGGTAGATTCCCTGCGTTATTTCGGGGTTGATACCTCCAAGATCGCCCGCGGCGGCGAGCGGGTAGGCATCTATTTCCTTGAAAAGGGCGCTTCCCAGCGCGGCTCTGTTTGCATCTATGACCGCGCCCATTCCGCCATTCAGCAGGCAAGCCCTGCCGATTTCGATTGGGATTCCATTTTTGAGGGCGCCGATTGGTTCCATTTCACCGGCATTACCCCCGCGCTGGGTGCCAACCTTGTTGAAATCTGTAAGGAGGCCTGCAAGGCTGCCAAGGCCAAAGGCGTAAAGATCTCCTGCGATCTGAATTACCGCGGCAAGCTCTGGACCCGCGATGAGGCGCGGGCAGCCATGACCGAGCTTTGCCAATATGTTGATGTTTGCATCTCCAATGAAGAGGATGCCAAGGATGTTTTCGGCATCGAAGCGGAAGGTACCGATATCTACGGCGGTAAGCTCAACCATGACGGCTATAAGAGCGTTGCCAAGCAGTTGGCCGATAAATTCGGTTTCGAAAAGGTTGCCATTACCCTGCGCAGTTCCATTTCCGCCAGCGATAATGATTGGGCGGGCATGCTTTATGATGGAAAGGATTATTGCTTCTCCAAGAGCTATCATCTGCATATTGTTGACCGCGTTGGCGGCGGCGATAGCTTCGGCGGCGGCCTGATTTATGCGCTCTTGAGCGGAAAATCCTCTCAGGAGGCCATTGAATTTGCGGTAGCGGCATCTGCGCTGAAGCATTCTGTTGAGGGGGACTACAATCGCGTTTCGGTAAGCGAGGTTGAAAAGCTTGCGGGCGGCGATGGCTCCGGACGTGTGCAAAGATAATAAATCAAAAGAAAAAAAGCCTTGGATCTCCAAGGCTTTTTTCTTTACAACCGCCGATCCTTTTGATATAATAATGGCAAGTAATGCCATCTAAAAAGGAGAAAATTCCATGGATTATATCTTTATTTTAATCGCTGTTGTTGCGGCGGCGATTATCCTCTTCATCATTATGGATTTTATTATGCGGCGGCGCAAGGCTAAAACCGCCCAGCGCGGCATTTATAATGCCATCTATTTCATCCAGATCCGCCAATATGAAAAGGCGCTGGCCCTTCTGGATCAGACCGAAGCGGAATTCGGGCTGCTACCGGAGGAGATGTGTGACCTTTGCGTGCAGCGAGCAGATGCCTATAAGGGCTTGGGGAAGCAGGCGGAAGCCGCCGATGCCTATGATGCGCTTTATGAGGCGCTGCTCCAATGCAGCGGCAAGCGCAAGCGCAATGCGAGCCTGCTCGCAGAGCTAAAGGCTTGCTATACGGCCTGCGGCAGAGAAGCTGATTTTGAAAAATGGGATCGGCTTTTTAAGCGCTGCGAGCTGACCTTCCGTAAGGCGGAGGAGGAAGATCTTGAGGCGGTTGCCGCCCTTTATGAGGCCTCCCTCGATGAAGAGGAAGCAGAGCGCACCACCACCGGCTGGAAGCGAGGCATCTACCCCACCGCCGCCACCGCCGAAGAGGCCATCCAAAAGGGTACCCTTTATTTGGCAGAGGCTGAGGGCCGGCTGGTAGGCGCAGCAAAGATTGATCGCGAGCAGCCTGAGGCTTATCAGCATATCCAATGGACAATGCAGCCCGAGGTCGATAAGATCGCCATTCTGCATACCTTGGCCATCCATCCCTTGGAAAAGGGGAAGGGTTACGGCAGCGATTTTGTTGCCTTTTATGAAGATCTTGCCCGCGAGATGGGCTGCTCCCACCTGCGGCTGGACACCAACGAGCGCAATGCGCCCGCCCGCGCTCTTTATCAAAAATTGGGCTATACCGAAGCAGGCATTACCCCCTGCATCTTCAATGGCATTGAAGGGGTAAATCTGGTCTGCTTTGAAAAAGAAATGATAGGAGAAGAATAATGCTTCCTGAAATTGCAAAGAAATTATATCCTCAAAGCCAATGGACGCGGCAGGAGCAGCGCTATGCTGACGCAGCCGCCCGTTTTCAAGAATGCTTCGGCGCGCCCCATGCAATGATCCTTTCTGCCCCCGGGCGGAGCGAGATCTGCGGAAATCATACCGACCATAATATGGGCAAAGCGGTAGGCGCCTCCATCGATCTGGATCTTTTGGCATTTGTTGCCCCGCGGGCGGATGGCAAGATCCATATTCAAGCCGAAGGCTTTGAGCCTGTTTTGCTGGATACCGCCGATACTTCATTAAAGGAAGAGGAAAAATCCACCTCAACAGGGATTGTTCGCGGGATTGCCCATAAAATGCAGGAGTTTGGGCTGAAAATCGGCGGCTTCAATGCTTATACCACCAGCAATGTTTTCAAGGGCTCCGGCCTTTCCTCTTCCGCCGCCTTCGAGGTTGCCATCACCTCAATTTTTGATCACCTCTATAATGACGGCAAGCTGGACCCCAAGCAAATGGCTATCATTTCTCAATATGCCGAGAATGTTTATTTCGGCAAGGCCAGCGGGCTGCTGGATCAGCTTTCCTGCGCCTATGGCGGGATGATCGCCATTGATTTCAAGGATCCCTGCGATCCCATCGTTACCCCCATTGATTTCGATTTTGCTACCACCGGCCATGTTATGGTCATTACCGATGTTCATAGCGATCATGCAGATCTCACCGCCGATTATGTTGCCATCAAATCCGAAATGCAGGCGGTGGCCCAATTCTTCGGCAAGCAACATCTGCGGGAGGTTTGCTTCAAGGACTTCCGGGCAAAGCTGCCCGCGCTCCGCGCGCAGCTTTCGGAGCGCGCGCTGATCCGCGCCTTCCATTTCTTCCGCGAAAACGAGCGAGTAGACGCCCTGCGCAAGGCTTTGGAGGCCAAGGATTTTGAAGCATTTAAAGCCATTGTTTGCGCCTCCGGCGCCTCCTCCTATCAATACCTTCAAAATATTTATTCCGATCGCGCGCCTACCGCGCAGGCCATCAGCCTGGCCCTTTGCATCAGCAGCGGGCTTTTAAGCGGCAGCGGCGCATGGAGAGTCCATGGCGGCGGCTTCGGCGGCACCATTCAAGCCTATCTGCCTGCCGCTGCGGCCGAGGGCTATATGGCCGAAATGAACCGCATTTTTGGCGAGGGCAGCAGCTGCGCCCTGCAGATCCGCCCCTTCGGCCCGATCGTTTTGGAATAAAAAAATCCGCATTGCTTAGCCAGAGGTGGCTAAGGACAGTCGGGGTATGTAGAATACGGTGTAGCCGATAAAGGCT
>JAZQDS010000054.1:0-4629 GCA_045546895.1 Eubacteriales bacterium | reverse complement strand
CGGCCACTTCGGCCACCGTCAGCCCTGCAATATATTCTTCCAAAACGATCATGCCGTCCTCTGCGGTATAAACTTCATAAACCGCGGGGAGATTTTCGCACCGCCCGCAGCAAAGAGTCTCATAGACATTATTAGGCTTTTCCAAAAAGCGCAGGATATAATCTCTGCCGGTTGCCCGATGACGCACTCGCCAAACCTTGCTGCCGTTGCGATCGGAAAGGAGCGAGACCCGCTGAAACAGTTCCCAAAGGGCATCCAATTTTTTCGAGCAGCTACTCATCCGTTCCACTCCTTATAAACCGCATCATAATAACTCTGCGCGATGTTGCGATAATACCGAAAATCTCGGTTATTGCAATCATAGGCGCAATGAATTGTCAGCGTTCCGCTTCGTTGCTCTTTCGGGGGAAAGGCCTGGAAATCCACATAGATGGAGGTGCCGTAAAAATAAACGTTCGTCAAATTAACGCAGCCTGAAAAGGCAGCGCCCCAGACCGAGCGGATGCCGGCGGGAATATATACCGCCTTAACACCATCACGGATGGCGGCATCGCTGAAGGCCAATCCGGAAATGGCGATCACCTTTTTCCCGCCCAAAGTTTCGGGAAGGCGGTAAATACCATCCGCCGCCGGAGTCGCGACCCCTGTGATCACCACGCAATGATCAACATTTGCGGTAACATGGTAATCATCCACCCCATATTTCGCATCCCGATAAAGATAGGTTGCTGCAGCCGGCGGTGCGGGCTCGCTTTCTTCCGGCTTTAAAGATGGCTCTTGCTCCTCTTCGCTTTCCTGATCGCCGATGCCCTCTTGCTCCCGATCGTTCTCTTGGTTACTATTATTTTCCTGTTCCTTGTTTTCTTCTTGATCTTTAGCGCTTTCCTGATCTTTATTGCTTTCCTGATCGCCGGAAACCTCTTGCTGCTTATTATTCTCTTGACCCTTGGAGCTCTCCTGCTCCTTCTTGCCTGCCTGCTGCTCCGCCGCCTCTTTCTTACCGCCGCTCTCCTGCTTGCCGCTGCTGGGCGCGCTATTTTCTTCTTTAGAACCATCTGCGGCGCCTGATGCGGGCCTTTGCGACTCTTCGAGCTCACCTTCGGAATTCGAAGTTTCTGCCTCCGATTGCTGCGACAGCGGGAGTTTTTCCTTATCGGTCACCGTCTGCCCGCCCTGCGCCGATTCCGGCGCGGGCGCTTTTTCGGGCCAAAGGAAAAAGGCGGTAACACCCACTGCCACCACCAAAAGGGCAGCAGAAATTGGCCATATCCACCGCCGCAGGCCGAAAAAGGCCTTATTCATCTGCGCCTTGGGCTCCAATTCCTTCATGCAATAAAGGCAAACCCGCGCATTTTCTTCAATTGCCGATCCACAATAAGGGCAGTTTTTCATCCTAACGTTTCCATTCCGTACTCAAAAAGAATATCATTGATCTCCACCACCGAAAGACCCTTGCAAATACCAAAGAGCACAACGCTATCAAAGGGAAGCTTTACATAAAGCGGTGAATAACCGGCGCATTTCAGAAGGGTCTGCACCTCTTCCAGCCCCAGCTTCATTCCAATGGCCAGGCAGAGCAATTTTTTGCGCTCCGGCACCCGCAGCCCCGAAAAGATCTGATAACCATAAACCTCTGAGAGCTCCGCATCCCGAATAACCTGCGCCTTTTTCAGCCCCTTTTCCCGAAGAAGCTGTGCCAGCAGCTCCGCCAGCGAGGCCGAGACCATATAATCCTTATTTTCATCATAAAACCGCTTGAAATCCGGGCAAAGGCCCAGCTCCTCCACAATCTTTGAGGTACTCTTCTTCATCCGTTTCACCCTTTCTTTATTTATCAGCATAGCAAACCCTGCAAATTTTGTCAACTATGCTGGCAGCATAAGAAATCCCCGCAAAAATGCGGTAAAATATGAAAACGGGATGAGGGACATCAAATGCGTTCAACATCCTCCGCCGATAGCATCGCCTCAATGGGCACCTCCAGCGCTTTGCTAAAGATCACCAGATCAATGTCGGTCACAAACCTCTCACCGTTTTCGACCCGACGAATGAAATAATGATCCACATCAAAGCCTGCAAGCTGCATGATGGCTGCCAGCCTTCGCTGGGATAGCTTTTTGGATCGCCGTATTTCTGCAATGCGCCGACCGCAAAGATTATTCATGCCGTCGGCGGCCTTGATCTTGAACATAAAAATCCCTCACTTTTTGTTGAATACTATTTACTTTTCTTATATTTTATGCTAAAATGGCAATAGTAGTGTTGAATAGTATTCACCATTATGAGGGATTTATTTATTCCCTCAAAAAATTTTATCGCCGTTAAACGGCAGAAAGAGGTACAAAATGGGATTTATGGAAAAATTGGGAGCCACCTTGGCAACAAAGTATGGTGAGGTAACCGAAGGCAAGCATAAGGGTTGCACCGTTGCGCTGGGCAATCCGCCCGATAAGAAGGTCACCACCTCCAACACCTTCTCGCAGATCATTTTCCTCGAGAACAAGGAGACTATGGGGCGCTATGACATCGGCGAACAGGCCAAAACGCTGAAATGCCTCGGCAAAAATGACGAGAGCCTGCTGGTTGAGATTCTTTTCAACGATGGCGAAAGCAGCACCATCCGCCTGACCACCGCCAAGGAGGATAATGCAGCGGTTTCGATCCTGAAAAAGAATTTTGGGCTGAAATCCGCCACCAAGGTCAACGATAACGGCACCACCGCCACCGATAATGCGGTTAAATACCATAACATCAAGGTCTTCCTGGAAACCTTCTACCTGGTTTGTGAAGAAGTAGAGCAAGCCAAGATCGTTACTTATCTCAAAGAACTCGGCATCAACTAACCGAAAGGGAGCTCATGGATCATGGAATTAATTAAAAACAATACGCAATGGTTCTTATCGGCCCAGGGGCAGGAAACCTTCGAAAAATGCAACGGTATTGAAGAGCGCGCGGTTTTTATCTATTCTTATTTAAAAACCATCGCGGCGGAATCGCTGGAAAAGGATTCCTTCCTCTTCCGTATGGCCTTTTTATTGGCCGATGCCGTTCATTCTTCCAATACGGAATATGCGGCCTTCCCCGCCCTGCTGGATGGCGCAAAGAATCCGTTCATCGCTTATGTGAAGAATGCCAAAAAGGTCTATGACCAGCCGGCCAACTTCAGCATCCTTTTATCCATTCTGCATGGAATCGCCGATCCCTTCGATACCGGCGATTGGATCTATGATCAAGCGCAATTTAAGGATAACGCTTATGTTGACATCCTGAAAAATCATGATAAATGTTTTATTGAAACAAGCGAAGCCAATCTGATCGGCGATGAGCCTTTTGAGATCGAAGAGGCGCTGCGCGGGATCCAGATCGAGATCGCTTGGCTTTTCATCCTTGCGAAAAAGGAGGGCAAATAAATGAACGATACAACCAAAGAATTGCTCGCCAAGCTGGAGCAGGTGGATCAGCTTTTGGATCAGAACCATCAGCTGACCGAATATTATGAGCATGGCGCCGTCCGCGAAGCTCTCGACGAGGTCGCCTTGATTCGCGCCGGGCGCGGCAAACCGCCCAAAGCACCCTCCGCTTGTGTAACAATGCCCCTTTTCCCGTTGGAGAAAAAGACCTATGAGCCGCTGGAAAAGGAGCTCGGCACCAAAAAGATTCTTTTCTTTGGCGCGCTGGGATTTACTGCGCTGATGCTGATCATCTCTTTTATCAGCCATGCACCGTTTTTCAGCACTCTTTCCACCATCGGTGTTTTCGGATCTATCATTACCGGTGCGCTCTTCTTTTCCGGCAAGAAAAAATATGCCGCCAAAAAGAAGGCATATGATGATTCGGTCAAGCTCTATGAAAAAACATTGGGCATCTTCCGGGATGGCTTGGCCCGCTTCGAGCAGGAAAAGGATGCCTTTATGGAGGAATTGACCATCTATAGCGCCCTTCATAGCGTTGCCTATGATGAGTATCAGGAAGCTTTAAAAACCTTCCACGACAAAAAGGCAGAGGCCAAAGCTCAATTCGATGCGAATTCGGAAGAGATTGCGCAGATCGATGTGATTTCTGCGGAATATTTCCACCTGGTTAAGCCCATCATTGCCAACCTGAAGAGCGGCAGAGCCGATGAATATAAGGAGGCGCTGAATCTGGCAATCGATGATGAACGGCAGGCCCAAGAAGCGGCCGCCCGCCGGGCACCAGAGGCTCGCCGAGCGGCAGAGGAAGCCCGCCGCACCGCTATTATGGAGCAGCAGGCAGCCGAAGAGCGCCGCCATAATCAGCAGATGGAGCGGCAGCAGGCCGAGCAGGCCCGGGCAGCGGAGCAACAAGCCAAGGCCGCCCAGCAGCAGGCCCATAAGCAGGCTTGGGAGGCCAAGATGCAAGCAGAGAAAGAGCGGAATGAGCAATTGGCCGTCGCTCGCCGGAGATGCTCCGGTTGCGCCAATAACGGCAGATGCACCGCCAACAAAAACGGCCTTGCCGGCTTGACCTGCGGCGGCTTCCGCCCCCGCTAATGATAAAAAAGACCTCTCCGGAGGTCTTTTTTATTGCAAATAATAAAAGAAGGTTTTCGCCTTGGCGAAAATCCTGTTTTTTTAATAAATTATATTCCCCGATGGAATTTGGTAAACA
>JAZQDS010000053.1:0-2700 GCA_045546895.1 Eubacteriales bacterium | reverse complement strand
CCCTCTACCCAGAATGGTGAGATCGCGCTCGGCCGTAATATGCTGATCGGCTTTATGACTTGGGAAGGCTATAACTACGAAGACGCTGTTTTGCTGAATGAGCGTCTGGTAAAGGAAGATCTCTATACCTCTATTCATATTGAGGAATATGAGATTGAGGCCAGAAGCACCAAGCTCGGCCCCGAAGAGATTACCCGCGATGTTCCCAATGTCGGCGAGGATGCGTTGAAGGAGCTGGATGCTTCCGGTATTATCCGCATCGGTGCCGAGGTTCGCTCCGGCGATATTCTGGTCGGCCGCGTTACCCCCAAGGGCGAAACCGAGCTGACCGCGGAAGAAAAGCTGCTGCGCGCCATCTTTGGTGAAAAGGCGCGCGAGGTGCGTGATACCTCTTTGCGCGTTCCCCATGGTGAATACGGTACCGTTGTTGATGTTAAGATCTTTACCCAGGAGAATAGCGATGAGCTTTCTCCCGGCGTAAATAAGGTTGTTCGCGTTTATATTGCGCAGAAGCGCAAGATCAGCGTTGGCGATAAGATGGCGGGCCGCCATGGTAATAAGGGCGTTATTTCCCGCATTCTGCCTCAGGAAGATATGCCTTTCCTGCCGGATGGTACTCCGCTGGATATCGTTTTGAATCCGCTGGGTGTTCCTTCGCGTATGAATATCGGTCAGGTTCTGGAAGTGCATCTGGGCTATGCCGCCAAGGCATTGGGCTGGAAGGTTATGACTCCTGTTTTCGATGGCGCTGTGGAAAGCGATATCCGCACCTGCCTTAAGGAAGCGGGCAAGCGTGAGGATGGTAAGACCGTTCTTTACGATGGCCGTACCGGTCTGCCCTTTGATAATCCGGTAACCGTTGGTTATATGTACTTCCTTAAGCTGCACCATCTGGTTGATGATAAGATCCATGCCCGTTCTACCGGCCCGTACAGCCTTGTTACCCAGCAGCCGCTCGGTGGTAAGGCGCAGTTCGGCGGTCAGCGTTTCGGTGAAATGGAAGTTTGGGCGCTGGAAGCTTATGGCGCCGCCTCCACTCTGCAGGAAATTCTTACCGTTAAATCGGATGATGTTGTTGGCCGTGTGAAGGCGTTTGAAGCCATTGTTAAGGGCCAGAATATCCCCGAGCCCGGTATTCCCGAATCCTTTAAGGTTTTGGTGAAGGAGCTGCAATCTCTGGGTCTTGACTTTAAGTGCCTTGATCAGAATATGGAAGAGATCGATCTGCGCGATTCCTTCGAGGATGATGACGACGATATCTACGAGGCACGTTTCCGTGAAAAGGCGAAGGATGGCGCCGCCATGGAAAATATGTTTGATGATGATGATGAGCCCTCCGATATGAATGCCCTGGATGCCGAAAGCGATTCCGATGAGGAGGCCGATCTGAATTTGGATTGGGCCGATGAGGAAGAGCAGAGCGGCGATCAGGACGATCTGTTCAATGCCGATGAAGAAACCGAAGAAGGCGAAGATCTCGTCTTGTTTGATGAATAATCGCAGAGCAGAATGAAGTTCGAAAGGAGTCAATAATTCATATGGAATTCAATACGTTTGAAGCCGTAAAAATCGGCCTGGCCTCTCCCGAAAAGATCCGCGAATGGTCTTATGGCGAGGTTACCAAGCCCGAAACCATCAATTACCGTACCCTGAAGCCCGAAAAGGACGGTCTGTTCTGTGAAAAAATCTTTGGGCCCACCAAGGATTGGGAATGTCATTGCGGTAAATATAAGAGAATTAAATTTAAAGGTAAGATCTGCGAAAAGTGCGGTGTTGAGGTTACCAAAGCCAAGGTTCGCCGCGAGCGGATGGGCCATATCGAGCTGGCTGCCCCTGTTTCCCATATTTGGTATTTCAAGGGGATTCCCGCCCGCATGGGTCTGATGCTGGAGGTTTCTCCCAAGGATCTGGAAAAGGTTCTTTATTTCGATTCTTATATCGTTGTTGATCCCGGCAACACCCCGCTGATGAAAAAGCAGATCCTTAATGATACCGAATATGCGCAGTATACCGAGCGTTATGAGGATGATTTCAAGGCGCTGATGGGCGCCGAGGCCATCAAGATGCTGCTCAGCGAGATCGATCTCGATCAACTTTCTGCGGAGTTGAAGGAAGAGCTGAAAACCGCCAGCGGCCAGAAAAAGAGCCGTTTGGTAAAGCGGGTTGAGGTTGTTGAGGCGTTCCGCCTTTCCGGCAACCGTCCCGAATGGATGATTATGGATGTCATCCCTGTTATTCCGCCCGAAATCCGCCCGATGGTTCAGCTGGACGGCGGCCGCTTTGCCACCTCCGATCTGAACGATCTCTATCGCCGCGTTATTAATCGAAATAACCGCCTGAAGAGATTGCTGGAGCTGGGCGCGCCTGAGGTTATTATCCGCAATGAAAAGCGGATTTTGCAGCAGGCTGTGGATGCGCTGATTGATAACGGCCGCCGCGGCCGTCCCGTAACCGGCCAAAATAATCGCCCCCTCAAATCCCTCTCCGATATGCTGAAGGGTAAGCAGGGCCGCTTCCGCCAGAACCTTCTGGGTAAGCGCGTAGACTATTCCGGCCGTCCGGTTATCGTTGTTGGGCCCGAGCTGAAGATTTATCAGTGCGGCCTGCCGAAGGAAATGGCAATCGAGCTGTTTAAGCCCTTCGTTATGAAGAAGCTGGTTGCCGATGGTCTTGCTACTAACGTCAAATCTGCCAAAAAGA
>JAZQDS010000052.1:0-5949 GCA_045546895.1 Eubacteriales bacterium | reverse complement strand
GGTTTAATAGTCGAATGTACCGCATAAAACAAAAAAAGGGCAAGAAAAAAGAGAGAAGCCGAAACTTCTCTCAATTCTCTTGCCCTTCGCAATGCTCAGCGTTCCTATAAAACATAACTGTCCTTAGCAACCCTGCTCATTAGCAATGCGGATTTTTTTATTCATCATAAGGCGGGCGATCCTTGGGAGGATCATAAGTTTCGGGATCAATTACCAGCCAGGCATTGGGCAGGAAGCGCATTCCATCGGCATCGGAGCCGCTGGGATTATTCATAACGCCGCCCTTTTCGGTATAATAAAGAACGGTAGAGGATCCACCATCCAAATTAGCTGCATTATAAGCGCCCTCATCGATCAATACCTGCTGCAGCTGCTTCATGGTTGCACCTGCAGAGGTTACCGAACGACCATCAATTACTACCAGCAGGACTGTCCCGTCCTTTCGCTGGCCGATCGCAGTACGCGGAGCCATACCCCAGCCGCCGTTGCCGGAAATAGAGGCGGGCTCCCCGTTAATGATCAGAAACGGCTCAAATTCGCAGGCATCGCGCAAATCCAAGCCCTCGATTTCGCTTTTCTTATAGCTGCCCAAAACAAGGACATCATTCTTATTGAAGCCGATAACATTTACCTTTTGCGCATAGCGCTCCGGCTCCTGAAGAGTATGGCCGTCAACAACAACCAAGCCGATGGCGCGGCCGCCGTTGCCCCAGCCGTTGGCATCGCCGAAACCGCCGCCGTTAATACCGCCAACAGCGCCATAATCCTCAATTAAATGGGGAATTTTTTGCCCCTTGGTACCGAAATTCTGGGGAATTCCAAGCCGCACCCAGGAAGGATCACTGACCTCCATAATAAAGCCGGAGAAGGTAGAGCCGGTAATTCTTCTAACCTTAATTTCGCATTCCCCGTTTTTATTGGTATCAATAGAATTTGTATCGGTCAGGGTGGTCAGATTTTCCACCTTATTTTTGGCCAATACCTTATCAATGGTTTCCTGCGAATAAAAGGTGGTAGCGTAATATTGATGGGAAAGGGTTGTCATTGCTGAGGTAATCAGCAGTTCGCGGAAAAAGGAAATAGGCCCATAAAGGAAAAACAAAACCAATGCCGCCTCTGTTACCACCGAAATTCCCAATGTGATCAAATATTTAGCCCAAGGCTTCATCGGCTTGCGCTCGCTTGCTGCCCGCTCCGCCGCATGACTATGCTTGGTATGTTTGCCAATATAGCGTTTGCTTTTTCTCAATGCATTCACCTTTACTTAAAATTTAAAAAATTCCTACCTTTAAATTATATCCGTTTTCCCCTATTATGTCAACGCTAATAAAAAATAATTTTATATTTATTCAAAATTTTACTTTACAAATGGAAAATTCTTTGTTATAATACTATCTGCCGTTGGGATATAGCCAAGCTGGTAAGGCAACGGATTCTGACTCCGTCATTCCGCAGGTTCGAGTCCTGCTATCCCAGCCAGAAAAGACCCCACATTTGTCTACGACAAGTGTGGGGTCTTTTCAATGAAATAAATCCCTTGCGGGATTTGTGAAATAACGCTTCGCGTTATGAAATACGCCTGCGGCGTGTGAAATTCGCCTCGACGGCGAGTGGATGGATTTAATTTCACTTGATGCGTCGGCATTAAATTTCACAATTTACGGAGTAAATTATTTCACCGTGAGCGCAAGCAAATGTTTTCACTAAAAACCGTAAGAGTTCGAATTCATCCGCAAAAGCAGCAAAAATATCTTTTTTGTAGTCCATACCAAAAAAGCCCCGCCCCGGGATGCCCGAGGCGGGTTTTTATTATTTTTCCAGATAATCTTGAAAATAAATCTGCTTGCAGCGGAAGGTTTTTCCGTTAAGATAAGCCAGCGGATGCGCCTCCGGAAGCTTGAATTCCAGCGAATAGGCATAAAGCGCCTGATGGCGGAAGGGCAGCCCCCGATTGGCAGCGGCAAGCCCATATTTCATATCGCCCGCAACCGGATGGCCGATATGGGCAAAATGGGCGCGGATCTGATGGGTACGGCCGGTAATCAGATCCACCTCCACCAAGGAAAGCCCCTTCCCTTCCTTTAAAACGCGATAGCCGGTAATAATCTCCTTAAAACCATCGCGAGGCTGATCTATGATCTCCACCTTATTTTCCTTGGCATCCTTGCGCAGGTAGGCCCGCAATACTGCCTCCTTTTGAGGCAGCCGCCCCAAAAGCAGGGTAAGATAGCGCTTTTCGATCAGCCGCTGCTTGATAATCTCATAAAGCATTCTGCCCGCCGCCGCGTTTTTAGCGACGATTACAATCCCGCCGGTATTTTTATCCAGCCGATTGCAGAGGGCAGGGGTAAAGGAATGCTCCGCAGCGGGATCATATTCTCCCTTTTCATAAAGATAAAGCAAAGCATGATTAATGAGGGTATCCCTGCTGCCATGATCATCGGCATGAACCGGCACCCCCGCCTTTTTATCGATCAGCATCAGATTTTCATCTTCATAAACGATACTCAGGGCGGGGCGATAGGCGATGGAGCGAAAATCATCGCTTTTCTCGGTGAAAAATTCATCGTTGATATACATTTCAACCACATCGCCGATCGCAAGGCGGGAATTTCCCTCCGCCCGTTTACCGTTAATTTTAATTGCCTTTTTGCGCAGATATTTATACATCAGGGAGGGGCTTAAATTACCCGCCACCTTCTTTATAAATTTATCCAGCCGCTGATCGGCATCATTGGCGCTTATCTCAAATCGTTTCATTTAAACTTCCAAATCATCTTTTTATAGTCGGGCTTTTTCCGGAAGGTCAGCCGATACCAGAAGGCCCGCAGCGGATTGCGGCGGCGGAAGGCAGCTTTATTCAGCGCCTCCACATAATCGGCGACCGCGGCCCGCTCCTCTTCGCTGATTTCCAATTCGGAATAAAGCCGCTTTTGCAAAATGGGAATAATCGGACGAAGCGGCAGCTCTGCCAGCCGCAAATTATCGGCGCGAACGGCGAAATCCTCCAGCAGCTCGCCCTCAAAGAATTTGAAACGGCGCAGCTGCATCAGCCGCAGGATATAATAATATCCCCTCTCCACCGCCTTGCCCGGCGGCAAGCTGCGCAGCTTCTTCAAGGCGCTTCGGTATTGCAGCCGATTAATCAGCAGCAAGCCCGCCAGCAGCGCGATCACAATCAAGACCTGCAATGCAATCAGCAAAATCCGAATCAACATTTTCAGCCGCAGCTCCTCATCGGTCAGCTGCTTAAAGGGATCCCATTCCTCCTCTTCATAGGTAGGATCGGGCAGCTCCTTGGGATATTCAATATATCCGTATTGATAATATTCAACCTTCACATTGGGGCGAATCTCATCCAGCTTATTCTCATCGATCATTTTCAGCAGATAATAATTGCGCATCCCATCAAAGCCGGGGGTCGGATCAAAGCGCAGCCAGCCTGCGCCATCGAAATAAACCTCTACCCAAGCATGATAATCCTTATCATAGATTGGTGCGCCATAGCGATCATCCCCCAAATATTCGGGCTCAACATAATAGCCGGTGACCACCCTCGCAGGATAGCCAAGGCTTCTTACCATGGCGGTCATGGCGGATGCAAAGAGGGTGCAATAGCCTTCCTTCTTTTTATTTTCATAAAGGAAATAATAAAGCTGATCAAAGGAATCGGCTACCGTACCATCCTGCAGCATCAGCCGCTGGCGGGCATCGGAATATTTATATTCCGAGCGGAAATACCGCTCCAGCGCCTGAACACGCTCAAATTTTTCGGTATAGGGCGCGGTAATCTCCTGCGCCAGCGGCAATACCATCTGCGTTACCTCCGCGGGCAGCTCGGTATTATTACGGAAGGCAAAAAGGCTGTACGACTGCTCCTGATTCAGGTAAAGATTATTGGAGGAATGCTGCCCCCGCATCTGCAGATATTGCTGCTGCACAGAAGTAAAATTCGTTTGAAAGGTTTTATTATTCAAATACGGAGCGCTTACGGTATAGCCGTAAATCTTATTCCCTGCATTTTTCTTATGGTAAAGCAGGGTATCACCCGAGCGGATCAGCTCCTCATAATCGCTCAGCGGCGAAACCGAGGTGCAGCCGGCGGGCAGGCCAAGATAGTTGCTCGCTTTATAAAACGGCTTTACCGTTACCTGATCGGAATAATAGCCCTCTTCCTCGCTCTCGCTGCTATCCAGCCCCGCTTCAAGGGGATCGCCTGAGGCAGCGGTTAATTTCAGGAATTCATAATATTGCGTATATTCGCAAAAATCAATTCCAACCTCGCTCTCCAAGGTTTCCTGATATTCCTCATCGGGCAGGCTCCAGCCTTCCTTATTCAAATCCAGCATGGTGCGATAACGCAGGTAGATGGGATTTTCGGTATTGGTTACCACCTCGCTGACCTTCAGCCCGCGCCATTTGGGAACATCCATGCTCAGATATTCGCCATCCTCTATATAGCCCGCAACTTTCAGCCGCTCCTCAAAATTATGGCGAAAGAGGGCATTGGTTGATTGCTGAGCAGCACGATCAATCGCAATGCGCACCTGATCCAGCTGCAAAATCGGGCGGGAATAGATCAGCCCCGCCACCGAGAGGGTAATCAGAAGCATTACCGCCGTAACCGTTATGCCAAAGCTGCCATGGCCCGCCGCAAAGGAGAGCCGCTGCTCGGCATTCAGGAATCTACGCGGTTTTTTTGCTTTTTTCTCTTTTTTTGCTTTTTTAGTCTTCTTTTCTTCCGTTGCCTTCAGCAGCCGCCGCTCCTTGCGGCGCCTGCTGCGCTCCAGATGCTGGGTAACGCTTTGGCCATAGCAGCCGATCAGCGCCGAAAGGAAAAGCGCCAGCGCCGCATAATGCGGAACAATGCCGTAATAAAAGAAGGGGATCAGGGTCAGCGCAGGAACAATAAATGCGACCATGATCGGCACCCGCCGAAACAATGCCAGCGCAAAGAATACGGCGGCAATCAGCGCAAGAACGATCAACGCAGCATAAAGGCTGCTGCTCAATTCCAAAGGATCCTTTAAAACAGAGGTCAGATCCATCGACATATAGCTCTCATAATGCTCATAGCCCTTCTGCAAGGTCAGCAGGTGGATGATGTAATTATAAAAAATCTCGATGGATCTTGCCAGCATACCGTAGAGCGGAAAGGTGATGGGAAAGGCCAGCAGGGAAATGCCCGCGATACCGCCCAATACCGCAAAAAATACCCGCTTATACCAAACAATGAAAATCATTGCGGCAAAGGGCAGGGTTGCAATCAATACCGCCGGCAGCCAGAAATCCTTCAGCCCCAGCGCGGTAACATTGCAAAAAATATAGCCCAGCATTCCCAAATACAGCAGCAAAATTTCAAAGAAAACAGAGGTTGTACGCCCCTTGCTGCTCATTTCGGTATGAACGACTGCGGGAATGGGTTTTTGATGTTTTTTCATCGTTTATGTTCCTCCAATTCCCGCAGGGTAATGATCTTCATATTCTCCCCGCGAGGCGCTTCCTCCTCGGGGCGAAGAACCAGATAATTCAGGCTGCAATTCAGCCCGCGCAGATAGTCCGCTGCCGAACGTTCCAGATCCTCGGGCGGCATGGATGTAATAATATAGAGCGCGCCGCCCTGCAAAGCCGCCGCATCCAGATTAGAGAGGGTTTGCTCCAAGGTGCCGCGGTCGGGCATGGGATTCATAGCGAAATCGGCGGTATGCTGCAGCCATTCCGCCGCATTGCCGATGCTTTTGCAATTGAGCAGATGCTCATAATCGGCATAGCCGAGGGTATTGCGAATGCCGCTCTCTGCCATTTTAAGGCTCAAAGCAAGCCCCAGCTCAACAACGCCGTCTGTCAGCCGCCGATTCAGCAGCTTCTGCTCCTCATAGGGAAAAACATCCGCCAATAAGTCGGAGGCCAAGCGGTCTTAGGAAGACAATGACTAGACCCAACTCCTTG